>JAGAYY010000024.1 GCA_017940265.1 Bacilli bacterium | reverse complement strand
TTCAAGAGTATCAAAGAAACATTGCACTTGTAAAAAAGACCAAGGATTCAATCCTTGGTTTTCTTTAGATTTGTAATAAGCCAACGGCTTTTTGAATTCTTTTAAGCGTTTCGTTAGCAATCTTGCTAGCCTTTTCAGCGCCTTGTCTAAGGACGGCTTCATAGCTCTTATTAGCAATAATTTCTTTATAACGATTTTGGAATGGTTCAAGTTCTTCAATAACCGCATCTGCGACCGCTTTTTTGAAATCACCATAACGGTAGCCTTCAAATCTCTTTTCTGCTTCTGGGATTTCAATGTCCTTCATACAGCAATAGATTTGAATTAAGTTAGAGATACCTGGTTTATTTTCTGGGTCATATTTGACTTCACAACCCATATCAGTAACCGCGGACATAATCTTTTTACGGATGACAGCTGGTTCATCTTTAAGGAAGACATCGCCCTTAGGGTCTGACTTACTCATTTTGACTGTTGGGTCACTTAAAGACATGATTCTTTTACCGACTTTGCGGAGTTCCGCTTTTGGCATTGTTAATAGTTCACCATAACGGTTGTTGAAGCGGTTAACTAGGTCACGTGTTAGCTCAATGTGTTGAACTTGGTCTTCACCAACAGGGATGATATTAGCGTCATATAGGACAATATCACACGCCATTAAGACTGGATAAGCAAACAAACCTAAACCAATCGCGTTTTCTTTTAATTTAGCGGATTTATCTTTGAACTGCGTCATACGTGATAACTCGCCCATGTACAAATAGTTTTGCATAATAGCGTTAAGCTCTGCATGCGCGGAGACGCTACTTTGTAAGAACATTGCGCTCTTATTTGGATCAAGACCCGCCGCTAAATAGAAAGCTGCTAAGTCGATAGAATTTTGTCTTAATACTTCTGGATCAATTGGCAAAGTTAAAGCATGGAGGTCAGCGATAAAGATAAAACATTCGCCGCGTTCCATAGTCTTTTTTAAATTCTTTAAAACCGCAATATAATTGCCTAATGTTAATTGTCCAGTTGGTTTAATACCAGTTAATATACGTTCTGCCATAATATTTCCTGCCTTGCTTATCTAGTTTAGTCTTATGCGAGACTAATTTCAAATATATATTATTTGTTTTATTTATAAAAATCGTTATACTATCAACGTATGATAAAAATTTACACTTCTCCTTCTTGTAGTTCCTGTCGCAAAGTCAAAAAATGGTTCATGGATCAAAACATCCCATTTATTGAAAAGAATATTTTTGTTGCGACTCTTAACGAACAAGAATTAACTGATATTTTAATGAAGAGTGAAAATGGTACTGAAGATATCATTTCCACTAAAAGCAAGATTGTTAAAGAAAACGATTTAGACATCGATTCCATGACAGTCAAACAATTAATTACTTTTATTAAAGAAAATCCGTCCGTTTTAAAAAGACCAATTATCGTTGATGACCATCGAATTCAAGTAGGTTACAACCCAGATGAGATAAGATCTTTCATTCCTCACGCTCGTCGCTTAGCGGAATGGGCATGTAAAAACGATAACTGTCCACAATATGAGACATGTGGTCACTCAGATGTTGAAGAGGCTTAATTGTTATTAAGCTTTTTTAATGTCGCCGCAATAGCGCGTCTGGCTTTACCAATATATTTTTCTTTAGAAAGAGTTAAGTTAAACTTTTTCGCGTATTCGATTAAAAGTTCTTTTGCGTGATCAATACCAAGTTTAGATTCAATTTCTAAATTATAATCGACTTCATCTTCATATGTATTTTTATCAACCACTAGGGTGTAATCATCAAATTCAATTTCTAAACGTCTATTATATAAAGAAGTAATACGATGATATTTGTCTAATGGATAGGGTAAAAGCATTAAACGATTTCTCACTTGTCCATATGGGAAAATATTTTGTTCAAGTAATAGTTCTTGTTCTTTTGGACTTAAACCATCAGTTATTTCATCGTCACCGTTTTTACCTTTAATCTTTAATGTGAGTTCACTTTTAACATCGTTGATAATTCTCACTCTTAAAGTCATATGATGATCTCTTAAATATAAGTCATCAGTATCAAAGTAGTGGTTAGTGTTTTGTAAGAAATGTTTATTAGGTTGAATGTTCATATAATAAGTCACAATAAAAAAGTATTGTTCCTCTGTTAACATTAATCTTGTCTCGTATTCTTTTTGTGTCTTTATCATTTCTTTTTCCAAACTTTTAGACTATTATATCATAAGGTTATGAAATTCAATTTATTAAATAACACAACTTTACCAACATACGCTGTTGTACTCATCGTCGCAGGATGTTTAGTCCTAGTCGCAATTTTAGTGTTCTTAGTCATCTTTTTTGGCAAAAGAAAAAAGAACCCAATTGTGGATGAATCCGCTTGGCTAAGTGCCTTAGGTGGTAAGGATAACATCAATAGTGTTTCTGCGATTGGTTCTCGCATTAATCTTTCCTTAAAAGATAAAGAAAAAATTGACCGCGAGAAGCTCACAAGCCTTGGGGTCAATAGTGTCCTAGTAATGTCTAATAAAGTCACCTTGGTGATTAATAATAATGCGGTTGATATCGCGGAAACAATTTCTAACTCTATTAAAGAATAAAATTCTTTAAATCAATTAAAATCTGCTCAGTGGGAAAACCAATAATGTTATTGATACTCCCACTGGTTTTTTTAACTAATGGGAATTTCTTATCGTTATCTTGTAAGCCATACGCTCCCGCTTTGTCCATAGGGGAACCAGTCGCGATATAAGCATTAATTAATTCATCACTTAATTCATTGAAGAAAACACTACTAATAGCGATACCTTGCACTAGTTTATCGCCTTGCTTAAGAGCGTAACCAGTGAACACGTGATGCTCTTTGCCTGATAATTCTCTTAAAATCTTATAGGCATCTTCTTTATCTTTTGGTTTACCAATAATCTCATTACCTAAGACCACAACAGTGTCCGCGGCAATGACTAAATCATCTTGATGATCTTTCGCTACTTCTAAACATTTACGTAAAGAAATGTCTTTAACAATATCTTTTACATCGCTGTATTTCTTAAAGGACAATGATTCATCAATATGTGGCACAATGACCACAAAAGAAGAGGAAATTTCTTTCCTCATTAATTCTTTTCTTCTTGGTGATGCACTCGCTAAAATAATCATTTTAATTCTTTGTAAGAATTACAGGGATAATCATTGGATGAGAATGCGTTAAAGCAGAGAAATAACTATCTGTAATATCTTTAATAATGCTCTTAAGCTCCGCAAAAGAGGTCTTTGTTAAGAGTTTTTCTTTAATACCTTTTTCCACTAATTTGGCGCATGCATTGGTATTACGCTTACTGTGAGAAGCAACAACACCCTTTAACACAAATAGTGGAGCTTCAATTAATTGGTTATTACGGGAATCAATGGTGATGGTAACAATAACCATACCATTACCAGTTAAGATACGTCTATCCGCCATAACAGCGTCAGCTAAACCCTTAATATCTTTACCATCAATATAAGTATTACCATGTTCCACAGGATAACCACGAGAAATCTTACCTTTAGATAAAGTTAAGCAATCCCCATTATCTAAAACAAAGCAATGGTCTTCTGGAATACCAACTTCACTAGCGATCTTAGAATGGATTAAAAGCATTCTATATTCACCATGCATTGGCATGAAATATTTAGGTTTAAATAGTTTTAAGACTAATCTTAATTCTTGTTTAGATGGGTGACCAGAGGAGTGGATATCATTAAGAATAGAGTTAGTAACAACATCCGCGCCACATCTTGTTAATTGGTTAACAACGTGGTCAATCATAATGCCGTTACCAGGAATCGCAGAACTAGAGAAGACAACAGTATCACCAGGAGCGATATGGATGTCTTTATGTTCGCCATTAGCAATCCTACTTAAAGCGGCCATTGGTTCACCTTGTGAACCGGTACAAATAACCACGATTTGATTACTCTTAAAGTCTTTAATCTTATCAGGTTCGATAATCATATCGTCAGGAATTTTGATATAGCCATAACTACGGGAGATATCCATGGCTTTTTCCATACTTCTACCGATAATTACAATCTTACGGTTATATTTAGCGGCAACTTCACAGATTTGTTGAATACGGGAAATGTTAGAAGAAAAGGTAGAAACAATAAGTCTACCAGCCGCTTTAGAAAAGACATCATCGATGGCATCTAAAACATTCTTTTCACTAGGTGTATAGCCTTCATTTTCTGCGTTAGTGGAGTCACTTAATAATAAATCAACGCCTTCTTGACCTAATTTAGCCATCTTGGTGAGATTGATATCCGGACCAATTGGTGTTAAGTCCACTTTAAAGTCACCAGTGGTAACAATTCTACCTTCAGGAGTATCCACAACAATACCAAATGAATCTGGGATGGAGTGAGTCACTCTAAAGAAAGAAACTTTAAAGTTACCAACATTAACGACAGTATCATCAACATATTCCACAAGTGGAAGTCTATCAGACATACGACTTTCTTCCATCTTATTTCTAATAAGAGCGGCCGCTAATCTAGGAGCATAAATCACAGGGATATTTAAACTTTGAATTAAGAAAGGAATACCACCGATATGGTCTTCATGGCCATGCGTGATAAATAAGGCCTTTACTTTATTACGATTGTTTTTCAAATGTGTAAAATCTGGGACAACGTAGTCAATACCTGGGAATTCAACACCAGGAAAACGCACACCACAGTCGATGATGATAATTGTTTCTTCATTTTCAATGCAGTACATGTTTTTACCAACTTCACCAAGTCCACCAAGGGCATAGATAGAAATTGGCATAGAAATAGTCTTATCCATAGCGGCTCCTTTCATTATTATGTTTGAAATCTTAAATTATTATAGCAAATAATAATAAAACTAGATAAGTTCTTCGTTCATAAGTTGAACATTTGGTTTATTTTTGTCAATACGGTCATAGAAGAATAAACCATCGAGATGATCATATTCATGTTGCAAAACAATCGCGTCAAAACCTCTCGCAGTAATGACGACTTCTTGATTAGTCAATGCGTCAAACGCTTTTAATTTAATCTTGTAGTAGCGGTGCGCATAGCCAGGATGTTCAGAGTCAACAGATAAACAACCTTCTCCATCTTTTAAAGCACACTTTCTAAGAGAATATTCGATAATCTTTGGATTAACGAGTTGGTATTGGACTAAGTCTTCACCCTCTCCATAATAGATAACAAACATTCTTTTAAGTAAACCGATTTGAATCGCAGCTAAACCAATACCAGGACGGATATTGTGTTTCTTCGCGTAATCTTCATCTTGTGATTTCTTTAAATAGTCGAGCATCCAATCTAAAGTATCTCTATCTTCTTGGGAAAGAGGAAGGTCCACTGGAAGGGACTTTTTCTTCATGATTGGGTTGTTGTCTTTAATGATTTTGAACTTCATAGGCATATACTAACACAAATAACGACATAAATAAAGTTTATGTCAGACGAATAATTGTATATAATAAGTGCATGGTTAGCAACATTTATTTACTGGCTGGTGAATTAAAAGATTTATTGGATAATGATGAACGTATTATCCGACTCAATAAACTTGAAAATGAACTGAACAATAATGAAGAGGTCATGGCGCTTTCTTATCAAAAAGATTTAGCGGTCTCCGCCTACTCTGACGCTCTTAACCATTTCGCTAATAATTCAGAAGAAATTAAGAAATATCAACACGAATTATTTTTAAAAAAAGAAGCCCTTGATAATCACCCATTAGTGAAAGAATATCTCAAAGCTTATAGTGAAGTAAGAAATCTCTATTTTCAAATAAATGAAATCTTATTCAATGATGTATCATTGCACATAAAAGAAAAGAGGATTTTAAAGTGAGAATCGTCGGAGGAAAATATCGTCATCGTTTAATCGTTTTTCCTGATGATATGGAACATACTAGACCAACCAAAGACCGTATCAGAGAAGCAATCTTTTCCGCGTTAAATAATATCGATAATTTTAATGCCTTAGACCTTTATGCAGGCAGTGGCGCGATGGGTTTAGAAGCTCTTTCTAGAGGCGCTAAATTTTGTGCGTTCGTTGATGTCTCTAATCTCGCTATTAAAGTAATTAAGGATAATATAAATAATCTAAAGATTAATGAAACTGAATATCAATTAATTAAAGATAAAGATATCAATGCCTTAGAACAATTTAAAAACAAAGGTCAAAAGTTTGACTTAGTCTTTTTAGATCCACCTTATGAACAAGGTCAATATCAACAAATCGTCGATTTACTTATATCTAATAATTTATTAAATGAACACGCGATTATCGTTATCGAGGCTAACCGTGACGTTAATTTAGAAAATATTGATTATAATAAGAAGAAAGAATACCATTATGGAGAAATAAAGGTCTTCATCTATTGGAGGTAACCATGAAAGTAGCAATTTATCCAGGAAGCTTTGATCCAATTACTAACGGTCACTTAGAAATCTTAAGAAGAGCGCTTAATATCTTTGATAAAGTGATTATGCTCGTGGCATATAACGACCAAAAGAAAGCAAGATTCACTCCTGAAGAAAGAGTGGCAATGATTAAAGAAGCCGTTAATGATCCACGTGTGGAAGTTGATTGTTCCACTGGTTTAACTGTGGAATACGCGAAAAAGCATGGCGCTAATCATTTGATCCGTGGCTTAAGAGCGGTCACTGATTTTGAATAT
>JAGAYY010000023.1 GCA_017940265.1 Bacilli bacterium | reverse complement strand
CGACGCAATTACAGTTGCCTACGCCAAAATGAAAGAAATCGTTGATAACGGTGGCAAAGTCTTATTCGTCGGTACAAAGAAACAATGCCAAGAAGCTGTCCAACAAGAAGCTTTACGTTCTGGCAGTTTCTACATCACCAACCGTTGGTTAGGTGGTACATTAACAAACTTCAAGACCATCCAATCCAGAATTAGATACTTGAAAGATCTCGAAAGAAGAGAAGAAGAAGGCGAACTTGATTTATTAAGCAAAGTTGAAGCCGCTCAACTCAGAAGAGAAAAAGAAAAATTATCCAAGAACTTAGATGGTATTAAGGAAATGAGAAAAATTCCTAATGCCATGTTCGTTATTGACCCACGCATTGAACACAATGCTGTTGCCGAAGCTAGAAAGTTAGGCATCCCAGTCTTCGCTATCGTTGACACAAACAGTGATCCAGATGTCGTTGACTATGTCATTCCAGCTAACGACGATGCAGTTCGTTCCTTCAGTTTAATCTTAGCCGTCATCGCTGACGCTATCGTTGAAAGTAAGAACGGTGTCCCAGTCGTGGCCTATACAAAAGATGAAGGCGAAGCCGTCACAATGAAAGAAGTCATTCGCCAAACAGAAAAAGAAAACGCTGAAAAATTAGCAAAGATCAGAGCTGAAAGACAAGCCCGTCAAGAAGCTTATGAAAAAGAACAAGCCGAAAGAGAAGCTCGCCGTAACGCTGAAAAACAACAACGTAGAGCCGCTAAACCAAAAGCCCCAAAAGCTGAAGGTGAAGAAGCTCCAGCCGCTGTTGAAGAAGCCAAGGAAGCTCCAAAGGCTGAAGGAGAAGACAAATAATGGCCTTAATTGATTTAATCAAACAATTACGTGATAGAACCGGTGCGGGTCTTATGGACTGCAAAGCCGCTTTATTAAACAACGGTGAAGATTTAGACAAAGCTACCGACTGGTTAAGAGAAAAAGGTTTAGCCAAAGCCGCTAAGAAAGCTGATCGTATTGCTGCTGAAGGTTTAGCCTTAACAAAGACATGCGAAAAATGCGGTAAATCCGTCGTTATCGAAGTTAACTGTGAAACAGACTTCGTCGCTAAAGGTGATGCTTTCCGTGAATTAGTGGAAAACTGTGCCAAAGTTATCTTAGAAAAAGAACCAAAAGATGTTGAAGAAGCTAAAGCTTTAACAACTGACTTATTCACAGATGCTACAGTTAAAATGGGTGAAAAATTCGACTTACGTAGATTCACTCTTATTAACCAAGAAGCTGGCCAATTCGTTTACACATACATCCACATGGGTGGTAAGATTGCCGTTGCGGTCGTCTTAGATAAAGAAGATCCAGAATTAGGTAAAGGTATTGCTATGCACATCGCTGCTAATAACCCAGCCTACTTAGACACAAACGCTATCGGTAGTGATGCTATCGAACACGAAACAAAGATCCAACTCGAAGCTGCTAAGCAAGATCCAAAACTTGCTGGCAAGCCAGAAGAAATGCTCAAGAAAATCATCGGTGGTAAAGTTAACAAATACTTCGCTGAAATGGTTCTTCTTGAACAACCATACTTACTCGATACTGAATCTGGTAAGAAAGTTGGCCAAGTCCTTCAAGAAAAGAAGACAAACGTTCTCAAATACGTCCGTTACCAAGTTGGTGAAGGTATTGAAAAACGTAAAGATGATTTCGCTAGCGAAGTCATGAGCCAAATGAAGTAATTAAACAAATGAAAGAAGCACCTTTTGGTGTTTCTTTTTTTAGGAGGCAAAACATGGCATATAAAAGAGTTTTATTAAAGCTATCAGGCGAAGCCTTAAAAGAAAATAGTGACGCTATTCTTTCCGCCGAAGCATTAGATAACATGGCACAAATGGTGAAGAAAATCCATGAGAGTGGTGTGCAAGTTTGTATCGTTATCGGTGCGGGTAACATCTGGCGTGGTAAGATTGCCAAAGATGCTGGTATGGATCAATTTGAAGCGGATTATATGGGCATGATGGGTACAGTTATTAACGCTGTGGCATTAGGTGCTAGATTAAAAGTCTTAGGTGTTAAATCACTTGTGACAAGTGCAATTGGCCCAGTTCCAGAAGTCAATGTTCCTTATAGCGTGGAAGTCGCTGATAAAGCCATGAACGAAGGCAAAGTTGTCTTCCTTTCTGGTGGTACAGGTAAACCATATTGTTCCACAGATACCGCTGCGGCGATGCGTGCGGTTGAACTTAACTGTGATGCAATCTTGATGGGCAAGAATGGTGTAGAGGGTGTTTATGATAAAGACCCAAGAAAAGATAGTACCGCTAAATTCTTCCCAGTCATCACTTATGAAGAAATGTTAAAACTTAATCTTCAAATTATGGATATATCTGCGATAGAATTAATTAAGGATAAAGATATCCAAATTCGTGTCTTTAGAATGGAAGCTGATAATTTTATCGCTGCCGCTCAAGGCAAGAATGTTGGTAGTATCTGCAAAAAAGGAGAATAATCACTCATGGATGAACTCGTATTAGATATGCAAGAAAAGATGAATAAATCCATCGATTCTTTAAAACAACAATTAACCTCTTTAAGAACAGGTAAAGCAACACCAAATATGCTTAACGGTATTGAAGTTGATTACTATGGCACAATGACCCCAATCAACCAAATGAGTTCCGTTTCTGTTCCAGAACCAAGACAATTACTCATTAAACCTTACGATAAAAATGACGCTAAAGCCATTATCGCTGCCATCAATAAGAGCGATTTAGGAATTAACCCAATTAACGAAGGCACACAAATCAGATTAACAATTCCTCCACTAACTGAAGAAAGAAGAAGAGAAGTTGTTAAACAAGCTAAGAAATATGGTGAAGACATTAAGGTTGCTATTCGTAACATTCGTCGTGACTATGTTGAATTAGCAAAAGATGATGATGCTTATACAGAAGATTATCAAAAGAAAATGTTAGAAGACTTAGAAAAAGTCGTCGCAGATTCCATCAAAGCGGTTGATCAAGTCGTCGCTGACAAAGAAAAAGAATTGATGTCTATCTAATCATCAAATAACAAATTTAATAAAAGAGCGGATATTTGTTACAAATACCGCTTTTTATGTGTATACTATTTCTAGTGTTAAAAAATATGAGAGATCATAAACCAATTTTTCAACCAAATGAATTAAGTAACGAAGCCGCAACATCAATGCGCACTAGAATTATCGCTGGCTTAACAGCAATTGCGATTGTTTTACCTTTCGTCATCTTTGGTGATTGGCCGTTTTTTGGCTTTATTTGCTTGGTCTTAGTTTTCGCTATTATCGAAATCATTAGATGTGCTAAGACTAAGTATTCCAAAGTCTTATATTTGACTGCCTTTGTCTTAGCGTTCCTCATATTGTTCTGGAATTTCTTTCAAGATATTCCAAGGATGTTTGATAAAACGTTGCCTGAAATAGAAAAATGGCATGGTTTATATGATAGTTATAATCGTGTCACATTAAGTGCCACAATTATTTTCGTTGGTATTATTCTTTCCGCAATGACCGTCATCATTGATAAGAACTTTACCATTATTGATGCCTGTTTCATTATTACCACAGTCATCATTATTGCTTTAGGCTTAGAAAGCTTATTATTTATCCGCTATTTCCCAGTACATTTGCATCATGAGGAAATAATAAAGCTAGGATTAGACAACCCACCATATATCAATGGTTATGATAATGCTGAGTCATTCTTGTTCCTTTTATATGTGGCCTTGGGTGCTTGCTTAAATGATGCCTTTGCCTATTTCGTTGGTGTCTTCTTTGGCAAACATAAAATGAATCCAAGATTATCTCCTAAGAAAACTTGGGAAGGTTTCTTTGGTGGTGTTATTTTAACTAGCTTATTCTGTTCAGGCTTTGCCTTCATTATGAGTGCAGTAGGGCACCCAATCTTAAAAGGCTTATTAGAAATTGATCACTGGTACCACATCATCATTCTTTCTACATTAATTCCATTAGTCTCTGTTGTGGGCGATTTAGTCTTCTCCTCAATTAAGAGACACTACGAAATCAAAGATTTCAGTAGATTAATTCCAGGTCATGGTGGTATTCTTGACCGCTTAGATTCGATTTTATTCGCGGCCATTACTGTCGCTATTTATACATCTATCTTCTGTGACGTACCGGGAGTATTTATTCTTCCATGATGACCGTATGCCTCTTAGGGGCATCTGGCTCAATCGGTAGTCAAACAATTGACGTGATGCTCAAAAACCCAAATGATTTTGACCTCCTCGCTTTTTCTGTGGGTCATCAAACAAGAAAAATTAGAGGTATCTTAAATCATTTCCCAAACGTTAAAGCTATTTGTATCCAAGATAAAAATAAACTTAGTTACTTTAAGAAAGCCTATCCAAACATCACCTTCTTTCATGGTGATGAAGGTTTACTTGAATTAATTAGAGTGAGCAACGCTCAAATGGTTGTTAATGCCTTAGTGGGTTTTGTTGGTTTAAGACCTACAATTGAAGCATTAGAAAATAACAAAATAGTGGCCTTATCCAATAAGGAATCTTTAGTCGTTGGTGGTGAAATCATCAATGATTTATTAAAACAAGGTAAAGGCAAATTAGTACCAATCGATAGTGAACACGTCGCTATCGCTAAATGCTTAGCGGTCCAAAACACCGATATTGATAAAGTGATTATTACCGCTTCTGGTGGTGCTTTTAGAAATTTATCTAGAGATCAATTAAAAGATGTGACACCAGAACAAGCCCTTAACCATCCTAACTGGAAAATGGGTAAAAAGATTACCATTGATAGCGCTACTATGGTCAATAAAGCTTTTGAAATCATTGAAGCGCATTATCTATTCGGCTTGCCAATAGATAAAATATCCACAATTTTGAATTTAAACTCTTACGTACATTCGCTTGTGCGCTATAATAATGGCACGTATCGCATGGAGATTGGCAAGCCTGACATGCGTAAACCTATTAAGTATGCCTTACACCAAGGTTTAATCAATTATGAAACTGTCGTAAGTGATGATCTTTCTAAGATTAAAAATACGACTTTTGCCGACTTTAACGAAGACCGTTATCCAATCGTTAGATTAGCTAAAAAAGTCGTTTTAGAAAAAGGATCCTTAGGTGCGGTATTTAACGCCGCTAATGAAGAAGCAGTTTATGCTTTTTTAGACCATAAGATTCCTTTCTTAGGTATCGAAGAAATCATTAATCAATGTGTCAACGAACACAAAATCATTAAAAAGCCTAATTATGACACACTTAAGAAGATAGATTTATCTACGAGAGCGAAAGTCAGAGACCTTATTAATGGAAGGAGGAACTAAGAATGCAAGTATTATCCACAATTCTTTATATTTTGCTATTCATCGTTTTCTTATCCGTTTTAATTATTGTCCATGAACTTGGTCACTTAGCCGCTGCTAAAGCATTCAATGTTTATTGTTTAGAATATTCAGTCGGTATGGGTCCTCTTCTTTTTAAGTTTAAAAGGAAGAACGGTGAAACTCAGTTCTCTTTAAGAGCCATTCCTTTTGGCGGATACGTTTCAATGTATGGAGAAGGAGTGGAATTACCAGAAGGGGTAGAAGTACCACCTGAACGTTCACTTAATAATATCAAGTGGTGGAAACGCGCCATCATTTTAGTGGCTGGTGTCACTATGAATTCCATCTTAGCAATTACCTTCTTCTTTATTAGTAACTGCATTCCACAACAAACATATGACTATATTAACCAAGTCGCAATTAAAGAATCTTCCGTGGCATACAATGCAGGTTTAAGAAATGAAGATTATATCAAAGTCGAAAACTGGCAATACTACGATGAAGTCGCAAATGTTCAAAGAACATACTTCCTCGCTGATACCGCTACAACGTTTGACGGCAATGATTCTGTTAAATATGCAACATGTTTTAACTTTACAAATCTCAGTTTAAAGAATACTGACTTCGCTAATTTCACATTCATCTATGAAACTAAAGCCGCTGAATCATTAGGCTCAACATATTTAGTAACTTATGAAAATGCCGCCTCTGTTAAATTCTTATTAAGAAGTGGTGAAGATGGTGAAGTAGTTAATGTTAATGGCACATGGAAAATAGGTGATAAAGTCTTAAAAGTCCAAGATCCATATCAAGGTCAATACAAAATCACAGCGATTGAAAAACAATCAATGGATGGTCAATTAATTCCTGATTTTTCTAAAAATGTGAACAAAGATTTTGTAACTGCGAATATCCATATTACAAAGAAAGTACCAGGTACAGGAGATCAAGAAGGTAAACTTGTTGATGGCGATGTTGCTTCTTTTGATATCCAACAAAAAGAAGGCGTTATTTCAACCTATGGTTGTTCCTTATATTTAAGAACTGTCAAACTTAATGCTGGTCAAGCATTTGGCAAGAGTTTCCGTGACTTTGGTGAATCCTCAGTTTTATTAGTGAGAGCCATTGGTGACTTATTCACTAAGCCAAGTGCTTGGAAAGATACTGGTGGTATTATTGCTGTCGCTTTTGAAACCACAGGTGTTTTACAAAACTTTGGCTTTGCTAGATTCTTATATGTTTGGGCATTTATTTCCGTTAACTTAGCGGTATTTAATCTTCTCCCGTTCCCTGGCTTAGATGGCTGGCAATTACTCGTCACCTTCGTAGAAGCTGGTACAAGAAAGAAGATTCCAGATAAAGTAAAAAATATTGTCTCCCTCATTGGCTTAGGCTTGTTATTATTACTTATGGGAGCATTAGTAGTTAAAGATGTAGCTCGCTACTTCTTTATGGCGGTGGTGTTATGACAGATAAGATGATATCTTTCTTAAACCATATTCATATCGACAATGTCGAAGCTTTTGACTTGGACTTTGAAATGGTGGGTCGTAACCGCTTTAAACGTGAACAAGTCGATATGGTGATCGTTAAAAAAACACCTTGGAAATATCATTTATTAAGAGAATTCCAAGATGGTTTAAATACTCTAACTTATCCATATATGCTCCGTTTCTCTTACGTAGTAAGACCAGATATGAAAGACCTATTAGAGTTATTTGAAGAATGGTATCAAACTCTTTATCATGTCCCTCATAATCTTCTTTTAGAGCCACAAGATGATGTGTTATTAAAAGTGACTTATGCTAATGAAGCGGAGAAAGAACAATATCAAAGTTGCATTAAAGACTTTAGAGACTTTTTAGATTTCTTAAATTACGAATTCTCCATTAAGGAAGAAGTCGCTCCTCAAGAGGAAGAAGTTAATATTTCTAAGAGTGAAATGCGTAAGATTGTCCAAAAGGCCAATAAAGAAGCAGAAGAAGCTTTGGAAGAAGAAAGCGCTGCTAGACAAATCAACGACCGTAGTGAAGTTGAACAATTAATCGCAGAAGAAAAGGCCCAGTTAAACGAAGAAACTGAAGATGAATTATTAAAACGCGCTCGTCAAAACGCTAGAGAAATGGCTAGAGACAGAGAAAGAGCGAGATTAAATAAACGTGGCAATTATGAACCACTTGAAAAGATTGATGATATTGTGAGAACAACAGACCATGTTGACTTCTCCGCGAAAGTCTTCTCCGTTGAAATCAATGAATATGGTGAAAGAAAGAAATTAAACATCGGTTTATTTGATGATGTTGATGGTGCCATTTACGCTAACATGTATCAAAATGCATCACTATCTGATGAAACAATTGAAGAAATGAAGAAGTGGGGCACTAATGTCCGTGTACGTGGTGCTGCCTACTACGATGAATATAACAAAACAATGGCGGTCAAAGCCCATTATATTGACTTACTACCACCAGATGAAATTCAAAAAGATACTTCTGAAAAGAAGCGTGTTGAACTTCACCTACATTCTAATATGTCCACAATGGATGGCATTAGCCATATGATTGAATATGCTAAATACGCTAAAGCCTTAGGTCATACAGCTATGGCCATTACTGACCACGCTGTTGTCCAAGGCTATCCAGATGCCCAAGATGCTGGTAAAAAGACTGGCATTAAGATGCTTTATGGTGTCGAATTCTACATGGTTGATGATCTTAAATACATTCAAAACCCATCACCTGTCGAATTAAATAAGGCTAAGTATGTTGTTCTCGACTTAGAAACAACTGGTTTAAATGCCTATTATGATCGCATTATCGAATTTGGTGCGGTTAAGGTTGAACACGGTATTGTCACTGAATCAATGGATTTACTTATTAATCCTGAAAGACCACTTCCAAAACGTATCGTTGAAATTACTAATATCACAGATAAGATGTTAGAGAAGCAACCTACTATCAGAGAAGCTTTACCAAAGATTATTGAGTGGATTGGTGATGCGATTTTAGTGACACATAACGCATCATTCGACTTTTCATTCTTACAGTATGCCTTAAAGAGAGAAAACATGCCGATTCTAACTAATCCAGTAATCGACACCCTTCCTTTATCACGTTATTTATTCCCAGAATCTAGAAGCCATACTTTAGGTAGCTTATGCCGCAATATGGAAGTCGAATATAAAGAAGACGAAGCCCATAGAGCGGACTACGACGCGAAGGTCTTAAACGATGTTTGGATGCCAATGCTTGTTCTTTTAACAAAGAGCAATCGTCATTTAACTCATGCCGCTTTAGGGGAATTAGGTACGCCAAAAGCTCTTTATAAACACATTAGACCAACACATGTCATTGCTTTAGCAAAGAATAAAGAAGGCCTTAAAGCCTTATATAAACTCGTTTCATATTCACATATTGATTATTTAGCGGATGTTCCAAAGATTCCACGTAGTGAAATTGAAAAATTAAGAGAAAACTTAATCATTGGTTCCGCTTGCTTCAATGGTGATGTCTTTAGAGCGGCTTCTAACTATGGTAATGATGTCCTTAAACAAGCTATCTCTTTCTATGACTATATTGAAATTCAGCCATTAGAAAACTATTCATTCCTCATCAATATGGGTGATATGGATAAAGAAGACTTATTAATGCATATCAAAGATATCGTTAGATGCGCTGACGAGATGGGTAAACCAGTCTGCGCCACAGGTGATGTTCACTATGTTGATAAGAGACATAAAGTCTTTAGAGATGTTTATATTTCCGCTAAAGGTATCGGTGGTGTGAATCACCCACTTAATCCATATAAACGTAGTAAGATGCCTGAATTTGAAAATCCAGACCAACACTATCGTTCAACTGATGAAATGCTTAAGTGTATGGAATTCTTAGGTGAAGAAAAAGCTTATGAAGTCACAGTCACAAATACAAACATGATTGCGGATATGATTGAGCCTATTTTACCTGTTCCTAACGATCACCTATATACCCCAACTATTGAAAACTGTGAAAACAATTTAAAGAACATGTGCTATGAAAAAGCCCATGAATTATATGGTGATCCACTTCCTGAATATATTGAAACTCGTTTAGAAAAAGAACTTAACGGTATTATCTCTAATGGTTATTCCGTTATTTACTACATCGCTCACTTATTAATTAAGAAAGCAAATGAAGATGGTTACATCGTCGGTAGCCGTGGTTCTGTCGGCTCTTCTTTTGTGGCGACTATGTCCAACATCACAGAAGTTAATCCATTACCACCTCATTACCGTTGTCCAAAATGTAAACATTTTGAATGGACAAGTGAAACGATGCCTGAATATCGTTCTGGTTATGATTTACCAGATAGAGTCTGTCCTGAATGTGGCACACCTTTAGTGCATGATGGTCAAAATATTCCATTTGAAACATTCTTAGGATTTAACGCTGAAAAGACTCCTGATATTGACCTTAATTTCCCTGGTGATTATCAAGCTAGGGCTCATGACTATACGAAAGTGTTATTAGGTGAAAATAACGTCTTTAGAGCTGGCACGATTGAAACAGTCGCGGATAAGACTGCTTTCGGTTTTGCACGTGGCTATATTGAAAGAAAAGGTTTAGACCTTGAAACATATCCAAAAGTGAAGATTGCTTATCTCGCAAGTGGTTGTATTGATGTTAAACGTACAACAGGTCAGCACCCAGGTGGTATCGTTGTTGTTCCTACCGACCATGAAGTATATGACTTCACACCTGTACAATATCCTGCTGATGATATCGATAGTAACTGGAAGACCACACACTTCGATTTCCATTCTATCCATGATACAATTCTTAAACTTGACCTTTTAGGTCACGTTGACCCAATGGCGTTAAAAATGATGTCTGACTTAACAGGAGTTAAGCTTCAAGATATCCCAATGAATGATAAGAAAGTTCTTTCCTTATTCTCAAGCGCAGAAGCTTTAGGCATGGATCATGACTATATGAACGCTAAAACAGGTGCGTTATTATTACCTGAATTCGGTACTGAATTCGTTAGAGGCGTTTTGGAGGAAACAAATCCTAAATCATTCTCTGATTTAGTCATTATTTCTGGTCTAACACATGGTACTGGTGTGTGGCAGGGTAACTCTGATGAACTTGTTAAAAACGGCACCGCAACATTACAAGAAGTTATCGGATGTCGTGATGATATTATGACCTATCTTATCGGTAAAGGTATTCCAAGTAATATCTCCTTTATGATTATGGAAGATGTCCGTAAAGGTCGTGGTTTAAAAGAACAATATGAAGAAATCATGAAGGCTAATAAAGTGCCTGAATGGTATATCGAATCATGTAAGAAAATTAAGTATATGTTCCCTAAAGGCCACGCTGTGGCGTATGTCACTATGGCGGTCAGAGTAGGTTACTTTAAAATCTACTATCCTTTAGAGTTCTATGCGACCTTCTTCTCTGTTAGAAGTAAACAATATGACATCAAGACCATGATTAAAGGAAAGGATGCTATCATTAGTAAAATCGAGGAATTACGTACAAAACAAAGAATTTCTAATGAAAAGCTTTCACCAAAAGAAGGCGAACAATTAAAGACCTTAATTAACGCCTTAGAAATGGTGCAAAGAGGTTATCATTTCTCTAACATTGATTTATATAGAAGTGACGCTTCTAACTTTGTCGTGGACTACGAACATAAAGCTTTAATTCCACCGTTTATCACCATTGATGGTTTAGGTGAAAACAACGCCATCACAGTCGTGGAAGAAAGAAAGAATGGTGAATTCTTATCTAAGGAAGATTTATTAAGAAGAACCAAACTCACATCCACTAATGTCCAAGACTTAACAGATATGGGTGTTTTAGATTCACTCTCTGACAGTGATCAACTCTCATTATTCGATTTCTAAGCGGGAAGTAGCACAGCTTGGTAGTGCGCTCGCTTCGGGAGCGAGAGGTCGTGGGTTCGAATCCCATCTTTCCGACCATAATGAAGAAACAGCGAAAATGCCTAGGCAAATTCGCTTTTTTTCTTATTTTATTAGGTTTTTCAACGGCCCCTTTACTTTTCGACTTTAATATATCGAATTTGTTCAATTTGTGGGACTTCTGCTGCCCTTCTTACCATATTTTCATATATTTGGTCTCTTAAATCTTTAATCGCATCCGCTCGATTAAGAGATGGGTTTGGATAGAATGGACCATCGATGATTGAAACGAGTTTTGGCTTCTTATGATTCTTTCCTGGTCTATATGTATTAGTGATAGAAAAGCAAGGAACATTTAGGTCAACTGGATATCTAAATGATGCATGTTTGAAGTTTCTTATTTTTGTATATGTTGGCCAGATATGTGCTTCTGGATAGATGGTAATAGAGGCTTTTTTATCTTTTATATAATATTGAACTGAATCTAAGAATGGTTTGATATTTTCACTGTGATATGGGATTGGCAGTGCCCCTAACATTGAAACTATTGTTCTAACAAATGGTATGCTTGTGGCTTCTTCGCCTACTAGGATGTAATTCTTTCTCGATAAGATATTTGGAGTATAAGCATCACCCATAGAAGTAGTGTGATTAGCATATATGAAGTAACCACTCTTCTTATATTTCTTTAATATCTTTTTATTAACTATCTTTTGCTTATAAACAATCTTGTTCATCAACCAGATTAATGGTCTGGCAATTGTTCTTAATAAAGTAGAGAAAAATCTAAAGAAAATATTCTTATGGATATATTTATATCCAACTTTATTGTGTTTTGCGACAATACCGTTATTTGCGAAGTCATCGTTTATTTCGTCTTGGTAATATCTTTTCTCTTGAGTTGTATAACAATCTTTTTTTGTATAAGAGAGAATCATGTTTCTCGTCTTTTCCATACAGTATTTTTGTTCGAACTGTTTTGTATAACCGAGATATTGTTTAGAACATTCTTCTTTTTCTGCAGGATGTTCAATCCAGTAATCAATTTTATTCGCTAAATCTTCTGGAGAATCGTATTTGAAGAGATTCTTTTCACTCAAAGCAAATTTATTAGTCGCACTTCTCTCTGAATCAGATATTACTGGTACTAATCCACATGTAATAGCTTCCAAACAGGAGATAGCTTCAATTTCAATTTCTGCTGGATGGACATATAAGTCACATGAATTGATAACTTTCACTAAATCTTGTCTTGAATAAAATTTCATGATCGGTGGAATAATCCCTAATTCTTTTGAAAGTTTTTTCATGCTGTTTGCATACGGACCTTGACCAGCAAAAACAAGTTGAATATCATCCTTGTATTTTGATAAAGAAACCGCTTTTATAAGCAATGGGTGTGTTTTTTCTTTTGAATATCTACCAATAAACAAGACATTAAAGTGATTGGCTAGTTTACCTTTTCTCTCCAATTTATATTTCTTATATTGATGATTCACGCCATTAGAGATGACATATGAATTTGTTTTTCTTTTTATGACACGTTCAAAATATTCTCTAATAAAATCAGTTGGATAGTGAATAGCATCCACGTATTTATAAAAATGATTATAGAAATTCTTATATGTGAGATTATTTGCTAGTGGGACATTCATTAATCCAAGGTGAGATGTAAAATTCTCGGCTTGGACGTGAAATCCGGCGGTTACAGGTATGCCTCTTTTTCTTGCTTCTTTTAATGTTGCTCTACCCAATGCGAAAGGCATCATAATGTGAACAACATCAACACCATCTAATGCTTTTCGTATTATTTTCTTAGCTGGTTTAGCTAATACAACATTGTTTTTATGAACAAAGTAATTGATGATGTAACCTAAATTTAGTTCTGGTACAACAAAATAATTATGGTTACCTTTTTTATCGCGATCCGCACATAAGATTTTGACATCATCGCCTTGAGACAACATATATCTTACTAAATTCATGCACGCGATAGTGGTGCCATTATTCTCTTCTCCTAATACATCTGCTACTACAAGAACTTTCATAAACCCTTCGAGCACGAATAGATTATTCCTTTAATTGAAAAAACAATATAAACTGATAAAATATTTTTCGTAGAATTTGTATTCTACAATTCGTAGAGAAGATTTTTTGTGACAAAAAATACACGTGACATTAAAGAAATCATAGGCGGGAACATAACTTTTTTAAGAAAAGGTAAGAAGTGGACTCAACTTGAACTCGCCGAAAAAATGGACTACTCAGATAAGGCAATCTCTAAATGGGAGAGAGGTGAATCCAGTCCAGATCCAGACGCTTTGCTTGCTTTAGCGAACCTTTTTGATGTCCAAATCGACTACTTCTTCCATGAGAACGAAGATGAACAAAAGAAGTTTGTGAAAAAGTCTAGCAAGATGTTTATCAACGGACTTCTCGTCACTATTTTGCTTTGTGTCTCTGTATTCACCATCTCTGCAGTTGTGTTTGTGATTGCTTCATTAAGAGATATCAGTAATGCGAGTACATTCTGGATTGCCTTTATATATGCGATACCATTATGTGCGATTATCGTGTCTATATTTTTAAAAAGACGTGATTATAGGTTTGCTATGTCAATCAGTTTGTCTATTTTAATGTGGTCAATTTTGCTGGTTGGATTCTTACAACTATTAATCAGTAATTATTATGCTTGGATGATATTCCTTGTCGGGGTGCCACTAGAAGCTGCGATAATGATCTACTATTTCCTAAAGAAATAAAAAAGGGGCTGTTGAAACTATCTAGTAATAACCAAACATATCCATCTAATTAATGCATATCGTTTTACTTATAAAATAAATACGAGGATAATAAGCCATATGAAAACTATTTATCTCGCTGGTGGTTGCTTCTGGGGAGTGGAACATTTCTTCTCATTAGCGAAAGGTATCGTTAATACAGAAGTTGGCTATGCCAATGGCACTTTAGATAACCCTAAATATGAAGACTTAAAACATGGTCTAGATGACGCTAGTGAAACAGTGAAAATCGACTATGATGAAAGTGTCATTTCTTTAGAAAAAATACTTGAATTATACCTTCGTGTCGTTGATCCATATTCAGTCAATAAACAAGGCGAAGATGAAGGTGTTCAATATCGTACAGGTGTCTATTATCAAAATGATATCGATAAAGAAATAATTAAAAAATATTTCGATAAAGTCTTACAAAAAGATTATAAGATTGAAGTTACTCGTCTTAATAAGTTCTATACCGCTGAAGAGTATCATCAAGACTATCTAGATAAGAATCCTCAAGGGTATTGCCATATCAATATGGCCAAACTCAAACCAGAGGAAAGGAAATAGCAAAATTGTCATTCTTGAAGAATGACTTTTTTGTTGCTATTATTTTTAAGAAAGAATCGAGGTTATTTTATGAAACACACAAAAGTGACTTTATTTTCTTTGGCGATGGTGGCCTTTTTGGTGGCGTGCCAAAATAACACTCCAAAGAAAGAATATTTCATTAGATTGAATGATGTTGAGAACGCCACAATGGTGACAAGTAACGTCAAACAATACATCGATGACATGAAGAAACAAGAAGTCCAATACAAAGCGGAAGGTGGCGACATCTATAAGATTTGGGACTTATATGGCGAAGATGGTATCGATATTGATGAAGGTAGCAAGAAAGATGAAGATAGAATTTATCTTGATACTGGTGAAGTAAACGGCAAAAACCAAACAGTGAGAAATAGCACTCCTGATAGAAGTGATAAAAACACCGGTGTTGATTTAGTCTTTAACGTTGTGGAAGGTCATGAAGCCGAACAATACAAAGTATTAGTTAGTGATAATGAAAACTTTGAAAACGCTAAAGAATACGTCACAAAAGAAACATCAGTTAATGTCAAAAACCTTTTAATGAATACTAAGTATTATTGGAAAGTAGAAGGTAATAACGAAGAATCCGATGTTGGCACATTCACCACAGGTGATTATGTCCGTTGGATTAGTGCCCGTCCATTATTCAATGTCCGTGATAATGGTGGCTTTATGACTGATTCTGGTAAAAGAGTTAAACAAGGCCTCATCTATAGAGGTGGTGAAATCACCATCAAAACATGGGGTGATCACGCTTTAACCGCGACTGAAGAAAGTAAGGCAATTTTTAGAGAAGATATGGGCATGGTCGGTGGTTTAGAAATCGACTTAAGAGGCACAGGTGATATTGGTGATGGCTACAAAGCCAATGCTTTCGCAGAAGACGGGGATATCGCTTACGAAATGCTCGCTATTAAATCTTACAATGAAACATTCTCAAAAGATGGCTCAGGTGCCACAAATCCAACCAAAGCTAGAGAAACAGTTGCTAAAATCTTTGAACATATTAAAGAAGCTGATAAAAAACCAATTTATTATCACTGCTATGGTGGTGCGGATAGAACTGGCACACTCGGTTTCTTAATTAATGGTTTATTAGGCGTTAGCTATAGTGATTTAGTTATCGACTTTGAGTTAACTTCCTATAGTTCCATCAATAACGAACATATTAGAAGCCACTTACGTGATCATCAATACGATCACTGGCGTAATCTTATTAACTTTGTTAAGACAGATACCACTAATGGATATGCTTATGATGAAAACGCTCCATTAAAGGACAACATCTATAACTTATTAAATCTCGGTTGTGGTGTTCCAACAGAAACATTAGATACAATCAGAGACATCATGATTGAAAAGTGACTTCCCCCACTTATAGAAGATGGGGGCTTCCCACTCAAGAACTCTAATGAGTTCAGTATCAATGGGCTATCCCCGAGAGTCCCTCGGTTAAGAATATTTATTAACAAGATATCCAACTTGTTTAGACTAAGATTAATTAGAAGGATTAAGGATCATTCTTATTCCTTCTTTTTTGATGTTAATCGCTGCGTTATAGTCGCGGTCATGCTTAAAGCCACAGATAGGACAAACCCAACTTCTTTGAGCAAGTGTTAAATCGCTTTTTCGATAATTACAGCATGAACACAATTGGCTAGAAGGGAAGTATTTGTTTACTTTAATTAGTTTCTTGTTAAGCCAATTCAATTTGTAAGAGAGATACTGTAGAAATGTCCCATATCCTAAATCAAATATAGATATTCCAAGTTTTGAATCAGTTTTCCTCTCACTCATTTCTTTTAGGTCTAGATTCTCCACAAAGACATAATCATAAGTGTTAGCAAGTTTTCTAGAAACCTTATGTAGAAAATCTTTTCTTTGATTAGCAATGTGTTCATGAAGATTTTTGATTCTCATTAATTGCTTTTGATAATGAGTTGAATCTTTCTTCATGTGGGATAGCTTTCTTTGCTCTTTGGCCAGTTTGGTTAGAGAATCCTGATAATATGTAGGCATATCTAGATGGTTACCATTGCTATCAACAAAGAGATGAGATAAAGAAAAATCTAATCCGATTGAATTATTTGGATCGAGAGATTCTTTAATGTATTCTCCATAGTCAAAGTATTCTTCTTCACCTAGTAAAGAAACATAGTAGTATTTACCTTGTCTAGAAACACTGACCATGGTGAATTTGAATGATTCTGGTAAATGACGATGTGCTTTAACTTTTACTCTACCTAGTTTTGGGATTTGGATATCATCCCTAATGAAACGAATAGAGTTATTATTGTTCATAGTCGTATAACCATAATCATTCTTTTTCTTTTTAAATTTTGGAAATTCAGCATTATGTCTAAAGAAATTCATATAGGCATCAAATAGATGAATAACTGTTTGTTGTAATGCAATCGAATCAACTTCTTTTAAATATGGAAATGTTTCTTTATATTCAGGAAGGAGTTTCATTAATTCATATTTATTAATCGTTCTATTCTTATCGGCCTTATATGACTCAATGCACATAGAAAGGAAGTCATTATAAACTTGACGGCAGCATCCAAAAGTTTTCTCAATTAATTCTTTTTGAGAAGGATTAGGATAGATTCTAAAACGATAGGTTCTTTTTACTTTTTTGTTAAGCATAAATAATAATTTATATATCAATTCATTGATATATTTTTACACATTTATTATATCAAATTAATCAACACTTTTATAGGATTATTTCAAACTTTTTTTGATTATTGCTCTAGATTAATCTTTTGTCTAAAAGATATTTGGAAGTATAAAAGAATACTCGTGACGGTCTTCTTTGATATTGTTATAAACAATTATTGAATGTATAATTACTTCGGTCATATTTAAGGAGAATTAATTAAATGGCAAAAATTACATATGTACACGGCCGTGAAGTGTTAGACTCTCGTGGCAATCCAACAGTCGAAGTCGAAGTCCGTTTAGATGACGGTACACGCGCTTCCGCCATTGTCCCATCCGGTGCTTCCACAGGTGAATCCGAAGCTCTCGAATTAAGAGATGGTGACAAAGCAAGATATTTAGGTAAAGGTGTCTTAAAAGCCGTTAAGAATGTTAACGAAGTTATCGCTCCAGCAGTCTTAGGTTTAGAAGCCACACAACAAAACAGATTAGATGCTATCTTACTCAAATTAGATGGTACTCCATTCAAAAAGAACTTAGGCGCTAACGCCACATTAGGTGTTTCCTTAGCCGTTGCTAGAGCTGCTGCTCAAAGCTTAGGTTTACCATTATACCGTTACATCGGTGGTGCTAATGCTAAAGTCTTACCAACACCATGTATGAACGTTATCAACGGTGGTGCTCACGCTGAATCCACAGTTGACTTCCAAGAATTCTTCATCATCCCAGCTGGTTTCGATACATTCCGTGAAGCCTTAAGAGCGGGCGTTGAAGTCTTCCACGCTTTAAAGAAAGTCGTTAAAGGTAAAGGTTATGAAACCGGTGTCGGTGACGAAGGTGGTTTCGCTCCATCCTGCAAGAATGGTAACGAAGAACCATTAGAATTAATTGAAGAAGCTAT
>JAGAYY010000022.1 GCA_017940265.1 Bacilli bacterium | reverse complement strand
CTTTATTCTCATTAATTGCTTTTGACAATGAGAAGAGTCTTTCTTCATATGGGACAACTTTCTTTGTTCTTTGGCTAATTTAGTTAAAGAATCTTGATAATAAGTAGGCATATCTAAGTGATTACCATTACTATCAACGAAGAGATGAGACAAAGAAAAATCTAATCCAATGGAATTATTAGGATCTAGAGATTCCTTGATATATTCTCCATAGTCAAAGTATTCTTCTTCTCCTAATAAAGAGACATAGTAGTATTTACCTTTTCTAGAAACACTGACCATAGAGAATTTAAATGATTCTGGTAAATGACGATGAAGTTTAACTTTGACCCTACCTAATTTTGGGATTTGGATATCATCCCTAGTGAAACGAATAGAGTTATTTATATTCATGGTCGTATAACCATAATCATTCTTTTTCTTTTTGAATTTAGGGAATTCTGCATTGTGCCTGAAGAAATTCATGTAGGCATCAAAAAGATGAATAACTGTTTGTTGTAATGCAATCGAATCAACTTCTTTTAAATATGGGAATGTTTCCTTATATTCAGGAAGAAGCTTAATTAAATCATACTTACTAACTATCCTATTATGATTAGCTTCATAAGATTCAATGCACATTGAAAGGAAGTCATTGTAGACTTGACGAGAGCACCCTAAAGTCTTCTCAATTAGTTCTTTTTGAGAAGGATTAGGATAGATTCTAAAGCGATAGGATCTTTTAACTGTCTTAATCATATTTATCCTTTTGAAATATAAGAAAAGAGAAATAAATGCTAAATGCATTTTCATCCCCTCATCCATATTTCCTACTATTATTATATCAATTTATTGATATAATTACAATGCTTGATTAACTATTTATCAAAAAATATGCCTAATAGATTAACAAGATGGGAGCCACTATATGTATTGTTAATTCGCTCAAATTCATCCCCTACTTATAGAAGATAAGGGTCTTCTTTGAGAATTCGACAAAAGTCAAGACTAACAAGATAATTCTTTCTTATGTATAATACTTTCACCCATATGAAAAGAAGAGTAATTGCCGTCATTGACTTAAAAGCTTTTTATTCATACGTTGAGTGCCTTGATAGAGGTCTAGATCCATGGAAAGATCCACTCGTGGTCGCGGATAAAGATAGAGGCACAAATACGATTGTTTTAAGCGTGTCTCCATTCCTTAAAAAGCAAGGTATTCCATCAAGATGCAGAATCAAAGAATTACCAAAGAAATATAACTATATCTATGCTGTTCCAAGAATGGAAAGATACTTAGAGAAAAGTGCTGAAGTCATTGATGTCTTATATCACTTTGTCGCAGAAGAAGATGTGCATGTCTATTCCATTGATGAAGCGTTCGTGGATTTAACAACTTATTTAAAGTATTACAATAAAACACCACTTCAAATGGTCACCACTATCATTAATCAGATCAAAGAAGAAACGGGATTACAGGCCACTGCAGGTATTGGTGATAACTTCTTTTTAGCCAAAATCGCTTTAGATGTGTACGCAAAAAAGGAAAGAAACGGCATTGCCCGTATGTCTATAGAGGATGTTAAGGAAAAGCTTTGGCCTATCACTCCGCTTAATAAGGTTTGGAGCATTGGTAGTAGAACTGAGGCTAAATTAAATAAGATTGGTTTATTTACCGTTAAAGATATTGCTTTATCTAATGTTGATTACCTTAGAAATAAGTTTGGCATTATGGGTGAACAGTTATGGCGACACGCAAATGGTATCGATGAAGCGGATATTCATGAAAAATATGAACCTAAAGAACATAGTTTATCTTTAAGCCAAGTATTGTTTAGGGACTATAGCAAAGATGAGGCTATCACTATTATTAGAGAAATGGTTGATACATTATCCACGAGAATGAGAAACGCTAATAAGATGACTGGCGTTGTCAGTTTATATGTTGGTTATTCTAAAAACTCTGGTGGTTTTGCACGCCGCTCCACATTGCTCGCGCCAACTGACGATAGCCAAGTCTTATTAAAAGCGATTTTGGAAATCTATCATATTTATATTAAAGATTTACCTATACGCACAATAGGCTTGAGCTTTGGTGAACTAAGTGACGCTACTCATCAACAGCTTAATATGTTTGAAGATGATAAAGAGCAACTAAAAAGGCATAGCTTACAAAAGACTATGGATGCTTTACAGAGTAAATTCGGCAAGAACTCTGTTTTAAGAGCTTCTTCCTTACTAGAAGAAAGCACCATTAGAGAAAGAAATGAATTTATAGGAGGGCATCGTAAA
Organism: Bacilli bacterium; assembly: GCA_017940265.1. GTDB lineage: Bacteria > Bacillota_I > Bacilli_A > RFN20 > CAG-826 > RUG14515. The sequence continues at coordinate 130,481 of JAGAYY010000022.1, read as the reverse complement.
TGAGCGAACGTGGAATGAAAAAATGGGCTCCTTATAAATCATTAAACGAACAAGAAGACTATTTAAAGAAATTACATAATAAACAAGAGAAAGTGGAACGTCCAAGCATCTCTTCCGATGAAGCAGATAATATTAACGAAATCTTAGTGAATTACCATGGAGAAGAGTTATTAATCGAGTATTGGAGAAGCGATAAAATCAATACCATCTCTTCTATTTTGTCTAAAATTGATCCAGTAAATAAAAAGATTGTCCTCCCTTTAAGAAAGACAATCTATTTTGCGGAATTAATTAGAATTGAACGTATTTAGATCGCCCAAGTACCATCTTTAAAGATTTGGATTTGTTTTCCGTTAGCATCCACACCAACGATAGATAAATCTCTAGTACCCACCATAAAGTCAACGTGAATCATGGAGTTATTGATGCCGACTTCGGCTCTTTGATCCATATTCATATCTAAAGCACCTGGATATAACTCTGGGAAACCAGCGCCTAAAGCAACGTGGCAGCACGCATTTTCATCAAATAATGTTTCATAGAATAATAAACCAGTTTGATTAATTGGGGATTCAAAAGGCACTAAGGCAACTTCACCTACCATTGAAGCACCTTCATCCATTTTGACCATCTTTTCTAATAAAGCTTGGTTCTTTCTGGCTTTGACCGCACAGACTTTGCCGTCTTTAAAAGAGATAGAGAAGTCTTCGATTAATTCACCATTATAAGATAATGGCTTAGAGGCGACGAGTGTACCTTCGGCTTTACCTTTCATTGGAGTTGTAAACACTTCTTCTGAAGGAATATTTGGATTGAATTGACCTTTATTAGGGGCAAATTCAACACCACCGCCCCACTTCATGCCTTTAACAAGTTCGACTTGGAAATCGGTACCGTTATTAGCTTTGTAAATAAGTTTTCTTAAATCTAAGGCTTCTAATTTCTTTCTTTGATTGACTAAGAAGTCATTATGGTCATCCCAGTTTTTAACTGGATCATTGCCATCCACTCTGGATGTTTTTAAGATAGCAGCCCATAAAGCTTCAATCGCCTCTTCTTCGCTTAATTTAGGGAAGACTTTCTTAGCCCAGGCTTTACCAGGAACAGCAGCGATTGTCCATTTATATTTGCCATCCATCGCATCTCTATATTTCTTAATCTTTGGATAACGTTTCGCCATGGATTTTGTAACTTTGTTTTGGTTAACACCTTTCATAGCGTCTGGGTCATCAGAAATAATGTGAATAACTACAGGTAATTTCTTTACCCAATATTTGAATTTAGCCACCATCATTGGTGAAACTGTTGCTAAACTACTAACTGTTTCGTTTTTATACGCTAATTTGTTAACTGGGTCATGATGCCAATAAACAGTAACCTTTTTAGCGCCTGCTTTATAGCATTCTTCAACGACCATAGTGACAAAATCAGGTTGTTCTAGACCAGCATTAATCCAAACTTCTTCGCCTTTTAAGACGTGACCGCCTTGGAAGGCAACTAATCTTGCATAATCTCGTAATAATTTTTCTTCCATAATTAAATATTTCCTTTGAACATACTATAATAGTATTCGAGAGGAAATACTATATGAAAAGTTTATTTAGTAAATACGTTTGGCTACAGTTAATCTTATCGATTTTATTACTATTTGGTGGCGCAGTGATTATTGCTTTTGCAATTAACAATAATACTGAAGTGTTAGAAAACGCCTTAAACATCGTTGTCGCGGTTATCTTATTCTTATTTGGTTTATTTGCTATACTAACCGCATTCTTTTTTGAAACAAAGAAATATATTACCGCTAGTTTGTTATATGGTTCAGCCTCTATTGCATTAGGTGTCTTCCTCTGTACAAAGCAATTGATGCTTTTAGAATATCTTATTTATTTGATTGCTATTTTCCTTATTGTTGTGGGCGCTGTGCAATTATTGAAAGCCATCCTTTTAACAATAAGAAAAGAAAGAGATAAATTGGCCTTAATTATTATTACTTATATACTCGCACTATTGTTTATTGCTGCAGGCATATTAGCGATTATCTTCCGTAATAATGTTAAAGATGCATTAAATATCGTTGCTTCTATCATTGTTGGTGTCTTATTACTCATTGCGGGTGGCTGGGAATTATATCTCGGCATTAAAGCAATTATAAGCAAGAATAAAAATGGCGCTCCTAAGGTAAAGAATAATAAGAAAAACAAAAAGGAAGAGCCAGTTAACGAAGCTCAACCAGAAGAGACTAAAAAAGAGGAAATAAAAGAGCTTGATTATACAAGCAAACAGATCGAGCAAAATAAAAGCGGAAATTAATCCGCTTTTTCCTTACCATTAAGGCCGACTATTAAGCAGCTTTAGTGGTAATTTCAATAAGGATCGCGATAAAGAAGAACAAGATTGCACAGACAAGTGTTAAAACAGAAACAACTTTTTCTGCACCTCTTTCTTTGGTCTTAACGAAGACGTTTAAGCCACCACCGGTAATAGCACCAGAGGCACCTTCTGATTTACCGCCTTGTAATAAGCAGAGAACAATGATGATGATAGCAACTACTAACATAATCCAGTCATACCAATTTAACATAAGAATTTTCTTCCTTTCTTAATCGCTGATAACAATGATATTAGAATCGTTTAAATAAAGCAAACTTTATTTTTATAAATTGCCTTTAATTTCGAGAATTATATCTCGAAGCTCGGCCGCCCTTTCAAAGTCAAATTCTTTCGCTGCTTGACGCATTTGTTTTTCGAGTTCTTTGACTTTCGCTTCAATTTCCGCGCGGCTACCATGTTTAGTGACATCAATCATTTCACTGATTTCATCATCACTATTATGGATTGGTGGGCGGATTTCTTTGATAATAGTTCGTGGGATAATTCCGTACTCGTTATTATATGCTTCTTGAATACTTCTTCTACGGTTTGTTTCTTCAATACAGTTTTGCATTGAATCAGTCATTCTATCGGCATACATAACCACTAACCCGTTAGCGTTTCTTGCCGCTCTACCGACAATTTGGATTAATGAGCGAGTACTTCTTAAGAAGCCTTCTTTATCTGCATCAAAGATCGAAATTAATGAAACTTCAGGAATATCTAAACCTTCTCTTAATAGGTTAATTCCAACTAAGACATCATATTTGCCTTTTCTTAATTGATAAATAATTTCGCTTCTTTCCAAAGTCTTAGTTTCGTGATGTAAATAAACAACCTTAATACCTTTTTCTTTAAGATAATTTGTGAGGTCTTCTGCCATACGAATTGTAAGAGTCACAACCATTGTTCTTTCATTTCTATCCACTCTAGTTTTAATTTCGTGAACTAAATCATCAATTTGTCCTAAAGTTGGACGAACTTCAATAATTGGATCTAATAAACCAGTAGGTCTAATGATTTGTTCCACGGATATTCCACCCGCTCTTTCAAGTTCATAATCGCCAGGCGTTGCACTTGTGCAAACAACATATGGCATAATCTTTTCAAATTCATCAAAGTTAAGTGGTCTATTGTCTAAAGCGGAAGGTAGTCTAAAACCATATTCCACTAAAGTTTCTTTTCTAGAACGGTCACCGTTATACATACCTCTGAGTTGAGGGAATGTCACGTGAGATTCATCAACAATCATTAAAAAATCTTCTGGGAAATAATCTAATAAACACCAAGGTCTTTCACCTGGCTTTCTTTTATCAATATGGCGGGAATAATTTTCAATACCTGGGCACATACCAAATTCTTGCATGCTTTCCATATCTTGATTTGTTCTCATTTCTAAACGTTCAGCTTCCAAAAGTTTGCCGTTTTCCTTAAAAAATTTAAGTCTTTCTTCTAGTTCCGCTTTGATTGTGGCACAAGCTTCTTTAATTCTTTCTCTTGTGGAAGCGTGGTCATAAGCAGGGAAGATAGGGAAAGTATGATAGGTATGTTTAACTTCACCAGTAAGTGGGTTTAATTGAATAATTTTCTCAACTTCATCGCCGAATGTATCAATTCTAATAACATCACCATCAAAGAAAGAAGCAGGCACTATTTCGATGACGTCTCCCCTAACTCTGAACGTACCAGGGGCTAAATCAAGGTTATTACGCTTATATTGAGCGTCCACTAATTTCTTATATAATTCTTGTCTATTAATTTCTTCACCGACACGAATATTGAATACTAAGTTACGATATTCATCAGGATCAGTTAAGCCATAAATTGAGGCAACAGAGGCCACAATAATTGTGTCTTTTCTTTCTAAGATAGAATTAATCGCTGATGTACGAAGCATTTCAATTTCTTCATTCATCACTGCATTCTTATCGATATAAGTATCGCTTTTTGGAATATAGGCTTCTGGTTGATAAAAATCAAAGTTAGATACGAAGTATTCCACACGATTATGTGGGAATAATTCTTGGAATTCAGAATATAACTGACCGGCGAGAGTTTTGTTATGTACTAGGACTAATGTAGGCTTTTGAACGGTTTGAATAATATTAGCCATAGTGAAAGTCTTACCAGTACCGGTTGCACCCATTAAAACTTGGAATTTTTTGCCATTTAAAATACCGTCGCTTAACTGCTTAATCGCGGTTGGTTGGTCGCCTGTTGGTTTAAACTTTGAAACTATCTCAAATAAGTGGCTATTATCCATAAAAGTCTGCAAATCTCCATTATTTTGTGTTTTTCTTAGCTTCCATTTGGAGGTAAGCATAGATAAATCCATCAATGTTTCCGTTCATGACAGAAGCAACATCAACGACTTCAAATGATGTACGATTATCTTTAACTAAAGTATATGGACAGAAGACATAAGAACGGATTTGGCTACCCCATTCGATATTCTTCTTTTCTCCAACGATTGAGTTGAGTTTATTTTGTCTAGATTCTAATTCTATTAAATATAATTTACCTTTTAACATTTTCATCGCGGTTTCTTTATTAAGAAGTTGACTTCTTTCAATTTGACAAGAAACAACGATGCCTGTTGGTAAGTGGGTAATTCTAACTGCAGTTTCAACTTTGTTGACGTTTTGACCACCCGCGCCACCACTACGATATGTATCAATCTTCAAATCAGATTCATTAATGGTGATATCAATCGCATCGTCCTTAAATTCTGGAACAACGTTAACTGAGGCAAATGATGTATGTCTTCTTTTATTCGCATCAAAAGGAGAAATTCTCACTAAACGATGCACACCTTTTTCACCTTTTAATAAACCATAGGCATTTTTACCGCTTATTTGGAGAGTAACTGATTTAATCCCAGCTTCATCACCTGGTTCGAGTGATAAAAGAGACATTTTGAAATGATGTATTTCTGCATAATAGACATACATTCTATAAAGCATATCTGCCCAGTCTTGGGCTTCAGTACCACCAGCGCCTGGATGTATTTCAATGATTGCATTTAAACCATCAAATTCACCAGTGAATAAGATTTGCAATTCAAAATCCTTGGATTGTTTATTTAATTCATCAAGGGAATTTTCAATTTGTTCAAAGAATGATTCATCTTCGAATTCTAATAATTCTTCAAGGTCTTTTTGACCGCGCAAAAGAGCGCGATATGTATCGACAATTTCGCGAGAATGATTGAGACGGGATATAATTTCCAAAGCAGAATTCCTGTCATTCCAGAAATCTTCTGCTTCACTTTTTGCGGTTAACGAAGCGATCTCGGCATCTAATTTAGCGAGGTCAAAGAGAAGACCCGAGTTGACGGATTCTCTCGCCAACAGCACTAAGCTCCTGTTTTAAGGTCACTAAGTCTTTCATAAATTATTCAGCATCTTTCTTATCTTCGGCTGGATGAGCAGGAGCAGCTTCTTGAGCTGGTTGTTCAGCTGGTTGCTCTGGTGCTGGTTCTTGTTGAACAGTAACACGACGTTGAGGTCTAATGTTAACTAAGTTCAAAACAGCATCAACAGAGGCCATTTCTAAACATTCTCTGAACATCGCGTAGCCTTCATTAACGTAATCTTGCAATGGGTTGACGTTAGCATAGCTTCTTAAGAAGATGGCTTCTCTTAATCTCGCCATTTGGTCAATATGTTTGGTCCAGTTTTGGTCAATACAGTGTAAAACCACTGAACGTTTAATGTTATCTTTATCAGCTTCATCAACATCCCATTCTTTAAGAAGTTGATCGAATCTTTCTCTAATAACGATGGCTAAATCTGGTGCGATATCATCAACTGGCGCATCATCATATAAATTTGGTTTAATTGTGCCAGTTGGTAAGAATCTTGGTTCCACAACTTTGACTAATTGTTCACCAGAAATTAATTCATCATTACTGTCGGCAGGAATACCTTTCTTAGCAAGGAATTCACCAGCGGTTTTGAAGATATCATCCATGATGTCATCGATTGGTCTACCTTCGATGATTCTATCTCTCTTGTCGTAGACAATTTGTCTTTGTTTAGCTAAAACATCGTCGTATTCTAATAAGCTCTTACGAGTGTCGAAGTTTTGACCTTCAATTTTCTTTTGGGCAGATGTAATAACGTTAGTGATCATCTTGGCTTCTAAGGCCTCATCACCAAAGTTCTTTTCGATGTAGTTTCTAATACCATCCGCGGCGAATCTAACGAGTAATGTGTCATCGAAAGAAACATAGAATCTGGAGAAACCTGGGTCACCTTGACGACCTGAACGACCACGTAATTGGTTATCAATACGTCTAGATTCATGTCTTTCAGTACCAAAGACACATAAGCCACCTAAGGCTCTAACTTCATCGTTAATTTTAATATCGGTACCACGGCCCGCCATATTAGTGGCAAGTGTAATGGAACCTTTTTCACCAGCGTGGGAAATAATTTCCGCTTCACGAGCGTGGTTTTTCGCGTTTAACATCTCGTGTGGTAAGCCCGCTTGTGTTAATAACGCGGAGATTTCTTCGGAAGATTCAACGGACACGGTACCGATTAAGATAGGCTGACCAGTTTCGTGACGTTCTTTAACTTCCTTAATTAAGGCAGCGAGTTTTGGACCCTTATGTGCATAGACATAATCAAGCGCATCAATACGTTGGATTGGTCTATTTGTTGGGATACAAACAACACGCATGTTATAGATTTTACGGAATTCTTCTTCTTCAGTTTTAGCGGTACCTGTCATACCAGCGAGTTTATTGTATAAACGGAAGAAGTTTTGATATGTAATTGTCGCCATTGTGACAGTTTCTTGTTTGATTTTGACGTTTTCTTTTGCTTGAACGGCTTGGTGTAAACCATCAGACCATTCACGACCTGGAAGAACACGACCGGTGAATGGATCAATAATTTGAACTTCACCTTCAGCGTCCACTAAGTAGTCAACGTCTCTACCCATAATGAAGTTTGCTTTTAAAGCATTATGGATTCTATGGACTAAATCAGCATATTCTGGATCATATAAGTTTTTGATACCGAACATACGTTCAGCTTTGGCTTGGCCAGCTTCTGTTAAGTGGACTGTCTTTTCTTTAACATCCACAGAGAAGTCGACTTCTTTCTTTAATGTCTTACAGAATCTATCGGCAACGGTATATTGGGAGGCACTTGTTTGAGCACCACCGGAAATAATTAATGGGGTTCTACTTTCATCGATTAAGATGGAGTCAGCTTCGTCAACGATACAGAAATTGAGTCCTCTTAAAACACGGTGTTCCATATCGGTCGCCATGTTATCTCTTAAGTAGTCGAAACCTAATTCAGAGTTTGTGGTATATGTAATATCACACAAATAGGCTTCTTTCTTTTCACGTGTAGATTTTGTACGGGCGTTAACACCAACTGTTAAGCCTAAGAATCTATAGATTTGACCCATCCACTCAGCGTCACGACCAGATAAGTATTCGTTAACAGTAATGACATGTAAGCCTTTACCCGCTAAAGCATTAAGGTAAACAGCCATTGTACAGGTTAAGGTTTTACCTTCACCAGTTTTCATTTCGGCAACATCACCGTTATGCAAAACTAAAGAACCGATAATTTGAACTTTGTAAGGGAATTCACCAATACAACGTTTCGCAGCTTCACGAGCAACCGCAAAAGCTTCGTATTTAATATCATCTAATGTTTTACCTTGAGCTAATAATTCTTTGAAGTAGGGAGTTTTAGCTTGTAATTCTTCATTGGTTAATGCAGCCATTTGGCTTTCATAAGCAATAACTTTATCAGCTTCTTTTTGATACTTCTTAAGAGCTCTTCTGTCAAAAAATCCCATATTTTTTAATACCGATCACATCAAATATGTGCCTTTCTTTATAAAAGAATGTCAAGCATTCGCTTAAATATCATATCAATACCACCTATTATTGTCTAATACAAATTTATTCGTATTAGTTATTTAGGTAGTTGTTTTCCTCTAGTTTTAGCCACCACTAAAACATCAATCTTGTTTGGATTTAACTTTTCAATAAGATGAATTGCGGATTTCATTGTGCTTCCTGTAGTGTAAACATCATCGACAATTAAAACCTTCTTTTTACTTAAATCAGGATAACTTTTTAACTCTAAATATTTATAGACTTCTTTTCTTTGTTTAAAGGAGCTTAATGCTTGTTTATGTTTCTCTGTTTTTTTGAGTATATTTAGCATATTTAATCCGATACTTTTAAAAGTCTCAATGACATGGTTAAATCCTCTTTGTTCATCTTCGTTTTGATAAGAAGGAATTGGTATTATCACATGATCAAAATATCGTAATTTAATCTCTTTAGCGTATCTATCTAAAAAGACTTGATGTAATTCATAATCATAACAACCTTTATATTGGTAAATTAGCTTTCTAATAAAAGGATTATAGTCGTATAAAGATGTCGCTTTATGATTATCCACACGAAACTTGATAAATTTGGGTTCCATTTCGGTTTGACACGCCTGGCAAATAAGTATTTTGCCATTAAAAAGCCTGCAAAAGTCCGTTATGTTGACTTTTTTAAAGCAAATTAGGCAGTTTCTTGTTGGCGGCATTAATCTCTGCAATCGCTCGCTGCATTTCTTCATTATTTTCCCTAGCAAGAAATATCACCTCACCTTCTGGAGCGTCTTTCTTTCTTCCAACACGCCCCGCTATTTGTATTAAGGAATAAGAGTCATAAATTTGATGGTCACTATGATAAACAATGACTTGTAAATCTTTAACAGTGACACCTCTTTCCAAAACCGCAGTTGTCACTAAATAACGATACTTTTTAACCCTGAATCTTTTGATTATTTCATCGCGATTCTCTGAGTGCGAGTTAATATAATATCCATTAGGAAAAAACAACCTTAAAAATTTATACACTTTTACCGATAAATCAATTGTCGGAACAAAGATAAAAATCTGCTTAAAACTCTTCAATATTCTTGATACTTCTTTAACTAGTTTGTAGTTTAAATATAATTCGTTGCCTTTTATGACTGTCGGGACAGGTAAGGGCTTACCATGAAATCTTGAAAACAGTTGGAGGATTGCTCTTCCGGGTTTTGAAAAATAGTCCAATATCTCTTTACTCGGAGTTGCGGTCATTAGAACATAATTCTTCTTAATACTGCGTTTGAAAAAGACTTCTAAAATCTCACTACCTTTGAAAGGGAAAGCATCTATTTCATCAACGATTAATAAATCGAAATAATGATCATATCTAAATAGCTGATGGGTGGTTAATAACACTAAATCGCCTTCTAAATACTTCGTATTTCCACCATAAACAGCTGTTAAGTCATTATCTCTAAATATATCCGCAAAGCGATAATATAACTCAATGCATACATCACGTCGTGGAACCGCAAATCCGACTTTTAAGCCGTTTTTAATGCAATATGAAATAATCCCAATGCATATTTCGGTCTTTCCTGAACCGCACACAGCATGAACTAAACTATCGATTCCATTTTGAAAGTTTTCTAATAGTTGCTTTGATAATCGCTTTTGATCATCAGAAAGCTCGTATTTTAAGGTCCAATCCGCACTATCTAGTTGAGTATATTCACCAGTGGCTTCTTGTCCTCTAAAAGTTATGCACTTACGGCAATACGGCTCACCTCTTTTTATACCTATGTAACGAATATCAGTGTTTCCACAAATTGGGCAAGTAAATGAATTACAATTTTCCATTTTTCTTGCCTTTCTTTTTGTGTTTTGATTTAATACTGATAGATGGTGTGTGCCCTTTCTGGGTTAAAGCTTCATTCGTTAGCTTTCCACCATTTTTTCTTTGCTCTTTAATTAGTGAAACATATACATCTATTTTTATTTCATCGGAAACTACTAAACGGTACTTTTTAAGTTCTTGTCCTCTATGTCGGAGTTTATCTTTCCTTAGATACTTTCTGAAATAAGATTTCTTGTCTGAATTGGGATTTGGATTTACATCAAATTCTTCATAATTTCCAGTTACAGTTGGACTATCAGTTATTTCAATATTTTCCCATGTTCCATCTTCTAGAACGCTGATTTCTATTGATGGGTGATATTTAGTTCTTTTGTTTTTAAATATTTTATATTTATTCATGCATCAATTCCTTTCTATGCTATGGATTTGTTGTTTTTGGTGAACCACATACAATGTGAACTAAACTATCGATTCCGTTTTGAAAGTTTTCTAATAGTTGCTTTGATAATCGCTTTTGATCATCAGAAAGCTCGTATTTTAAGGTCCAATCCGCACTATCAAGTTGAGTATACTCTCCAGTAGCTTCTTGTCCTCTAAAAGTTATGCACTTGCGGCAATATGGTTTCCCATTTCTAAAACCTATGTATTTTGAATCGGTGTTACCACAAATTGGGCAAATATAATCATTCAATATTGAGCATCCTCCAATTATTTGTTTTAATAAATACACATCCTGTCACGCAGGGCTGAATAGGCTCAGACAGGATTTTTTATATATTTAGGTAAATTAAAAGCCCCCTATTAATTAAATAGGAGGCATTTTTGATTTTTGTCCGAAATTTTAGTTATTTTTCTAAATTATTAATCATTTCTACACGTTTAGCGTGTCTTCCACCCGCAAATTCAGTAGCTAAGAAAGCATCTGTTCTTTCACAAGCTTCTTCTAATGTGGTGAATTTAGCACCAAAGCCAATAACATTTGCATCGTTGTGTTCTCTCATTAATTTAGCGACTTCAACGTTATATGCTAAACCAGCACGAACACCTTTTACTTTGTTAGCCGCCATAATGATGCCTTCACCTGTTGTACAAACAACAATGCCGTATTTACAAGCACCATCTGCAACGAGCTTTGCGCATTTTGCACCAAACTCTGGATAATTACATGATTTTGTAGAATATGTACCGACATCAACCACTTCATAACCTTTATCGGCTAAGTAGCGTTTGAGGCCTTCTTTTAATTCATAACCACCGTGATCGGAACCAATTGCAATTTTCATACATTCATTATAGTAATATCAAAGATATTTTGCTATTCCTTTTTACCCACAATATATAAGAAACGTACTCTATCATACATGTCTTTCTCAAAATAGAACGAACAGCCATTGCAGAACTTATTTACTAACTTAGTTAAAGGTTCTTCTAAATCCTCTCCTATTTCAAAGGCAAGGATATATGTATCATTAACGATTTTTAGATAGTCTTTAAGCACTTTTTCATAGTACATGGTGCCTGGTTTTGCTAATAAAGCGAGATGAGGTTCTTGTTTCCAAGTCTTCTCATCAATAGTGTTTTCATTCTCAATATATGGTGGATTACACACTACGACATCCACTTTAAATTCATTATTAATAAATGGTTCAAGCATGTCACCTTGGACCGCACTGACGTTTGTTAATTGATGATTCTCAATATTCTTATTAGCGACATCCAATGCTTCTTCTGAAATGTCAGAAAGAGTGATAGAACTATTATTAAAGATATGAGCAAGACTAATACCAATACAACCACTGCCAGTACAGACATCGATAATCTTTAGATTATCTTTATTAAATATATCCTTAATAAGTTTCGCAGTATTGAGCACTAACTGTTCAGTTTCTTGTCTTGGAATTAAGACGTTTTTGTTTACATAAAAAGGCTTTGCTAAAAAGTAAGCCTTATTAAAAATATATTCAATCATTTCACCGTTAAGATAACGGTTCATGGCATCAACGAATCTATTTTCGTCTTTAATTTCTGCATCTAGATTTTGTGATAAAAGAAGATGGTTGTAACCATTACATTCTTCTAGTGCAAAGTAAATAACTGCATCACTTATGCCTTCTTTTTTATATTTGAAGAGCAATTCGCGATTTGTAGACATTATTATTCGCCCGCCATTTTTGCGGATTGATCATAGTGAATTAAAGCTTCAATGATTTCATCTAATTCACCTTCAATGACGCGGTCTAATTTTTGAATTGTGAAACCAATACGGTGGTCGGTAACACGGTTTTGTGGATAGTTATAAGTTCTAATCTTTTCACTTCTTTCGCCAGTACCGATTTTTAAACGACGCTCGTTACCGATTTTTTCTTGTTGTTCTGCAAGCATATTAGCGTACATCTTTGTACGTAACATTTGCATAGCAATTTCTCTATTTTGAATTTGAGATTTTTCAGTTTGGCACGCCACAACTGTTCCAGTTGGGATGTGGGTAATACGAACTGCGGATTCGGTCTTGTTAACGTTTTGACCACCCGCACCTTGTGAGTGATATGTATCGACTTGTAAATCGTTAGGATTAATTTGAATATCAATTTCTTCCGCTTCAGGCATGACTAAGACGGTCGCAGTACTTGTGTGAATACGGCCTGAGGCTTCAGTCTTTGGCACACGTTGAACACGGTGCGCGCCACTCTCGAATTTTAATTTTGAGAAGACACGGCTACCACTTATCTTGAAAGAAATGAGGGCAAAGCCACCAGATTCGGATGGGTTTTCATCGAGGATTTGAATCTTCCAACCTTGGGCTTCAGCGTATCTTGTGTACATTCTGAAAAGGTCGCCCGCAAAGATGTTAGCTTCATCGCCACCAACAGCGCCTCTAATTTCAACGATAATGTTTTTGTCATCATTAGGATCTCTAGGAAGGAGCATTTCTCTTAAATCATCTAAGAGTTTTTCTTGTTCAGCTTCAAGGCGTTTGATTTCTTCTTTGCCCATTTCCGCTAAATCTGGATCAGAATCATGTGACATCTCTTTCGCGGCTTCAATATCTTCTTCATTCTTTTGATATTGATTAAAAGCAGCAACTTGAGGATCCAAGTTAGCTCTTTCTTTTGATATTTCTCTAAATTTAGAGATGTTTTTCATGATGTCATCACTGACAAGTTCTTCGTCTATTTCTTTAAGACGTTTTTCGGCAGCAATGAGACGTTGACGCATGCTTTCTTCCATAATAGTTTCCTCTGACCGTTAAGTATTGTAGCACAACTCATGTATAGCACAAAGAGAGAAATATTTCCATTAATAGAATATTAACATTTTATAAGCGAAGGTTTTGGTATATACTTATCACAGGTGATTTTATATGGCTTATAAAGCATTATATCGAACATATCGTCCTAGCACTTTTGAAGAAGTCGCTGGACAAGAACATATCGTCAAGACTTTAAAGAACGCTTTGGCGACTAGAAAGTTAGCTCACGCCTACCTATTCGCAGGCCCTCGTGGTACAGGTAAAACCACAATGGCAAAGTTATTAGCAAAAGCTCTTAACTGTGATGAAGGTATTGGCTGTCAGTGTAACGAATGTAAAAACTGTAAAGCAATTATCGATGGTACTCATCCTGATGTTATTGAATTAGACGCCGCTTCTAATAACGGTGTTGATGAAATTAGAGAGTTAATTGATAAGGTAAAATATGGTACTATCCTAGGCCGTTATAAGGTTTATATTATTGACGAAGTTCATATGCTCTCAACAGGTGCGTTTAACGCTCTTTTGAAGACCTTAGAAGAGCCACCAGAACACGTCATCTTTATTTTGGCTACAACTGAACCACATAAAATCCTTCCTACCATTCTTTCTCGTTGCCAAAGATATGACTTCACTAAATTAAGTGATGACGATATTAACAACAGACTAAAGAGTGTTTTAGAAAAAGAAGGTATTGCCTATAACGAAGAAGCTATCAAAATCATCATCTCATTAGCGGATGGTGGTATGCGTGATGCCTTATCAATCTTGGATCAAGTATTAGCCTATTCTGGTAATAAACTAGAAGTTCAAGACATCTTAGATATTTTCGCTCTTGAATCAAAAGAAGAAAAAATTGCTTTATTAAACGCGATTATCAATAAAGATGTTTCCGATGTCTTGCAAAGAATCAACCGCTATGTTTCTTTAGGCACTGATATTAAGAGATTGACTGACGACTTATTATTAATATTAAAGGATATATTGATTTATCAATCTTCTCGTAATGTTGATTGTTTAGAAATCTTAACTGAGCAAGAAGCCGCTTCATTCTTTAAGGGCTTAGATATTGATGAAATATTAAAGATGATTGATATCATTATGGCCGCGCAAAAGGACTATAAGACTGTTAACTCAATCATCCCATTATTTGAAGTCACAATTCTTAAATTAGTGGCCACCAAGAAAGATGGTCATCAAAGCGCTCCACAACCAAAACCAGTGGAACCTGTATATGAAAAACCTGCTCCTGCTTCAGTTAGTAGACTAGCACCGCAGCCAAGACAAGAGCCTGCTCCAGCGCCTAAACAAGAAGAGATTATTTCTTTACTTGATCAACCTGAGCCAGAGCCAGAAAAGGCTCCTGAAATTGTCCTTTCTAAAGATGTACTAACAATTAAGAACACCAAGAAAGATGGTTCATTCTTCATCGATGATGACTTAATGCTCGATATCATGGTTATTTCCAAAAAAGACATTAAGAATTCATTAATCGATAACTGGTCTTCTATTAAGAAAATCATTACTCATCCAGAATTAGGTAGAGCTGCGACTATGTTAGCGGATGGTCGTCCATTAGTCGCTTCGCAAAAGATTTTAGTGGTCGAATACCAATTCCCTAATATCACTGAAAAAGCTAATTTATTAGAAAACCAAGAAGCCATCCAAAATGTCATTCAAACAGTCTTTAACAAAAAGATGTTTGTCTACGCAGTAAGTAGAAAAGACTCAATTAGATGGCAACAGCACTACATGAATAGTTATCAACTTGGTAAATTACCAAAATCAGATACAATCAACATAGAATTCGAAGGAGAATAACACTATGAACATGCAACAAATGATGGCGCAAGCCCAAAAGATGCAAAGAGAACTTAGAAAAGCACAAGCCGAATTAGCCGCAAAAGAATTCAAAGTCGCTAAAGGTGGCGCTGTGACAGTTACTGTTCTCGGTAATAAGGAAATCAAAGCTATCGAAATCGATAATGATGCTTTTGATCCAGAAAACAAAGAAATGGTTCAAGATATGATTGCTTTAGCAATTAATGAAGCCATGGCTAAAATCGATGAAGAAAGTGAAGCCATTAACGAACGTATTACTGGCCAACCTGGAGGTTTCGGCTTCTAATTATGGAAAAGTTAAAGGCTCTTATTCGTTTAGAAGAATCTTTAGCTAAGTTACCAAGTGTTGGCCGTCGTAGCGCCGAACGAATGGCATATGCGATGCTCAATATGGAAGATGATGACTTAGTCGAGTTTTCTGATGCGATTAAAAACCTTAAACAATCCATACACGTCTGCCCTATCTGTGGTTTTTTAACAGAAGGTGAGAAGTGTGTTATTTGTGATGATTCAGAACGTGATCAAGATACTTTGATGATTGTTTCTTTCCCAAAAGATGTCATCGCTTTTGAAAACGCTGAATATTATCGCGGTTTATACCACGTTTTAAACGGGGTTATCTCTTTAAGTAAAGGTAATGGCGTGGATGATTTAAATATCACTTCATTACTAAAGAGATTGGATGAACACCACTTCAAGGAAGTCATTATCGCCACTAACCCCACAATTGAAGGAGAAACCACCGCTCTATATATTGCCAAATTAATCGAAGGCAAAGTTGATGTTGTCACTCGATTAGCCTATGGCTTACAAATGGGTGGTAATTTAGATTACACCGATGCCTTAACTTTATCTAAGGCCGTCGAAGGAAGAAGAAAATTATAAGAGGTAACAAGTATGTTCATTACTCTTGAAGGACCAGAAGGATCTGGAAAAACAACCGCAGTTAACTATGCTGTTAGTAAATTAGAGGAGATGGGATATCAAATTGTCCGTACTCGTGAACCAGGTGGCACCCCAATTGCCGAACAAATCCGTAATGTCATTTTAGATAAAGCTAATACTGCGATGGATAAAAGAACAGAGGCTCTTCTTTATGCCGCTTCAAGAAGACAACACCTTGTTGAAAAGGTTTGGCCTGCATTAAAAGAAGGCAAAATTGTCATTTGTGACCGTTATTTAGATTCTTCCTTAGCCTATCAAGGTGGTGCGAGAGGTTTAGGCGTTGATAACGTCTTAAACATTAACATGTTTGCCACTGAAGGCACATTCCCAGATTTAACTCTCTTATTTGATATTGAACCAGAAATTGGTTTAGCCAGAATCGCTGCTAATGCGAATAGAGAAGTAAATCGCTTAGATTTAGAAAAATTAGAATTCCATAAAACTGTTAGAAATACATTTTTAGAATTAGCGAAGCGTTATCCAGAACGTTTCGTCATTATTGACGCTAGCAAGAGTCAGGAAGAAGTGGCTAAAGCCACTCTTGATGTGATGCTATCAAGAATATGCAAGTAGAGAAATACCTTAAAAAATATCAGCCAGTTATTTATCAAACCTTTGTTAATTCATTACAAAAAGGTCAACTTTCTCACGCCTATCTCATCTCCGGAACTAATGGTTCACCACTTTTAGATATCGCTAAATACTTTGCTAAATCTATCTTGTGCGATGATCCATCCCCACTAGCGTGTAATTCGTGTATCACTTGTTTACGCGTTGATGATGATAACTATCCAGACTTTTTCGTTTTTGATGGTAGTAAGGCCACGATTAAAAAAGACGCTGTTACTACGATTGAAAATTCTTTTGATAAGAAAGCTTTCGAAAATAAAGGTATCAGAATATATATTCTTCACCTCATCGAAAACATGACTATTGAAGCGATTAATAGCATTCTTAAATTCTTAGAAGAACCCGGGCAACAAATCTATGCTTTCTTAACCACGAATAACGAGAATAGTATCTTGCCCACAATTATTTCTAGATGCCAAGTTTTAAGAATGAAATTAATCGATAAGAATATTGTTATTAATGACGCTATCTCCTTTGGAGTGGACAAGAAAGATGCGGAATTATTGTCTTATTTCTATAACGATGGGGAACTCATTAAAGAGATCATTGATGACAAGGAAAATAATGAAGTGTTTTTCAATGCCAAACAATGTTTTGAAGAAGTTATTCAAGTGATGGATGAAAGTGATAAAGACGCTCTTATCTACTATGTTCAAGGTAACATTTCTAACCAAATTAAAAGCAAAGAAGCCTGTCGTTATTTCATTAATATGCTAGTGATGGCCTTTGAAGATATGATTGCTATTTCTAATGAAAAGCAACCATTCTTAGAAAGTTATGCTACAATATTAGAACATCTTTCCACGAAACTTTCTCATATTAGTGAAAGTTTGATTGAATTATTAAGATGTGCCACTGCAATAAACACTAATGTCAATATCACCCTATTGATTGACCACATATTTTATATCATTACCAAAGAGGACTAATATATGCCAAAAATTGAAGATAATAACCATACACAGATTACTGATCAAAAACACGATTATTCACATTTCGTTGGTGTGAAATTTTTAAACACTCCACGTGCTTACTTTTTTGGCACTACTGATAATAACTATGCTTTGGGTGATAAAGTCGTTGTGGAGACAGTTAGAGGCATGGAATTAGGTACTATTGCCATTGAACCAATTTCTATTGAAAAATACGGTAACGGTTTATTCTTAAAACCAATTCTTAGAAAGGCCACTGATGTGGATATCCGTTTAGCGGAAATTAACGCAAAAGACGCAGTATATGCATTAGAAATCTGCCAAGTTGAATCTAAAAAACTCAACTTAGACATGAATTTAATTTCTTGTGAATATACCCTTGATAAATCCAAGGTTATCTTCTCCTATTTAGCGGATGACCGCGTTGACTTCCGTGAATTATTAAAAGTCTTAGCCTCACGCTTAAGAACAAGAATCGAATTAAGACAAATCGGTTCTCGCGATAAAGCCAAAATGATTGGTGGTCTTGGTGTGTGTGGCTTACCACTTTGCTGTTCCACGTTCTTGAATGAATTTGATGGTATTTCCATTAATAGAGCCAAGAACCAAATGCTCGCCATTAACATTCCTAAGTTAAGTGGACAATGTGGAAAGTTAATCTGCTGCTTAAAATATGAAGATGACGCTTATACCGAAGAGAGAAAGAAATTCCCAGAATTAGGTAGTAAAGCTTTTATCGACAAAGTCGAATATACAGTCACAAATATCAATATTCTTTCCCATGTGGTGAAGATTGAAAATGACGAAGATATTAAGTTCCTCCCTTTGGAAGACTTCTATAAACAAGTAGGCGCGAATAGGGTGAAAGAAAAACGCTATGAAAAGAAGTAAATCTTACGATAAAAACAATTTGCTCCTTTATCTAGTGGCGACACCTATTGGCAATCTTAAAGAATTCTCTCCTCGCGCTATTGAAGTAGTTAGTGAGGCTGATATTGTCGCTGCTGAAGATACACGTAATGCTCACGATTTGTTAGCCCATTTTAACATTAAGAAAGAATTATATTCTTTAAGAGAACATAACGAAAAAGAAGCAAGCAAACACATAGTTTCCCTTATTCAAGCCGGAAAAAAAGTTGTTTATATGTCTGATGCTGGTTATCCAGGTATTAGTGATCCTGGCTACTTATTGGTGCAAGAATTAATCGCTAATGACATTTGTGTTTCCACTATTTCTGGTTCTTCCGCTTTTATTAATGCTTTAGTGGCCTCTGGTCTAGAAACTAGACACTTTTTCTTCTATGGATTCTTATCCGCGAAAGATAACGAAGCTAAAGAAGAGATTAGTAACTTAAAAGCTCTTAGAAACACTCTTATCTTCTATGAAGCACCTCATAGAATCATAAGAACTTTTAATTTATTAAAAGAAGGTCTCGGAAATCGTAAAGCATGTTTGGCTAGAGAATTAACCAAACTTAACGAAGAATACATTAGAGGCACTCTTGAAGAACTCTCTATGATTGATGAAGATACCTTAAAAGGTGAAATGGTTATTATCGTCGAAGGAAATAACCAAGAAGTGATGATTAAAGATGAGGAAATCACTGCCCGTGTCGCTTATTTCACTAATTTAGGTCTTTCACAAAAAGACGCGATTAATGTCGTCAGTGAAGAATTCAAAATCAACAAAAACTACATCAAAAAATTACTATTTTAAAACTTATGGATATCGTATTTGCAAAAGATAGGAACAAAAAGCCTAATCCTTTTATGGGATTATGGAAAAAGATTGTCGAGAAGTTTAAAAACTTCCGCTTTTCAAATACGTTTTATTATTTCCTAATCCTCATTGTTATTAGCATTGGCTTTTACATGTTAATGCTTGTACAAAACGGATTCACTTTAGCCTATGGTGGTGACTATACCGCGCAATATATCCCAATGGGATATCATATTTGGGATTATTATCACGATTGGATTAATACTGGCCACTTTACCTTATTTGATCCAGAACTATATTTAGGCGCTAACTCATTAGGTTCTAATGCCTATTATGGTTTATTCTCACCGTTTAATATCATCATAGTCATCTTGCCAAGAGTCTTTGTACCACATAGTGTCGCCATCACATCAATGATCAAGCTTGCTTGTGCGGGTTTATTCTTCTCAATCTATGTGAAGAAGGCCTTCAAAGTTAAAGAATCTGTTTCATTTATATGTGGTATCGCTTACGCCTTCTGTGGTTGGGGCGCTTTCTATCTTTGGTATAACAACTACCAAGACATTTTAGTGTTCTTACCAATCGTTTTATTAGGTATTGAAAAGACATTACAAGAAGAAAAACCATGGGTTTTAGCATTAGGCGTCTTCTTCCTTGCTATTTGTAACTATGTTTTAATGGTTCCTTATCTTATCACCACTTTCTTCTATGCGATGTTCCGTTTCTTCCAAAGAATTAGAACTAACGATGTGAAAAAGAACTTTAGATTATTAGGTTTAGGCTTTGCTGGCTATGCGGTTGGTCTATTAATGGCGGGTTTTATCTTTATTCCAGCCTTTATGGCCACGATGTCATCCCCAAAACTTGATAGTTATTCCTATTTTGGTGAATTAAAGAAATTATTAGCGGCTAAAGACTTCAAATCTTTCTTCGAATTATTATTCTCTTGGAAGAAAGCTCCTGATCAACATGGCCGTATTTTTAGCAATCGTATTTGGTATCCAATTATCGAATTCTTCTTCCCACCAACAACTTGCCGTTCATTACCAACTTTAGAGTTATATAACTGGGACTTTGATGATATTGCTGTTTCTTTATGGTGCTATATCCCGTTTATCATGTTCTTAGTGCCAGCTTTTATTCAATCAGGTAAAGAAAAGAAATGGTCTCACTACATCGCTTTAGCGTTAGTTCTTTTCTCATTATTCACTCCATTTATGTACTACTTAACCATGGGTATGACTAATGCCTATGCAAGATGGACATTAATTGTTCCTGCGGTTTTAATTGCCTATGTTGGTACATATTTAAATAAGATTCCAAATGTTTCTAGATGGCATATCCATATTGGTTATGCATTTGCCTTAATTGGTATTATTGTCTCTTGGCTTTTGACAGAACATATTGCGGTTAAAGAGCCTAAGAATGGCAGTGACTTTATGTATCGTTTTGTGGAAGGTAATTTTAACTTCACCACCCTAGCGTTCATTCTTATGATTGTCTATACCACAGCGGTCTGGATTGTCTTGTTCTTAATCTATAACAAGAAGGCATTCTTTATCGTTGTGACCGCGCTTGTGTCCGCTGAAGCTATTGCTGTTGGTAACTTTGTTACATGTGGCCATGGCTATGATGGTACACACAACAACGGTTACGCTGCTAACGAGAGATTTAGAAAAGTTTTAACACAAGTGCAAAAGACCGATAAATCTTTCTATAGAGTGTATACTTCTATCGGTGATGCCTGGAGCATTAACAATAGCTTTATCAATGGCTATAACTCTGGTAGTTTCTTCCATTCCTTATATAACTTTGAAATTGATGATTTCACAATGTGGAATGGTTTAAGAGATGGTAGAAAAGCTGTGGCCGGTAGTTATCGTGGTAAGTACCAAGACTTAGATAATCTGTTAGGGGTTAAGTACTACTTTATCAGCAAAGCAAAGAGCATGTATAACAATATCGAGGCAAATAATAAAGGCGGATATTTAGCTAACGTCCCTCATGATTTTGAAGAAATGAAGGAATTAGAAACAAGTGAATACAAGGTTTATCAAAACAAAAACATGAATGCCTTTGGTCATGCTTATGACACGATTTATGATGGTGAATTAGTGGGCGATGTCGCTAGATATGATGTCACTTGTGTTAAAAATGGCATTACCTTAGCCAATATGGCGGCGGTTTCTAAAGAAGATGCTGAAGAGATTAAGTCTGATAGCATTAGTGCAGTTAGTGAAAAACCTGAGGTTCCTTCTGTTCAATCACTCTATAAATCAATCGATTATAGACATGCTGTTTACCATGTTGGTACATACGCTAAAACTTATGATTTTGCTAAGATTCCAGATATCGATAAAGACTTTGAACCAGTTACAAACTATTTAGATGAAGATACGATGAAATATTTCGCCATGTATACACCAATGCATGATGGAGAACCACTCTTTAAAGCGGGTACATCTTTATATGTTCGCGCTCCATTCTCTGGCTCTAGAAAATATAATTTCTACTTCATTGATAAAGATAACAAAATCTTCATGATGGATGCTCATGATGATGATACAAGCGATAATACCGCTTATATGCGTGGCTTCTACATCACTAGAGATGTTTATAAGATTGCAGTGTGTGGCAAATATTTCGAAAGTTATACTTCCGATAGCAATATTAGATTCTATTCCGAAGATATTTCCCACTATCGCAATAGATGGGATAAGTTGAACGCTAATCCAGTGACTGACATCAAATATTCCGCGGATAAATTCACATTCAAAACCAACTATACTTCTAGCAAATTAGTGGTCTCTTATGTAGCGTTTGATAATGGATGGAAGATTAAAGCAAAAGATAATGCCACTGGTAGAACCAGTGACTTAAAAGTCTATAAGGCTAACGGTGGCTTTGTTTCTTTCGTTGCACCAGTCGGTGATTATTCATATGAAATGACTTATCAAACACCATATTTGAATATTTCATATCTTGGTTCCACCTTCGCATTCATTGGTTTCTTTACCTCAATGCTTGGCTATTATTTATATCACGAAAAGAAGAAAAAACACTATTTGGACAAAATTTATAGAGAAAATTAATTGTTATTTTCTCTTGCTTTTATATAGTTTACTCCTCTAAGATATTAGAGGTTTTTTCTAAGGAGGGCCTCATTTATGAACATTCGTAACATTGCCATTATCGCACACGTTGACCATGGTAAGACCACATTAGTCGACCAACTTTTAAAATCCTCCGGCACCTTCCGTGATAACGAAGAAGTTAACGAAAGAGCGATGGATAGTAATGATATCGAAAGAGAAAGAGGCATTACCATCCTTGCTAAAACAACATCCATTATTTATAAAGACACAAAAATCAACATTCTTGATACTCCAGGACACGCTGACTTTGGCGGTGAAGTTGAAAGAATTATGAACATGGTTGATGGTTGCTTATTGCTCGTTGATGCTTTCGAATGCACCATGCCTCAAACAAGATTCGTCTTGAAGAAAGCCTTACAAGCCCACATCAAACCAATCGTTGTTATCAATAAAGTCGATAGAAATAACATTGATATTGAACGCACTCTTGATGAAGTCTTAGAACTCTTCATTGAATTAGGTGCTCCTGATGAATTCTTAGAATTCCCAGTCATTTATACTTCTGGTTTAAAAGGTACATCCTCTTTAGAGGCTAATGTTTCCACGCAAAAACCAGGTATGGAACCATTGTTAGACACAATTATTAAAGAAATTCCTGCTCCAAAAGCGGATATTAACGCCCCACTTCAATTACAAGTCGCCTTATTAGACTATAACGACTTTGTCGGTAGAATTGGCTTAGGTACAATTAAAAAAGGTACAATCCACGTTAACGATAGCGTTACCGTTGCTAGACTTGATGGCACCACCACTAATTTCAGAGTTATGAAATTATTTGGTTACCAGGGCTTGAAAAGATTAGAAATTGAAGAAGCTTCCGCTGGTGAAATCGTCGCAGTCGCAGGCTTAACCGATATTAACGTTGGTGAAACAATCGGTGCCTTCAATAACGTTGATCCATTACCTCCAATTAGACTTGATGAACCAACATTACAAATGACATTCGGCACTAATTCTTCGCCATTATCTGGTCAAGATGGTAAGTTATTAACCGCAAGAAAGATTGAAGAAAGATTATTTAGAGAAACACAAAAAGACGTCGCTCTTAAAGTCGAAAGAATTCCAAATAAAGAATCTTGGGTTGTCTCTGGTAGAGGTGAATTGCACTTATCCATCTTAATCGAAAACATGAGACGTGAAGGCTTCGAATTAGAAGTCAGTAAACCACAAGTTATCATTAAAGAAATTGATGGTGAAAGATGTGAACCATATGAAGACTTATTAATCGATGTTCCAAACGAATATGTTGGTGACATTATGATGTCTTTAGGTAATAGAAATGCTGAACTGGTTAATATGGACGCTAGAGAAACAGTTACTATTCTCCAATACGTCATCCCATCTCGTGGTTTATTAGGCTTTATGACCAATTTCATGACCTTAACCAAAGGGTATGGCATTATCTCTCATACCTATAAAGAATATCGCCCAGTATCCGGTGCTTCATTAGGCGAAAGACAGATTGGTGTCTTAGTGGCTACTGAAACAGGACAAGCCACTCCATACGCTATTGAGCACGTTGAAGAAAGAGGCACAATGTTCATTGAACCAGGTGTCATGGTATATGAAGGTATGATTATCGGTGAAAACCGTTATGATATCGACTTAGCAGTTAACTGTGTTCTTAAAAAGAACTTAACTAACGTAAGAAGCGCTACTAAAGATAATACTGTTGTCTTAAAGACACCACGTAAGATGTCCTTAGAAGCTTGCTTAGACTATATCAATAGCGATGAGCTTGTGGAAATCACACCATCCACCTATAGAATGAGAAAGAAGATCCTCAACACAGCAGAACGCAAGAAATACGATTCTCATGTGAGAAGAGGGGAAATTTAAAAGAAAAGCGCTGCGGCGCTTTTTCTTTAGTTTTCCTCATTATTGAATAAGTGTTTGATATTAACATATGGACCAAACAAGGTCACAATGTCATTCTTTTCAATAATCATATCTTTATCAACGAAGAGATATTCATTGTTTCTTTTAATAATAATGATTTGAATGGAGTAGCGATCTGTTAGATGGCTATCTTTCATTTTAATACCATCAAGTTCTTTTGGAACTTCATGGACCACAACTTCCATTAAAGTATTAGCCCCATAGTTATTAATTAATTGAATTTCATTAGTGTTATCAATAACCACTGTATCGTTATTTTTCTTTTTTTGTGAAAGTGAATTAATAAAGCATTCACGGATATCATTAATATGGCCATACGCAACGATAACATCACCCTTAGCGAGCATTGTGTCTTTACTAATAATCACTCTTCGATTGCCTCTTCTTAAAGAAAGAAGTATTAAAGCATATTTTTTAGTTAACTCCATGTTACCTAAAGACACTTCTTTAGCGAACTCTGGAAGCCTATTTAAAACGACTTCCACGATTGCGCTTCTACCATAATAGTCAATGACGGTAATGATGTTTGTTTCTCTTCTTGCTTTAGAAGTATTAATTGCAATTCTTTCTAACAACTTTTGGAACTTCTTATTAATTGGTGGGATTTTAAGAATTAAAACCAAAAGGAAGATACCAAGAGAAATATAGAAGATGATGAAATACCATTCGGTATATGTTCTAGCGGGACGATCAGTATTCAGTGATTCACCAATAGAAATCAAAACGTTAATGATTAAGCCCATGATAACGACAGAGAAGATGTGACCTGTATACATGCAGACAAGAGCAATTCTTCTACGGCGATTATCGTTAGTGATAAGTTCACTTTCTTGAGTGGTAAAGCCTGCGCCTGTAAATAATGAGGCGACTTGGAATTTAATCTTATTCGTGGCTAAGCCCGTGAGCTTAAAGGCCACAGAAAAGAATTCAATCATAATTAGATAAATTGCTGTGACCGCTAAGATAAGAGAACTAGCTAACCAAAAATTCATAATTATTTAGTTTCCGCATTTTCTTGTGACTTTTCATCATCGTCAACAAAGCGAATGCCAACAGTGTTTTCAACAGGTAAGGAGAAACATATGCTATTCCCTGGCTTACCTTGGCTAATGGCGTTATAAATCGCTGTTAATACCTTATCTCTAATTTTAGTTGGTACCACAATTAAAATCATCTCTTTATCTGGTGTAACATAGACACCAAATCTTTTTTCTGCCACTTGGCTTGTTGTGCCACGAGCATGTGTTACTGTACCACCACGGGCACCAGCTTCTTTAGCGGCATCCATTACTACTTCAGAGAAGCCAACATTACAAATTGTAACTACTAATTCCATTTTTGCCATAACACTTACTCCTATGCTAAATTAGCTAAAAATTGATACATTGTGACACCCATTAATCCGGTTAATTTAACTGAGAATCCGATACCTTTGGTTCTCTTACTTGCTGCGAAATAAGCGGATAACTCAGTTGTCACTTCTTTCATTTGTTCTTCTCTAATAAGAGAAATAACTATTTCTTTTTGATTATCTTCGATACCTAAAATATCACGTATTTGTTTATTTGCGGTTCCATGACCCATTTGCACTAATTGAAGCGATGAGCCGGCTTTTTTAAATATTTCCACAATTGCGTCTGCATTGCCTTGGTTAACAATGGCAAAATAAGCGACAAGGGGTTTGATATCGTTCGCTTTGTCATAAGGTATTTTATTTTCTTTTTTCTTAGCCATGTTAAACCTCCTTAATTAAAGTGAATAACTTGTGCATCATCCGCACCTGTAACCGCTTTTCTAGCATTGAGATAGCGACGTAATTGTTTAAATTCAGTAGAGACACCTAAAATCTGAATAGCGATAATAGGCGTTAAAGCAATTAACGCAACAACACCGAAAGCCTCACCATAATAGCTAATATTATATGTAGGATCAGAAGAGGCTTTACCGTTACCCACTATTGAGTAGATGCCAATAACCATTGGAAGGACAAAAGATGTAGACATTGGACCTGAGGCAGTACCGCCAGAGTCAAAAGCCATAGCAGTAAATATATCTGGGCAAACAAACATTAAGACAAGTGAAATAATATATCCTGGCACCATGTAATATAAAATTGAGAAGTTAAATACAGCGCGGATACCAGCGAGCATAATCGCAATACCAACGCCTAAAGAAAGTGTTAATAAAACAGTGCTCTTTTTAATTTGGCCAGAAGAAATAGATTGCATTTGACCAGTTAAAACATGAACTGCAGGTTCGCACAAAATGGTAACTAAACCAATCACAAAACAAATAGCAATGATGACCCATGGTCTATCTTTCCAATAGCCACCCAATGCACGGCCAACAATATCACCCATTGGTTTCATAACCGCAGATGTAGCGGCTAAAAACAAAGACAAACCAATAAATGAAATAGCAAAGCCAAATAGCAATTGTAAGATTCTATTTCTTGGAAGTTTTATAAATAAACGGTCATAAATAAAGAAAATGATAAGAATTGGTGATAAAGCAATGAGAACCTCAATCATAGAGCCCAATCCTTCACTATTTGGAAGCAATGCTGGGAAGAAATAACTAAAGAATGGATTATCAAAGTTTTCCGCTGGAACGTAGACATATTCAGGAATATTAGATTTAACCAGAATACAAATGGTCATAGTGATAATTGGTCCGATAGAAGCAATACCAACTAGGCCGAAACTATCGTTCTTTGCGCTTCTACCACCACGAACTACCGCGACGCCTGCACCTAAAGCCAGAATAAATGGAACAGTTGCAGAACCAGTAGTGACACCACCACTATCAAAGACAAAAGGTAATAATTCAGATTTACCCGGATCAATTGCCACTAAGCAAATAAGCATGAAAGTAATAGCATAGAACAATAAATACCAAACTTTTAATGATTTATGGAAGAGGATACGTAATATGCCAATAACAACGAATACACCAACACCTAAGGCAATACTGCCAATTAATACAATAGCGTTCAATGAATCATTACCTTCCACAATTGTTACTTGTTTAGAAACAATTAATATCGATGGTTCAGCACATGTAATTAGAGCACCTAACGCCAAAGCGAAAACAATGATAATAAATAAACTCTTTTGTTTAGAAAGAGAACTACCCATATATTCGCCAACTTTAGTTAAACCAGTAGAAGCACCTACTTGGAAAAGGGCTAAACCAATAATTAAAATTAATCCACCTAATATTAAAGCGAGATAATCATTACTTTTTAAAGTTAATAAAGGGGTCCACGATAAAATACAAACAAGCAAAATAATAGGCGCAATTGATAATGAGGAACTGACTAACGCTTTTAAGTATCTATTCTTAAACATTATTTGCTCTCCTTATCAAACAGCGTTCCAAACTCTTTCGGAGTAGGAGCGGTAAACTTCATAAGCTTGCCTGTAAATGGATGAATAAAATCTAATTCATAAGCATGTAAGCCAAGTCTTTTAATTGGATTAGCGGGTTCACCATACTTATCATCACCAATAATATGATGACCTCTTTCACCTAAGTGAACACGAATTTGATTCTTTCTGCCAGTATCAATATTGACATCAAGTAAGGAATAAGTGCCATTAGTTTTCATTACTTTATAGTGGGTAATCGCAAGTTGACCGTCACCTGGTTTTTTAGAAGAATACATCAAGTTTTGACTGTTCTTTTTTAAATAAGATTTAATCGTGTCACTATTCTTTTCCATGACACCTTCTACAATCGCATAATAACCACGTTTTTTAACGATATCATTCCACTTCTCTTGTAAAGCTTGTTGAATCTTCACATTTTTAGCAATCATAAAGACACCAGAAGTATCTTCATCTAATCTATGGACCACGAAGACACGGTTATGTTTGTCTTTTTGTTGCACATAATCACTTAGCATACGGTACGCTGTGGATGATTTCTCATTATCAGAGGCTACTGAAAGTAGACCACTAGGTTTATTAATGACGATGATATCATCGTCTTCATAAATGATTGGTAATTTACTTCTAGTTTTCTTTTTAATTGGGGAATTAGAAATAATAATTGTGTCTTCTGGATATAATTTGAAGTTAAATTGGCTAACAGGCGCACCATCAATAGAAACACGGTGTGAACTTAATAAAGACTTCACAGAGTTTCTTGATTGGTTTTTAAATGTCTCTAAAAGGAACTCTAAAAGCTCACATTCTTTTGTGACCTTATATTCCTTGATGTTGTTGTAATTCTTCTTAATAGGCGCCTTTTCACGCGCTTTATTTCTGTTGCCTGGTTTCTTCATACCTACATTATATACGCGAGTAACAAAAAAGGCACCTAATTAAGGCGCCTTTATAAGCATTTAGTTATATTATTTACCATCGCCTTCATAACGGGTAACTTCTTTACCACGTAAGAAGGTCGCAATGATGCCTGGACCACATGTTGTACCAACAATTGGTCCAATTGGAATAATTTCACATTTAACTTTGAGTTCTTCTTCGATTCTGTGTTTGAGAAGTAATGCACGATCCATGCAGTCGCCTTGACCAACATAGATTGCATCGGTTTCTTCTGTCATATCTTCTTTAGCGTGTTCGAAGATAGCGTTTAATGAAGCCTTTGTGCCTTTAACTTTTTCGATTGTTAAGTTATTACCTTCTCTATCAGAGATAAAGATTGGTTTAACACCGATGATGTTACCAAAGAAAGCAGCAGTACCTTTAATACGGCCAGCGGCCTTTAAATAAGTTAAGGTATCAACTGTCGCATAGAATTGATAGAAATAACGTCTTTCTAAAGCCCATTTTTCTAATTCTTCAATTGATAAACCTTCTTGTTGCTTTTTAGCAGCGTCCATTGTGAAGATGCCTAAAGCGAAGCTAGATGTTAATGTTTCAACACCAATCATCTTACGTTCTGGGAATTCTTCTAATAATTGTTCTCTAGCGAGCATGAAGAGGTTCATTGAACCTGTTAATTTGTGTGAGCATGCGAAGTAGATAACGTCAATGCCCTTTTCAAAGTATGGACGAACCTTATTAAGAACTTCTTCTAGAGAAACTTGAGTTGTTTTAACTGTCTTTCCTTGTTTGAGCCAACCATAGAATTCTTCACAAGTATAATCTTTCCAGTCGATGTCCGCGCGGTATTCAACGCCATCAACGACTAAACCGAAGTGGAAGTATTCAATGTTGTTTTGTTTTCTTAGTTCTGGAGTTAAGTCAGAACTTGAGTCGGTAAAAATTTGATATTTAGCCATAGTATGCCTCCCGATAAGTGTATTTTTGCAAATAAAAAAGGTAATGACTAGTATTAAGTGATTACCTCATAATTACAAATGGTTTACAGTTGTAACATTTACGATCAAGCACCATCGATATTAGTGTCGCAAATATTCCTGTGATTGTCGCGTTTTCTTTCTCTTTCCCTCTCACGGAGCATATCAATGTCCTCTCCAGTGAAGTATCTGCTCCTTCTTTTGCGTCTTCTAGAAGTATATTCGTCCATATTAAAGTCTCGATTCCACAAATTCTCTAAATTCATCAACTTCTTCTAAGGTGCTTAACTTTGCCATGAAGAAGCGATCACCCATCGCCCCGCTCAACACGTGTGGATAAT
The DNA here is from genome assembly GCA_017940265.1 of Bacilli bacterium. Taxonomy (GTDB): domain Bacteria; phylum Bacillota_I; class Bacilli_A; order RFN20; family CAG-826; genus RUG14515. The sequence goes on along the minus strand of JAGAYY010000022.1, from coordinate 100,429 downwards.
AGCCATCCGCGGATAATTGATTACGATATTTAGCGAAGATTTCACTATCACTATGTTGATACCAAACACCATTTCTACGTGAAGCGCATGCAGCGTAGTATTTGGTCATATTTAAATCTTGTCTATTCTCATCAAACGCCATGACGTCCGCCCAGATTTGATAACAGTTAACGGATTGTGAGAAGTTAATTAAATCAGGAGTGAAGCCACCAGCTGGTCTCATATTAGTTTCAAGAGCGACGATATCGCCTTTAACACCAACATTTTTCGCTGCCTTACTTAACCTAAAAAACTCAAGATGGAAAAATCTTTTCTTCACGCCAAAAGCTCTGACAACGTTTTGGCCAATCTCTAATAAATCATTTGGCACTTTCTTTAATGTGTAATAGAAGAGGTCTCTACCTTCCTTAACAACATCCGCGACAGAAGGTGGGAAGAAGTTAGAAGCGCAGAAAACAACGTTGCTATTGCTATCACATATGCCGTCAAATGAAATAATGTCACCATAAAGGAATTGTTCACAAATATAGGTGATCCAAGATTCTTTTGTGTTAAAGAAGTTATCTAAGTCCGCTTCATTTTCGATTTTATAATCGCCAGAAGCACCGACACCAATATCAGGTTTGATGAAAACAGGATAACCTACCTTTTCGATAAACTTAAGAATGGATTCTTTATCTGTCACCATCACGTGATCAGCCACTTTCACACCACCTTTACGGTAGAGTTCTTTCATTAATGATTTGTGTTGCCAGTACTTTAATTCTTCTGGTCTAACACCATTTGGAATATTAAAAATTTGTCTTAGTTCAGCATCTCTACTGAGCCAATACTCGTTATTACTTTCAAGGTAATCGATCTGTCCATATCTATCAGTGAACAACTGAACAGCGTTCTTTTGTTCATCGAAGTTTTCCAAACTGCTACAGCAGTAATAGTCATCTAAACATGTCTTGAGTTCCCACGCTAAACGTTCATATGGGCAGTCGCCAATACCCAAGACGCGAAAGCCATTAATCTTTAATGCTTCAGCGAACATATAATAGGTGTCTGGAAAGTTTGGGGAAATTAAGACAAAGTTTTGCATACTTACCTCTTGAACAATTTGTTAATCAATCTATTCAATGGGTTCAATCTTGGATAAATCTTCAAGTAGATTTCCTTATAGATTTGGTCGTATCTCTTGTGATTTTCCATATTTGGCTTGAACACATTGGAGATGTTGGTCATATGTGCTACTGCATCGTGAACATCTTTGAATTCACCAACTGCGGTGAAGGTGGCCACAGCAGCGCCTAATGATGTAGATTCTATTGTTTGCACTCTAGCGATTTCTAAGCCGAAGATATCCGCAGTAATTTGGCAGATTTCATCACTTAATGATCCACCACCAGAGATTCTTAATGATTTAACTTTTTGTTTTTGTGATTTTTGAATGCTTTCTAATCCTTCACGTAAGGCGAATGCGATGCCTTCCACGATAGCGCGGTAGATGTGCTTACGTGTATGAACACTTGAGAAGCCCACAATCGCGCCTTTGGCTAATGGTCTAGCTAAGCCTGGTCCCCAATAAGGTTGAAGGATTAAACCATCACTACCAACAGGAACATCATTAAGCCATTGGTCAAGAATAGCTTCGATTGGTTTTCCTTTCTCTTTGGCTTCTTTTTCTAATTCGCTTGCGAATTCACTAGCGAACCATCTAAGCATCCAATATCCACGATATATCTGCACGTCTAGGTTATATAAGCCTGGGACCGCAGCTGCGTAGGCAGGTAAGAAAGGTTCTGGTTCATGATATTTTGGATTACTAACTTCGATTGTGCACGCAGTGCCATATGAAAGAGCACCGATATCTGGAGTTAAACAGCCTAAACCAATTGTTTCACATCCTTTATCACTACCCGTGGCGATTAATTTAAGACCTTTTGGTAAACCACATTCCCTAGCGATTTCATCAGTTAAACAACCAATGACTTCACCTGGTTTAACAACACGTGGAAGCATGCTTTGAGGAATACCGAAGATGCGACCTTTCATCGCTCCTTCTTTATACCATTCGGATTTCTTGTAATTTAATGGATAGTGACCAGTTAAACCACCAGGAGAATCCGCTAATTCGCCTGTAAGGCGATAGTTGATATATGTTGAGATATTAACGTATTTTTTAGTTTTGGCCCAAATTTCTGGTTCATTTTCTTTAATCCAGTGTGCCATTGTGCGGGTGCGATTCATATTGACTGTGTCCATCATACCCACAAGATTAAATGCAAATTTATGTAATGCTGGAATTTTTTCTCTAGCTTCCGCTAAACGTTGATCCATCCATAAGATGACCGGTCTTAATGGTTTGTTATTCTCATCAAGTAAAACAGCGGAATCTCTAAATGTGGTAACAGTCATACCGACGATGTCATTAAAGTTTTCCACGCATTCTTTACTAAGTTTTTTAAGACATTCGACTAAATTATCCCAATAGAAATCTGCAAATTGCTCTGCATAACCAGTTTTAAGAGCAAATGAAATAGGTTTATAAGCCTTTTTTGATAGGTACACTATTTCTCCAGACTTATTAATTAAAGCGGTTCTCACTGATTGAGTACCGAAGTCTAATGTTAATACTAATGGGTCGTTTTTCACTTGAGCCACCTCTTTTTGAGTAATGAATGCGTAGGTCTTACTGATTATATTTTATAATATTATAAAACTTTTATCGATAAAAACGACAGCAGTTTGCCAAGGGCACATATATTTGCTAAAATGAAGGTGAATCATTTCATACATATGAAATAAAGGAGCTAATATGGCAAAGAAACGCATGAGCAAGGGCGCATTTTTAGGTGTCTGGTGCCCTGTTGCTGCATTATGCCTTGGGTTCGGAATCGCGATTCAGATTGCCGGTGATCACCCAGGTCTTAAAACAATCTTAGATACTTATGTCAACAAAGGTAAAGCCCATGTCACTGAAGTAGAAGGCAGTGAAAATTGGGATACCAACTATTATGGTCAAACATATTCAACTAGCACCGCGGAAGGCGGCAATGCCGACGCGAAGGCTAATGGTGAAAAGACTGTTGAGAAAATTGCTGATGAAGGCATGGTTCTTATTAAGAATAAGGAATCCGCTCTTCCATTAACAACTGCTGCTAGTAAAAAGATCACTTTATTAGGCCGTGGTTCAGTCGACCCAGTCTATGGCGGTTCTGGTTCAGGTAACGTTGATACAACAACCTGCTCCAACCCAAGAAAAGGTTTAGAGGCTGCAGGATTAGAAATTGATACTGGTGCTTACGATTTCTTCAATGCTAACTACTCTAAATATGACCGTCAAAACATCACCATGGATAATTATGGTAATTCCACATTCTTCATTGGTGAAATTCCTACTTCTACTTACAGCTTTACAGTCAATTCCACTAACACTGCTGTCGTATTCATCTCACGTTGTGGTGGTGAAGGTCTTGACCTATCCACCAACTTAAAAAGAGATTCACAAACAAGTGCATCTAAATCAAAGATTAACTCTAACGCTAATACTGCAGCGGAAGTGGCTAATTACACTGATGACCAACATCAATTAGAGTTATCAAAAGAAGAAAAAGGCATGATTGCTTTTGCTAAAACAAATTATGACAAAGTAGTCATCGTCTTAAACGAGTCCACCACCATGGAAATTGGTGAATTAATGGATGATGCTGAAATCGACGCTATTATTTGGGCTGGTTCACCAGGTTCAACTGGCTTCAACTCATTAGGTAAGATTTTAGCGGGTACTGTAAATCCAAGTGGTAAAACACCTGATATTTATGTACGTGATTTTACCGCAGATCCAACATTTAAGAACTTCGCTATCAACGGTTCTCACGAATATAGTGATATCGATGAAAGCAAGATTCCAGCTGGTGTTGATAGCACAAAGAAATTCCACTTTGTGCAATATGAAGAAGGTATCTATGTCGGTTATAGATACTATGAAACACGTGGCTCAATCGAAGGTGAAGATTGGTATAAAGCACAAGTAGCTGTCCCATTTGGTTATGGCTTAAGTTATACAAGTTTCACAAAAGAATTAGTCGATACCCAAACAAAGAGCAATGAAATTGTGATGACCGTTAAAGTCACAAATTCAGGCACCGTTGCCGGTAAAGAAGTCGTGCAATTATATTACACCGCCCCATATATTGCTGGTGGCCTTGAAAAGTCATCTACAGTTTTAGCAGATTTTGCCAAAACTAAATTATTAGAACCTGGCGCTAGTGAAGAAGTACAAGTTAAAGTGGCAATTGATGAAATGGCTTCTTACGACTACGCTAACGCGAAAGCATGGGTCTTAGACGCTGGTGATTACCTCTTACAAATCAAAGAAGACTCACATAACGTCAGTAAGAAAGATAACGTTGCTCTTGAATACAAATACAAAGTTAATTCCAAGAGAGTCTTAGAGAAGAAAGAAAGTGACAAAGTCAAAGTCACCAACCAATTCGATGACCTCAGCGCTATCTTTAAATCAAAAGCGGCCGATGGTTACGCTAGATTAATGTCTCGTAACAACTTCCAAGAAACATTCCCAACATCCCCAACTATCGATGATACATTCGCAAGTGATATTCAAATCTTAGGCAAATCATTAGATGTACTCTTTGAGACATTTGACTGGTCCAAGATTACTGTTGAAGACGCTAAAGATCCAATCGTTGGTGCCGATAACGGTTTAACGCTTTCCTCAATGCGTGGTATTTCTTACGAAGATGAAGCATGGGACTTATTATTAGACCAATTAACTGCTGATGATTATAAGAACATCAACGAAGTTATCAATAACTGTGCTTATTCCGCAAAAGGCATTAAATCAATCGGTATGTCTGATGCTGAATTACACGATGGTCCTCAAGGATTCTCCACACTCTTTGGCAAATTAAACAATGTATGTGCTTATATGTCAGAACCATTATTAGCCGCGACATTCAACAAAGAATTAGCTAAAGAAATGGGCAAAGCCATTGGTGAAGAAGCATTAGCTTTAAATCCAAGATATGTTGGTTGGTATGGTCCTGCCATGAACACACACCGTTCACCATTTGCTGGCCGTAACTTCGAATATTATTCAGAAGATGGCGTTCTCGCTGGTAAGATTGCCGCTGAAGTCGTTAGTGGCGCTGCTGATAAAGGCTTAGTGGGTTTCATTAAACACTTCGTATTAAACGATCAAGAAACATGGAGAACTGCTCACTTAGCAACATGGGCGGATGAACAAACACTTAGAGAAATCTATCTAAAACCATTTGAAATCTGTGTTAAAACCGCAAAGACAAACGTTAAACATTTAGATAGTGAAGGTAAGATGCTTGAAACCGAAATGCTAGCCACTACTGGTGTCATGTCGTCATTCAACTACATCGGTTCAACATGGGCAGGTGGTTCACGTCCACTCATGCACAATGTTTTACGTGATGAATGGGGCTTCCGTGGTGTCGTCTCTAGTGACTTCAACTTATACGACTACATGAATCCACAACAAGGTACATGGGCTGGTACTGACCTACAATTAACATGGTTAGGTACTCGTCTCATTACCGATACCACATCCGCCGCGGGTAGAACTGTTATCCGTGAGGCTGTGCATAACGTTGCATATGCTCTCGTTAATTCATGCGCTATGCAAGGTGTCGCACCTGGTTCCACAGTGTGGTATGAAATTTCTCCTTGGAGAATATGGTTATATATCGCTGAAGGCGTCTTCTTCGCCGGTGCAGCAGCTTCAGTCGCGTGGATTGTTGTCCGCATGATTAAAGTCAAAAAAGAAAGCGAAATCGCTTCAGCATAACACAAAAAAATGGGTCCCTTGTCCTTAAAGACTAGGGACTCTTTTTTAATTTTTTCGCACAAAAATGTATGCACGATTACGTATGTGTGATAATATTTAAGCGCTGTGAGTCAAACTCACAAAGACCTGCAGGAGGATTATTATGGCAGAAAAGAAATATGTCTACCCTTTCGATGAAGCCTATGGTTTAGGAAAAGAATTATTAGGCGGTAAGGGTGCCGGCTTAGCGGAAATGAGCCACATTGGTGTCCCAGTTCCAGAAGGTTTCACAATCACAACTGAAGCTTGCACACTTTATTACGAAAGCGGTAAAGAAATCCCAGCATTTGTCGTCGATCAAATTTTCGAAGCTGTTAAAGGCATTGAAAAGAAAACAGGCAAGACATTTGGTGGAAGCAAGAATCCATTATTAGTGTCTGTGCGTTCTGGCGCGAGAGTCAGTATGCCAGGTATGATGGATACCATCTTAAATTTAGGTTTAAACGAAACAACATGTGCCGCGATTGCTAAAGAAACAAACAATGAACGTTTCGCAATGGATAGCTATCGTCGTTTCATTCTTATGTTCACAAACATCGCTAAAGGTCACCCACGTGATGATATGGACAAGATGTTAGATGACTTGAAGAAAGCAAATGGCTACAAATTAGACACAGAAGTCACTGCTGAACAATTAAAAGAATTAGTGGCTAAATACAAAGAATACTACAAAAAGACATTCGGCGAAGAATTCCCAACTGATCCAAAAGTTCAATTAATGGAAGCTGTCGCAGCCGTCTTCAGAAGCTGGGACAACCCAAGAGCGAACGTCTATCGTATGATGAACAACATCCCATATTCATGGGGCACTGCTGTTAACGTTCAATCAATGGCTTTCGGTAACAAGGGCGAAACATCAGGTACAGGTGTTGCGTTCTCACGTAACCCAGGTACAGGTGAAAAAGTCATCTCCGCTGAATACTTACCAAACGCTCAAGGTGAAGACGTTGTCGCGGGTATCCGTACACCTCTCCACATCGATGAATTAAAAGCTCGTATGCCAGAAGTTTACGAACAATTCGTCAAGACCATTAAATTAATGGAAAACCACTACCGTGATATGCAAGATATGGAATTCACCGTTGAAGACGGTAAATTATACTTCTTACAAACACGTAATGGTAAGAGAACCCCAGCCGCCGCTTTAAAGATCGCTTGCGATTTAGTGGACGAAGGTTTAATCGATGAAAAAGAAGCTGTCTTAAGAATCGATCCAGTCAGCTTTGATAAATTATTATTACCAGGCTTTGATAAAGACGACTTAGCCAAGAAGACACCAATTGCCTCTGGTTTACCTGCTGGCCCAGGTGCAGGTACAGGTAAGATTGCTTTCACTGCTGAAGAAGCTCAAGCCAGAAAGAACGCTGGTGAAAAAGTTATCTTAGCCAGAGCCGAAACATCTCCAGAAGATATCGTTGGTATGGTTGCCGCTCAGGGTATCCTTACAATGCGTGGTGGTATGACATCTCACGCCGCTGTCGTTGCCCGTGGTATGGGTAAATGCTGTGTCTGTGGTTGCGCTGCCGCTGTTATCGATGAAGAAAACCGTACACTCACCATTGGTGATAAAGTGTATACAGACCAAGACACCATCTCCTTAGATGGTAGTACAGGTAAAATCTACGAAGGTGAAATCAAGACAGTTGAACCAGATTTAACCGCTGGTTACTTCGGTAGATTAATGGGCTGGGTTGACCAATATAGAGCCCTCAAAGTTAGAACAAATGCTGATACACCAAGAGATGCTAAACAAGCTAAGATCTTCGGTGCTGAAGGTATTGGTCTCTGCCGTACTGAACACATGTTCTTCGCTAAAGACAGAATCTTCTCAATGAGAAAGATGATTCTTGCTGATAAAGTTGAAGATCGTGAAGCTGCATTAGCCGAAATCGAACCAATGCAACAAGCTGACTTCGAAGCCCTCTATGAAACAATGTTACCATTCAACGTTAATGTTCGTTTATTAGACCCACCACTACATGAATTCTTACCACAAGAAGAAGAACTCATTAAAGAATTAGCTGACGCTCTTAAGATTAGTGTTGATGCTGTCAAAGACAGAATCGATGAACTCCACGAAGCCAACCCAATGATGGGTCACCGTGGTTGCCGTTTAGCGGTCACATATCCAGAAATTTGCCGTATGCAAACAACTGCTATCATTAAAGCCGCTATCAACGTCAGCAAAAAGACAGGTACCTTAGTGCAACCAGAAATCATGGTTCCATTAGTACTTGAAGAAAAAGAATTAGCCTTCGTTAAGAAGATCATCTGCGAAACCGCTGATAAGTTAATCGCTGATTCCGGTTTAGCAATGCAATATCACGTTGGTACCATGATCGAAATCCCACGTGCGGCATTACTCGCTGATGAAATCGCTAAAGACGCTGAATTCTTCTCATTTGGCACAAACGACTTAACACAAATGACATTTGGTTTCTCTCGTGATGACGCCGGCAAATTCTTACCAGCTTATTACGAAACAAAGATCTTTGAAGAAGATCCATTCAAGACCTTAGACCAAAACGGTGTTGGTAAATTAGTCCAATTAGCCGTTAAGTTAGGCCGTGGCACCCGCCCAGACCTCCACGTTGGTGTCTGTGGTGAAACAGGTGGCGATGCAAAATCTATCGAATTCTATCACAAAGTCGGTTTGGACTATGTCTCCTGCTCTCCATTCCGTGTGCCAGTCGCTAGATTAGCCGCTGCTCAAGCCAATATCAAAAACCCTAGAAAATAAGTTCTTAGGAATATAGAACGACGCTCTCAGTGATGGGAGCGTTTTTCTTTACTTTACATTTAAAATTTATTTAATTAACATAGTTAACATGAATAATTACGAAGCAATATTTAAACGAAAATCATTCCACTTCTTCATTGGGGGAGAGGCCACCACTGAAGAAGATTTAAAACTAGTTAATAACTTTATCAAAGAAGTTAAGCCTCTTTATGATGATATCAAGACTGAAATCATCGTTGTGCCAGAAAAAGAAACAACCTGTCATAGAGGCGCGGATTATTGCATCCTCTTCTATAGCGAGTCTAAAGGCGAATATTTAAGAAATATTGGCTATATTGGTGAACAAATTGATCTATATCTTAATTCTATTGGACTAGGTGCTTTATGGTTTGGTATTGGTAAACCAAAAGAAGTAAGAAACAATGGCTTAGAATATGTCATCATGCTTGCCTTTAAGCGCATGCCCGTTAATAACTTTAGAAAAGATATGTTTAAGTCAAAAAGAAAGTTATTAGAGGAAATTTGGTCTGGTGAAAGCATTGATGATGTTACTAACATAGTTAGATTTGCCCCGAGTGCCTGTAATACGCAGCCCTGGTACGTCGAAAATAAGAATAATGAATTATTTATCTACCGTTATAAGAAGCCCGGCAAAAGAGGCATTATGCCTATCAATCAGGTGATGTACTATAATCGCATCGATATAGGAATCTTCTTATACATATTAGAAACCTGCTTAACTAATAAAAACATTGTATTTGAAAGAACGTTGATGAACGACGAAAGCACCGCAGAAGTTGAAAAGACATTAGTTGCAGTTTATAAGATATAAAAAGAATCGCCAAATGGCGACTCTTTCATTTATTGCTTTTGTTGTTCAGCTTCTTTTTGTGCTTTCTTTTCCGCTTTGGCAAGTTTCTTGTATTTGCGGCCTTCTTTATTGAAGTGATGTAAGCCTTTCCAGAAGTGACCATTGAAGATCATGATTAAGCCATCTAATTGACTCATACGTAGACCACCACCAGAGAATCTAGACATACCTCTCATTGGTTGATGGACGACACCCATGACAAGAGTATTCGCTAAAACACGATTACCCATCTTACGAAGCACTCTTGTGAACCAAGGAATAGCTTTACCCACTAAACGGCCAATCCAGCGCTTAGAATAGCGTAATTCACTGAATGTGGTGTTATAGTCGATAACCATTCTATTTTTCTTATAGAAAGGAAGCGCGCCATTAGGAATATCATGGCCTAATAAGGTTCTGAATTCTTCATCTGGAATATCTCTTAATTTACCTTCAAAGTAATGTGGTAAATCTTCTTTGTTATATGGCACTGTATTTGTGGTACCAATCTGACTAATTGAACCCACTAAACGGACATCATCAATAGATGCGGCAACATATAAGTCATAAACACCATTTTCAATTTCCCACTTATTTGTCACGGTATTGAAATATCTAAATGTCTTATCATCGAATGGAATACTAACTTTCTTAGTTTCACCGGCTTTTAAGAAGACTTTAGTGAAGCCTTTTAATTCTTTAAGTGGTCTAATAATGGCGCTGCCTTTTAAGCCAACATATAATTGAGCAATTTCCTTACCATCAACATTACCGGTATTTGTGATTTCAAATTTAACACCATTGTTATCAACAACAAGATTCTTATATTCAAATGTTGTATAGCTTAAGCCAAAACCGAATGGGAATCTAACTGGTGTTTGTGAGATATCAAAATATCTATAACCGATACCATGTGCTTCGCGATATTCGATTGTTCTTGTATGGCTTGGGAAGTTATCGCTACTAGCGACATCCTCTAACGCTAATGGGATAGTTTCAGATAATTTACCAGAAGGATTAACTTTGCCAGAGAGAATATTTAAGGCTGCTTGTGCACCTGCTTGACCGTTAAGGTAGCAATGTAAAACAGCGGATACGTCATCGATAAATGGCATTTCAACTGCACTACCACATGATAAGACAATAACGATTTCTTTATCTAAAGCCTTAATATCTTGGACTAATTCTAATTGGTTGTTTTCTAAATGTAGATTTTGTCTATCTAAGCCTTCAGCTTCAGTCACTTCATCTAAACCAAGATACATGACGACAACATCGGCCTTCTTAGCGAGTTCGATAGCTTCATTACGTAATTTCTTCTTTTTCTTACCGTATCTATCAAAGCCTTTCGCAGTACCAACGATTTCAAAACCAGAATTTGGTAATAAATCAATTGTGTTATCTAATTTAGTTGGATTAACAATAGAGGAACCAGCACCTTGATATCTTGGTAAATACATGAAATCACCAATAAAGGCGACTTTCTTATCTTTCGCTAATGGTAAGACACCATTGTTCTTTAATAAAACTGCACTTTCTTCTGCGAATCTTTGAGCGGCGGCATGATGCTCTTCAACATCAAACTTTTCAGGAGCTTTATTAACACCATTTTCCATAGTGTCGAAAACTGTTTCTAATAATTTATCAACGCAATCATCTAAAACAGATTCTTCTAATTCACCATTTTCAATGGCTTTAATGACTTCTTCTGGTCTATCTGGAGTACCAGGCATTTCTAATTGGTTACCACATCTTAAAGACGCAACACCATCGTTATTGCCACCCCAGTCAGTGACCACTAAGCCGTTATAGCCCCATTCTTTTCTAAGGATGTCCACTAATAAGTGTTCATTTTCATTAGCGAACTTACCGTTAATTAAGTTATAGGATGACATGATGCTCTTGGTTTTACCTTCTTTAACAGCAATTTCAAAAGCGGTCAAATAGATTTCTCTAAATGTTCTTTCATCAACGATGCTATCAAGAGTCATTCTGTTTTCTTCTTGGTTATTACAAGCAAAGTGTTTAACACAAGCGGAAATACCATTAGATTGAATACCTCTTACATAACCAGCGGCCATTTTACCCGCTAAATATGGATCTTCAGAGAAATATTCGAAGTTACGTCCACATAATGGGCTTCTTTTCATATTAAGGCCTGGGCCTAAAAGAATATTAACTTTTTGAACAGCGGCTTCTTGACCTAATCTTTGGCCTAATTCTTCGCCTAATTCTGGATCCCAGGAATTCGCCATTGTGGCTGCGGTTGGATAACTTGTCGCTGGAATAGAAGCATTTAAACCTAAATGGTCCGCTGCAGCGGCTTGTCTTCTAACACCATGAGGGCCATCACTAAGGAAGGCACTTGGAATACCGACTCTATCGATATTGACTGTTTGCCAGAAGTCCTTACCACTAATTAAACTGGCTTTTTCTTTTAATGTTAATTGGTCAATTAAAGCTTGATATTTTCTTGCCATAAAAAACTCCTTATTTGGGGTATTATCGTAATATTTTTTAACTGCAGTATTAGATTAACATAATTGTTAATGTTATAAAACTAACTTACATAAATTGTTGTTTTTATTTCATAACCTGTCCTCTCCCTAATGAAAGAGGCGCCGGAGCGCCCCTTTCTTGAGAAAGGATTTATGAAGCTTATGGATTAATATTCTTCTTCAGGTTCTTTTCTTTCTTTGACATTAACTTTGCCTAAGGCAATTAATGTAATGAATGCAGCATCCGCTAAAGCGAGAACACCAACGACGACCCAAGCGGCGATTAAGCCACCTTTCCATGGACTCATTTCATACCAAATGGAAGCACTTGGTGAAATACCTTGGACGCAGTTACTATTAGCCTTATTGAATAAGATGTGTTTTGTCGCATCTTTAAGGTAATAAACGGCTGTTGGTGAGGATGTATCGTATAAACCATCACTACCATTATTTGTTAATGTTAAGTGGCCACCTCTTCTAAGCATGAAGTCAGAAGTCATATATGTATTCTTTTGACCACCAGCATCGGTAATAGCAGTACCTGTGAAACCGAATTCGTCACGTAAGATACCATGTAAGGAGACGGAAGCGCCACCCCATGTTGCACCGATTCTGTTATAGCATGTCATGATACCTGTCGCAGCTGACATTGTCTTTTCGGACATTGTGGATGCTAAGGTTTCGCCTTCTTGAGCGTAGTATCTAACTGTCATCTTGGCTTCTTTCATGTAAAGTTCCCAACCTTTGAGGTAGACTTCACGGAAAGCTTGTTCATTGACCCAAGCACAGTAACCATTCTTTTGACGGTTTGTTTCTTGATCGTTTAAAGCGAAGTGTTTCATGAAGACGATTAAGCCTTTTTCAGAAGCACCGCCGGCTTCGGCAGCAGCCATCTTACCAGCTAAAACGCCATCTTCTGAATAGTATTCATAGTTTCTGCCACCAAATGCACTTCTATGCATATTGAGACCATAACCATAGATACCTGTAATTAAGGAACCACCAGCTAAGTAGTTAGCGTGAGCTTCTTCACCGAAGGCATCGCCTAATTCTCTAGCGAGTTTTTCGTTGAATGTGGCAGCAACCATTGGGTCACCACAGTACCACTTATTGATGTTCTTAATGGATAACGCAGCAGCGTAATAACCATATGGAGAGTCAGCGTCATATGATTCTGGGACACCGTTTTCTGGGTCGGCTTTTTCATTCCAACCACCATTGGTGACCATTTCCACCATTTTGTCTTTGGTGAATTGATTCATATAGTCATCCCACTTTGGATCATCCCAATCAATGCCTCTCATAGAAGCGAGGGTATAGCTTGTTGGATCTGTATTAACTGTTGGCATTTCGGTGATTGGGTTATTTTCTTCGGCCCAAACATCGTACTTAGCAACTTGCTTTAAGGCACGTTCATCAGTTAATTCCATGTCTTCATCTCTTGGAGCTTGTGGGAAGGAATCTTTGAAGTTTGTTCTTGTGAAGTTAATAGCATAGCCTTCACCATGGTCAGCTTCACCACCGAAGTTCTTGAAGTGATAATTTAATTCATCATCTTCTTTATTAACAGCGGTACTTAAGTCAGTTGGACGTTTGCCATCTTTGCCATCTTTGAAGACGACTTTCTTAGCAAGTGTATCTGTCCATAAGACTTTAGCTTTTGCAGCGGCATCTAATTCATCGATTTCCGCCCAGGAGTGAGCGTTATCGGAGAGATAGAAGTTGTAATCACCAGCGTCTAAGATGTAAGCTTTTTCGACTTGGTAATCATAGCTTGTGAAGTAATCTCTATTAACTTTAATTGTTAATGTTTCAGAAGCACCAGCGGCTAACTTTTCGGTTTTGCCGAAACCGGCTAAGACAACGTGTGATTTTTCAACATGGTTGGCTTTGTCTTCAGCGGTATATGGAGCATTGACGTAAATTTGTGCAACACCTTTACCTTCTTTAGTGCCTGTATTTGTCACTTTGACTTGGAATGTGTATTCGTTTGTTTCCTTATCGAATGATGGAGTGCCAACAAATTCTTGAGAGAATGATGTATAGCTTAAGCCATAACCGAATGGGAAGACGACTTCTCTAGCGTAGTCAAAGCCAAGATAGTTATTGTCTTTTGCTTCTTTATAAGCTGTTTCGTAATATCTATAACCAACGTAGATACCTTCTTCATATTCAACAAAGAATGTTTCATCTTGATATGAATTGAGTTCATCAGAGTTGCTATAGACGAAGGAACCGAAGTTCACGTATGTTGGATCTTTTCTTAAATCACGGACATATGTATCAACGAGGTGACCAGATGGGTTAACCGCACCCTTTAAGATGTTCGCTAATGCGATACCACCTTGGGAACCACAGCAGCCTGCCCAAATAGCGCCTTGGACTTTGCTGAAGTCATATTTGTTACCGGTATATGGATCTGTGTACTCACCATTGTTCATATTTGGATCATTGTCTTGTAACCAACCAAGTTCCATCGCGTTAGCAGAGTTGATAACGACGATGACTTTGTTAAATTTCTTACAAGCATAATCAATGAGCTTTAATTCTGCATTAGTGATAACAAGACCACTTCTATTTTGTTCACCAACACCTTGATTTAAGGATTGGTCATTACCTTCACCGGAGTTTCTCTTTAATGTGATAACTGCGGTTGGGTATTGAGCGAATGTAGCTTCGGCTGACGCTAACGCGGTAGCTGGTTCAGCAAAGTCACCATTAGCGCTTGCATATAATTGTTTTGTGGCATCATTGAATGGGATATCAGCATCTTGTTCGATACCATTGGCGAGAGAGACCGCACCAGATGTGGTTGCTGGGTCTTCACCACCAGACATATTGTTGTGCCAGGAATAATAACCGAGAACAGTAACACCTTCATTAGCGGCTAAAGGAAGAGCATTATCTTTATTCTTTAATAAGGTCATACCTTCTTCAGCAGTTAATTGTGTCATTCTTTGAGCGTTCTTTAAGGCATCAGCTTGGTTATCGAATGTGAAGTTGATGTAATCACCACTCAAGGAACTGTTATCGTTGGTGTGTTGTTTGCCACGACCGAGTAAGAGGTCGAGGTTATTAGCTTGCATATTTGCAGCGATTGTGACGCCGCCTAAGACAGCGAGAACCGCTAAGCCACTAACGGCTAAATATGTAATTCTTCTATTTTTTGCTTTCATGTTCGTCTCCTCCTATTTGCTGATTTCGACGTTTTGTCTGCCGTTAACTTTTCTAGCATAGTATTTTTGGAATAAGAGTAAGCCGCAGTTAAGAGCTTTAACGATGCCAACGATTAAGCAGACCACGAATGTGACTACTGGGAAGTAATCTCTACCGAAGTATAATTCACCATTAATTGCTGGTAATAAGTATGCTTCGTAGTAATTGGTGTAAGAACCTGTGACGTGTTTAGCGTTTTCGATCCATAACTTATCAACGTTTAAGAGGATGAATGCACCGAAGATTAGAAACACTGCAACGATTCCTTCAACAATGGCTTTCTTTTTATTTGTGCCTCTTCTTAAGAAGTTTGTAGCGAGCATAATGCTAGCGACGATACAACCAAATAATGGTAAGAAGCATCCTAAGAATGTCCAAATATTGAATGTGGCTTCTGTATAACCTTGAATGATCATGTTACCGAAACCGGAGAAGATAGCTTGATAGCCTGGATAAGAGAAGCCATCAGCGTACTTTGTGCCATCATCGGTATAGATGGTGAAGACGTCTGAGAAGTTGAATAACACTAAGACGGCAACGGCCACTAAACCTAATGCGATGGAGACGAGAGTCAAAACACGTACTGTTGGTTTTAAGACTTTTAAGACTTTATTTTCGTTTTCCATGTTTATTCTCCTTATTTAACTTGAGTTAACACAATGGTTTCTGTTGAGCTACCGAAGAAGCTGGAAATAGAAACTCTAATTGTGATTTCATATTTGCCTTCTGCGTTTGGTGTGAATTCTGCTGTTTTACCATCTAATTCGATAGTTAACTTATTAGCAGCATCTTTACTCCAAGAACCGACGAATGAGGCTGTGGAACTGCCAAGATATAATTTGGCTTTGCCATCTTCCACTAAGTTGAAGTTGACTTCTTTTGTACCACCGTCTGGACCAGATGTTGTGTAGGAACCGACGAATTCATGAGCATTTGCGCCTTCAAAGTCAGCGGTTACAAACTTTTTCCATTTGAATTCTGGATTGAGTGAACAGTAGTAAGTATTGCCACTATAGACGATTCTATAACCTGGATGTTCGGCGTTAACGGATTTGTCAGCGACATAATCTTTATCACCATCATGAACTGTGATAACACCATCTTTTTCTTCCCAAGTCATACCGAATGTTAAGCTTCTATTAGCACCACTTGGTGTATTGAGAACGACGGAACCATCAGAGTTATGTAAGTACATATACGCTGTAGCGACACTGTTGTTATTACCAGTGGCCTTCGCGTAGAAGACGTACTTGGAGTCTCTTTCGTCCCACTTCTTATAATCTTTTGCTAAGGAATCTTTGAATGTTGGATCTTTAGCTTGGAATTGAATGATTTCAGATTCATCACCGATTTTCACGTTGTAGTAGAAGCTGTGACGACCTTCTGTCTTATCGAAGTCTGTATGGACGACTGTATTACCTTCATCATTGAATGTAATTTTGTAGCCATAACCTTTTTCATAAACGTATGTACCGGAAACGGCCCAATTGTATTTTTCTAAGTCTTCTTTAACGACCTTTAATGTCGCAGAAGCTGATTTTGTTTCATCAACTGTACTTGTTGCTGTAATGGTAACTGTACCTTCCGCGAGTGGAGAGATTGTACCATTGTTGACTGTGGCAACCTTTTCATCAGAAGATGACCATTTAACACTTGTGGAAGCATTTTCTGGCGCCGCTGTGACGGTCGCTGTAACTGATTGATTAATGAATGCTTCAGATAAACTTAAGCTAAGGTTTAATGATTCTGGGGCAACGGCTTGTTGTTGTTCGCCGCCTTGTTGACCACCTTGTTCGCCTCCACCTGGGAAGCCACCTTGTTCACCACCACCTGGGAATCCGCCTTGTTCGCCACCTTGGCCTGGAAAACCACCTTGTTCTCCGCCTTGTTGGCCGCCTTGTTCTTGACCTCCGCCTGGGAAGCCACCTTGTTGACCTTGGCCTTGTTCTCCACCTTGTTGGGCTTCTTCTGCTCCGAAACCTTCGAAGCCTGGGCCACTTTGGTTACCACCTGGGAATCCGCCTGGGAAGCCACCACCTGGGAATCCGCCTGGGCCGCCTTGACCACCACTTGAGGTCGCGTGACGAGCGACTGCAGTACCTTGAAGGGTGAATTTGTTGCTACCTTGATTGATTTTGCCTTGGAACTTGTAGTCATAATCACCGAATTGGACTTCCGCATTATAAGAACTGGAAGTAACGGCCACAAAGTTAACTGGCATTTTAGCGTTACTCTTGCAACCGACCATGCCGAATGAACCGACGACGGTTAAAGCAAGTAAAGCTAGTTTGTTAGAAACTTTCATAGTTTTCCTCCTATTTTTTTGAAGTTTGAACTTCAGTCGTAAACAACATAAAAGAAATAAAAAGAAAGTTTTTTCATGTGGGCTACAAAGCATGAAAAAAGGGATAAAAAAATGTCCGCGAGGGACATAATGATTAATTTTTGTGACGAAATTTTAGATAATTACCGCACTGTTTTTACGAGACATAGCAAGGTATTGTTTCATGATTTCTTCTTTTCTTTTCTTTGCCATTGGCAAAGAATTTCCTGTTGTTAAATAGACTTCTTCACTCTCAATACTACGTATATATAAATAATTAACTAAATATCCTTTATGAATTCTTAAAAATCCGTGCTCGCGTAACTTATCTTCTAATATTCCTAGAGGCACACGCACGTTTTGAAAGCTCTTATCTTTCAAGACAACCTTTTGATAGTTTCTATCGCCTTCAATATAAACGATTTCTTTAATCTTAAATGAATATGTTTTTGTTTTATCGACAAAGTCTATTTTGGATTCATTGCTTTCACTATTGGAAATAGTTTGGAAATATTGATTCATCATCAAAGAGAAATCATCAATCAATTTAGATTTTCTAATAAAACCAAATGGATGGAATTTAAGGCATTCAAAGACAAGATCTTCTCTTTGGGATAAGAAGATGATTTGTCCATATTTAGAAATGCTTGTTAATTCATCCGCGACATTTAAGCCGTTCATTTCAGGCATATCAATATCAAGGAATGATAAATCAAACTTCTCTTCTTTAGCGCTTGCTAAAAAGTTAAGCGGATTAGAAAAAGAGAAGAGACGGTACTCAGCATTCTTTTCCTTTAAGAATGCCTCCACTGCGCTTGTGGATATCATCAACGCTGTTTTATCATCATCAAGAATCGCAACCTTAATCATCAGCTTGTTCCTCAACATTTAAATTCAAAATAGCGTCGCAGATAAATCTATTATCTTCAACGCTGAAATCCACACCACCCTTATAAGCATTAGCGATGTTTTTAATAATCTTTGTGCCATAGCCATGCCCTCTACCCACTTTGCTTGTTTTAGTTAAAGCGCGTAGATTAACTTTTTCTACATTAATTGGATTAGAAACAATGATACGAATGAAATCGTTTTGTTTCATAATACGCACTGTAATTGGTTCTTTGTTTTCTGAATAATAATTCTCTAAGGCATTATCAATCATATTAGTTAGTAAACTAACTAAATCAATGTCTTTAAATGGCAAGGCTGGAGGCACAACCACTTTAACATCAATCTTAATCTTTTTAATTTTGGCTTTAGTTAACTCTAAGTTAATGATCGAGTTAATAACTTTATTTGAGCAAGAGAAAGAATGAAGAACAGGGTTACTATTGTTTAAATAATCCTCAACATATTTCTTTGCTTCATCATTTTGTCCTTGTTGAAGCATGACATCGAGATATGAGAATTGGTTCTTAATATCGTGTCTAAGTTTTTCTAATTCCTCACGATTAGTTTGGTCGATAGCGATACTCATTCTTTCAGCATCTTCAAGAGTCTTTTGAACTTCGAGGTTGGTGATTCTATGACGGTGTTCAATGTTCTTATATGTCGCATAGTATGAGAAGTTAAGAATGAACAATAAGACAATATCGAGAATAGAAAGAAGGGCCACGGTAGCGGTTTCTTGTGTTGTCGTGGCTTGTTCATAGATACTTGCCACTATAAGTAAAGCGGACAATACAGAAATAATGATAATCATTTCGTTTGATAGATTACGGTATCTAACAATATCGACCTTATATAGTAAGAAACAAACGAATGTGAATAACGCGAATGGAAGAGATCTTGCTAAAGCAACGACAACAAAAATGTCATTAGAAACTTTTCCAAAGAAGAAGCCAGTGTTTTTAGAAAGAACTTCCACAACCGCGATAGAGGAAATGAGAATAATACTCTTTATTATCCAGTGAATGCCTCTTCCTTTACGCATGAATATGGCAGAGAATGCCAAAATAACAATTGGTAGAGTAAGAGCAAAGAAAATCTGTGAAACAACTTGATTATGCATCTCTACACTTATAGAGAACATTAATGATGAGAATAAAATGCAAACACCATAACTAACAATCAATACTAAAACTAGTTTTAGAATATTCTTCAGGTTACGTTCTTTTGGCCAAAGCAAAATGCATAAGCCTGCACTTAAAAAGAAAAACGCTAAGTAATACGTTAAATCTAATATTTGTCGATAATAAAAGCCAAATGCTTGTTCAAAATTTTGAGGGCCCATATTTTCTTTATGCTCCTATATTATACAAAATAAACTTTGTACATGCACGTTTGGGATGAAATCCACTAATGTTGGGACAAAAAGAAAGAGGCGCCCATGAACTAAGCGCCTCCCCCTGAGAAAGGATTTATGAAATCTTTAATTCCACACAACTTTATTTCATTGCTTCCATCCAGTCAAAGAGATTGACTTTATTACCTTGAGCGTCTTTAACGTCTTCGGTAGATGGAGCGGCAATGTTTTGTGGATCAGCTTGGTCGAATTCAACTTCATCACGGAAAATATAGATCCATGAATAGTGACCTTGGTAACTATTACCTTGAGGGTTACCATCTGTTCCACGAACATCAACGAAGTATGAGAAATGTAAATCTTTTGCACCCGCGGCTTTTAATCTTTGATATGTTGGAATAACAAAGTTTTGAGCATTAACGGTTTGATCATTAGCGGCGTGAATAAACCACATTGGTAAGTCTTTTAATTTAGCAATATCATCATCTGTAACAAATGAATCACTATAAGCTTCACAACATGGATAGAACGCTCTAAAGAAGTTACCATATGTAACGGCCATTTCCATGGTCATATAGCCACCATTAGAGCAGCCACCGACATAAATACGGTTTGTATCGATATCGCCATTATCAGCGATATACTTATCAATTAATGATTTTAATGATTTTGTGTAGATGGAGTGACCAACACCACCATTGATGGAACCTGTACCACTATTCATCCAATATGTTGGTGTTTGAGCGGCTAAGACATAAGCACCTTTTTGTTTGCCTTTAATGAAGTGAGATTGAATCTCTTCTTCACCTAAAGCGGTGACGTCGTTACCTAATAAAGCGATATCTGGATCTGTGCCACCTTCACCCATACCATGTAACCAAATAACTAATGGATTTAAGACACCGTCTTCTCTAAGAGCATCTGTTTGATAATCTTTATAAGTTAAGGTATATCCTTCAGCGGTATGTGATTTAGCTTCGCCCCAATCTCTTGTGGAAAGAACAATTCTTGATCTAATAGTGTTGAATTTAAATGAACTTGTATATTCATCATCACCCACTTTAAGTGTTTGACCACTCGCTAATTGTGCTTCAGCGGTAATGTTATCTGTCCAGTTATTAACACTATTAGCGTAGGTGAAGCAAGAAGCACCATCAGTTGGGCCCCAGCCACTGTAACGCATTTCTAATGAAATACGGACATAATGGGATTCTTCCGCGTCAATAATTTGACCTTCTTGGTCACATAAATCGACGGATTTAACTGTGCGGTTACTTCTATTTGTTTTGACAACAAATTGTTTACCTTGTAAGTCTGCTTTCTTAACTTTGCCTTCAAAGTTTAATTTGACACCAACAATCGCTGGACCAAATTCGAAACCTTCAACGAGATAATCAAGTGTATCGTATTCATCAACGAAGAGTTTTAATACTCTATCGAAATAGCCTTCTTTGCTAACAGTAATATGGGCCATACCTGGCTCATCTGTGGTGATGTTGCCATCTTTATCAACTTTAGCAACATCTTCGTTATCACTACGATATGAAACGCCTTCTACATCGGTGATAACTTTGCTTTTAATACCGGCTTCAACAGTATCTTTTGATAATGAAGCTTTTAAGATCTTTCTAGCGGTTTCCACGGATGGCTCACCAGAAGAATTAGAACCTGATTGAGCAGGAGCATTATTACAGGCCCCTAACATTAATAAGGAAGCCGCGACGATAGGAAATAATAGTTTTTTCTTCATAAGTGTATAAGTTAGAGGGCCCAGCTTCTTAAAACCAAGCCCTCTATCCTTTCTAAATAGTGTTAATTATGCTTCTACGTGAGCACTAACTGTAATTGAGCCACCGAGGATTGCAAAGCAGTCGAAGTTTGCGGATTGAGCAAGAGCGGTAACAACGATTTCGTTGACACCAACTTTAACCGCGACTTCACCTAAGTCGACTTGTGTCATTGTGGAACCATCTGCACCTAAGAAACCTTTACGTGCCAAGGAAACTTCAGCGTCATTGACTTTGATAGATGTTGTATCGGCTAAACCTTGATCATAGTATTCGACTGGTTGTGATTGCCAGTTAGCACTAGCAGAACTACCAATGAGAACTAATCTAACGTTGCCTGCTGCAGAAGCATCAAATTTTAATGTAATAGATGCATCTTTAGACATATAGCCAACAGAGCCTGTGCCGTGAGCGGTTGCATTGTTTGTTTCAACCTTGGCTTCACCACCTAATACGCCATCTTCAGCTTCAAGATAGAAGGCATCTGTTAAGTCAACCGGTGTTGTCTTTTCAATGATAGCTTTCCAGTTAGCCTTGATTGTAATATCTTCAGTTAATTGAATTTTTTCGCCTGGTTGTTTAATTTGGGTTTGTGGGAATGTCCATGAACCCCAGGAAACCATAACGGTGATTTCCCAGCCGCCGAATTCCTTATCTGCTGGAGCGGTGAAACCGTTAGCTGGTAAAGTGAATTCACCTTTGTCGGCTTTGACAGCGGCCATTTCGCCTGTACCACCATTGGCGTCAAAAGTAACAGTAACTTTATCTTCGACTGGATCTGGTGTTACTGGATCACCGCCTTGAGAAGCGTTTGGATCTGTTAATTTGATGCAGTCAATGTTTGGACCTTGAGCGGAGAATTCGAATAAGAAGACGTTTTCACCTTTGATGAGGTTCACGTTACCTAAATCGACTTCAACCCATGTGCCCCATTTACCGGCTGGAATGACTTTACCTTCCATTGAGACGGCAGTTTCATTAACTGTAACTGTCATACATGTGGAGAGATCGAGTGCGTCAGCGTTGACGTTTGGATAACCACTCCAGTCAGAAACGTTATTGGATGCACCAACGAGTGAGAATTTATATTCACCTGCGGTTTCTGCTGTATATGTTAATTTCAATGATGTTTCAGCGGCTAAATAACCAACGTGGGCACCACCACTTGCTTCAGCGTTGTTGTTTTCAACTCTACCACCAGTGATTTCACCAGCTTCGGCTTCAAGAATGATTTGGCCAGCGACTGGTTTAGCTTTAACTGTGACGTTAACTGTGGCTTTCTTATAGCCTTCTTTTGTTAATTCGACTGTTGTTCTACCAGCTTTGATGCCTTTAACGACACCAGCAGCGGAAACTGTAGCGATTGTTTCATCAGCGGATGTAAATGTAACACCGGCTAAGTTATCTTTAACTTGAATAGAAACTTCGTTATCAACGACGACTTCTAAGTTTTCTTCAACGACTTCAATCTTTGGTTTTGCTTGAGCAGGAACTGATTTAATTTGTAATGTTTCAGTTGTGAAAATGACGACTTTGTCCATATTTGGACCTTGGGCTAACATTTCGATTTCTAAAACGTTATTACCAGCGACTAAGTCGACCATACCGAATGAAACGGTGCTGAATTCATAATAGTTATTTGTATCGCCATCGGATGGACCAGGAACTGATCTGCCCGCCATAGAGATTTCTTTACCGTTGAATTTAACAGAAAGAACACCTTCTAAGTTCATTTCAGCGTTATAAGCCATTGTGACACCGAGTTCGACCTTAACGGCCTTGTCGGATGTGAATGTCATTGTTTCTTTACAGCCTTGTTGTAACCAACCTAAGGATGTACCGTCATCGGTCTTTCCGCCATTGTCTTCGATTGGGCTATCGCCTGGGCCCATAACTGTGCCGCCCCATGACATACCCCAGAAATCATCTGGATCATAGTGTTCAGCTTCTTCTAAACGTAAAGAATAATTTGGTTCTCTATCTGGAGCCTTTAAGACTGTGACTGTGAAGGAACCATTAGCATAGCCATCTTTCTTAGCGCTGATTCTAGCAGAACCATCTTTAAGAGCGGTGACTAAACCTGTTTCAGAAACAGAAACGATGTCTGTACTCTTTGTGGACCAAGTAACGCCTTCAACACTCGCGGTAAGTTGTAATGTTTCACCGACTTGGATTTCTTTTTTACCACCTTCAGAGGTGATTTCAATTTTGACTTCTTCAGCCTCTCCAGATGAGGAACCTGGATTACTAGCTGGTGTGGAATTGTTACATGCGGCAAGACCCATCGTGAGTAACAAAGCACTCGCTAAGACTGGAAGTAATGCTTTTTTAGTTTTCATTATATTTTTCCTTTCCTAAAAAACATTGTGTGTTTCATTAAGGGAGATCAAAATGATTCTCACTTAACAAATACTCTTTGTGTATGAATACCTTGTTAATAAATGCGCACAACGCAAACGTAAAGAAGTGGCAAAAATTGGCAAAGTATTCCTAATTCGCAATTACTATAGAAAAGAAAAAAATAATAAAAAATAGATAATTCATAACCTTACCACATTTATTCATAATCTTATGTTTATGCACATCAAAAAAGCACGATTATCATATTTTTAATCGCGCTCTTTTTTATTAGTTTTACATCGCTATCTTTAATCTAAAGATACCATCTTTTGTTTCATAGTCCATCGTGCCATTATACTTCTTCACAATATAGGCAATCGACTTAGTGCCAAAACCATGATATTTTTTGTTCTCTTGTTTAGTGGTTTTTATTGATCCATCATTATTGAACACTAGTTCACCATGATAGTAGTTAGTTTCTTCAATCATTAGCATGCCGTGTTTTCTAGACGCTGTTAATGAGATGACACGGTGTTCTTTTTCTTCAATGGCCTCAGTAGCCTCAATTGCGTTATCAATAATATTAGTTAATAAGAAGTAAACATCACTAGAGGCCATATCCTTAAAGGCATCCCCGTCTACGAGAGAAGTGAATTCAATACCCACAGAATTACAGTAGATAAGCTTATCTTGAATCAAAGCGTCGATATTAACGTTGCCTGTTTTAACACTGCTGTCGTAGAAGTTAAGAGATTCTTCCAATAGACAGAAGTCTTCATCGGTTAATTCACCTTTTTTAGCTTTTAATCTCCTTAATTCTTTTCTTAAGTCGTGACATTTCATGTTGATGAAGTTAATGTTATTTTCCATCATCTCTTGTTGTCTAATTTTAGAATTAAGAGTGGCTTTAATAATCATTGTTTCTTGACGATGTTCCACAACACGGAAACCACCCACGACAAGAACATCAAATAAGATACAGAAGATAATAAGGGTACCTGCAAGGATACCTCTTAGTTTTGTATCCCATGTTAGATGTTGGGCAACATACACGTTAGCGACGTTGACAACGAGATAAACAACAATACCTAAAACAATAATGAATACTTTGCTTAAGATATATTTTGAATATTTAACGTAGTATCTAGCGATTAAGAAATAGCAGACCACAAATACACCTGTTTTAAGGGTATAAAGTATCGAATTATAAATAATATCGAATCTATTAACAATCACTTCAATTGCTTCTGATTCATTGTATAAGGCTTGGAAAATCTTACCACTTAAACCTGTATCTAAAACAAGAACACCGACTTGATAAGCCATATGTTGGAAAGTATAGGCCACAGAAAGAAGTAACATCAAACTTAATGGTTTAATCTTATAGGCGAATAACAAGCCACCATAAATGGTGAAAATTGGAATTGTATAAACGGCAATATTAAGGAATTCATTCCATTGCTCTGGTTTAACAAAGAAATGTAAGCCAATGATATTAGCGACAGCGCCACTTGAAGCAATTAATAAACCAACAGGAATAGAAATGTATGGTTTAAATCTAAAAGTAAGTCGATGCTTGATTAAAATAACAGACGCCACAAGAATTTCGACTGTAAAGGAGATGAACATTGTGAGTAAAGTCTTAAGATCCATACGCTAGTTACCTTCTTCCATAATGTACTTCTTGAAACTTTCCATAAATCCCTTTTTCTTTGGATGTGATATAGCAATAATTTCATCATTTGCTAATTGGATGTCAAGTTTTTCTACGCGCTTAATATTATGCGCGTTCACTAAATAGCAGGAATTACATCTTATAAACCACTGCTTTCTTAATTGTTCTTCGAACTTCTTTAAAGTACCGGTTGTGGTAATCTCATCGCCTTCTTTTAAGTGGAAGATGATGTCATGAGAGATTACTTCAACATACAAGATGTTATTCGTTTCTATTTTATTAAAGCCGCCTTCATTAGGTACGACGATAAAGTTATCATTCTTTTTACCTAACTTTTTCATGACTCTTTCGAGTCTTAAATAGAATGAAGCATATGATAATGGTTTTAAGACAAAGTCGATAGCGTCAACTTCATAACCATTTGTCGCATATTTCGCTAAATTGGTGGTGAACATGATGATGACTTCTTCATCTTTTTCTCTGATATTTCTTGCGACATCAATGCCGTTCATTGCCGACAAGTTGATATCCAATATAATGAAGTCATATTGGCTCTTAAAGCGCATTAAGAAAGCATCACCGCTGGCAAAGGTTTGGATATCAAAAGATATATTCTTTTCTTTGCTATAGCGATTCAACAAGGAAAGACAGTTGCTTAAATCATCAGCGGAGTCTTCCACGACCGCAATCTTAATATTTATATCGTTCATTCTAGATAATTCTACCACGAAAGTGGCTTTAAGAAAATAATGAACCCCGCATCCACGCGGGAATTGGGGTTCATTTTAATTGATGTAGTTATTTTTAGTGACCGTCACTAGCTTTGATAACTTCTGGGATACCAACAGCAGCATAGTCTTCATCATTCCAAACATTGTTGGAGTGTGCACATGCATAGAGGATGTTCTTAGCCGCTCTTCTGGAGAGGATTGGACCATCGTGTGGTAAAAGTGTGCGGATTCTGCTTGGTTTGTTATCGTTATTTAATTGACTTGGTGTTAACCATAAGTCATTACCGGCAACTAAACCAATGTTTGTGGCCATGTAGCTGTTACCAGCGTAGTCAGTAACGACGACACCATGGAAGCCCCATTCTTCTCTTAAGAGAGTGGTTAATAAGGCCTTATTACCACCAGCCCACCATGAACCAACACAGTTGAAGGATGACATAATACCGATGCCACCTAAATCAACATAGAGTTCAAAGCCACGAGCGTAGATTTCTCTAATAGCTTGTTCGGTTGCCCAGCAGAAGACACCAGAACGGCTATTTTCTTGTTCGTTTAATAAGAAGTGTTTGGCATATGTATAGACACCATACTTCATACTACCTTGAGCGGTATGACCAGCCATTTGACCAGCGATAAGTGGATCTTCTGAATAATATTCGAAGTTACGACCACCGAATGGAGAACGGTGAGTGTTAATACCAGGAGCATACCAACCGGTTAAGCCACGAGCCGCACCTTCACGACCGATGGATTCACCCATAACTCTCGCAACATCTGTTGACCAAGAGCAGGCAACGATAACTTCACTTGGGTGACCTGTACCAGAGTGGAAGGCCGCACCAGGACCATCATAGTCAACGGTTTGTGTTTTACCAATGCTACTAATAGCAGCAGTTTGGAAACCACCATATTCAATAAGTTTATCCATGTCAGCATAGGACATTTGACTTAATAAGTCTTCCCATCTTGGATCGTCCCAAGCAGCATCTTTAAGATCCCTAAGCGTTAATTCGCCAGCGACATCTTGTGGTTTGACTTCTTCATCGATTTGATTGTCGGTGAGAGTGAAGGAACCTGGAGCGGACTTATTACTTGCACCACCTGGGAAGTGACTTGCATCTGGGTTAGAGGCTAATGGGATATCAGCCTTATTTTGCCATGTGCCTTCAAAGTCGGCTCTAGATAAGTATGTGTTCTTTTCAACACCACCACCGAATTCGACATCTTGGAAGATGTTAGCGTATTCTTTACCTGTTTGATAAGAGGTCTTGAATTCAACATCAGCCGCGAGTTCTAATTTCTTGGTATTTTCTCTACCACTGACAGCGGTTTGTGCTAAATCCCAAACGTTTTCTCTAATGGAGAATTCATATTCGCCTTTTTCTAAGACATAGAAACCTTTTTCGGTTGACCAGGAAGCGATATCTCTATAGCTGAATTCTAATTTATAAGCCTTAGTTTCGCCTGGTTCAATGATGTTTGTCTTTTGGAAAGCAGTTAATGAATAGTAGGATTTTTCAATACCACCTGGGGTATATGGAGCGTGGGTATAAAGTTGGATAACATCTTTACCGGCAACGTCACCAGTATTCTTAACTTCAACTGTAACTTCGACTTTTTGATTATCTTTATCAACTTTATATTCCGCGATGGACTTATCAAATGTTGTATAAGATAAACCATGGCCAAATGAATATTGAACTTCATCATCATAGTCGATATAGCCTTCTTTAGCGGCTGTCACATAATAACGGTAGCCAACATAGATACCTTCGAGATAGTTTGTGAATTTTTGTCCACTAGCTGCACCAGATGTATAAGATAATGTGGTATCATTACCAAAGTTTTGGTAAGATGGCGCACTCTTAACATCATATGGCCAAGTATCCACTAAGTGACCGGATGGGTTAACTTTACCAGCAAG
This sequence comes from Bacilli bacterium, assembly GCA_017940265.1. Lineage (GTDB taxonomy): Bacteria > Bacillota_I > Bacilli_A > RFN20 > CAG-826 > RUG14515. The sequence continues at coordinate 72,237 of JAGAYY010000022.1, read as the reverse complement.
GATTTCAGCAATAGCTTTTGTACCTGTTAAACCTGGGTGACCCATGAACACAGCAGCGTCGATTTCTGAATCATCTAAGAATTCAGCTTCGATAACTGTTGGAACGTTTAATAAGATAATGACTTTTTCGAAGTTTTCTTCGAGCATGTCGATTGCAGCGATTTCATTAGCCTTAAGTTGTAAATCTCTGAGGTTCATATCTTCGTCTTCAGAACCACGTCTTGTGATACAGAAGATCGCTGTGTCAGAGAATTCCTTAGCTTGTTCTAATAATGTCTTACCACCCAATTCATCGAATGGTGTTTCATAAGCGCTGACTGGTGGTTCATGGTCATATGGCGCATTACTGCTAACGATTTCAGGGTAATTATATTTGTTGAAACCACATTGAATGTCGTATTCGACATCTGCCACAGAAATGGATTTGTTTTTGTAATAGTTCTTAATTAAGTTAAAGAGGTTTTCATTAATTTGGAAACCTTCATCCTTCATGGCTTGTTCAAGCTTGAGAGCCACTCTTGGAAAGCCTTTAACACGACCATCAGTTTGGAAGGAACCAGAACCACCATTACCATAGAATAAACCATACGCACATGCACCAAAAATGTTCACTTTGTTGTTTTCTTCTAAGTTAATTGGTAAAGCACTGTTTCTGTTCTTTAAAAGAACTGTACCTTCTTCTTGAATGGTAACGACGTTTTTCTCCGCTTCAGCGGCTGCTTGTCTTGATGTTTCTGTGTCGATGATGTCAACATGACTACCACGTAATGTGAACATTAAGTTAGCAAATGCAGCAGTTGGTAAGAATGATGCGACAGGGGCAACAAGAAGTGCGGCAACGCACACGACTGGGATTAACCAGACTTTTAATCTGTGCCATCTGGCAGCATTTTTAACTGGGCCGTTAGGCATCGTTTTAAACATTTCCTTTTTGCCCTCTTTGGTGCCGTTAAGATAATCAATGAACTTTTGTTCATCATCACCTTTAAATCTCATTTTACCAAAGACTAATTTTAGTAAAACGAATGCTCCTACGAGACCTGCTGCGGCAACGATAAGAATAATTAAGCCGACCCACCAATACTCAAGGATGTTGCCCCAAGTATAGCCAGCGGCTACTTCCTTATCTAGCCAGGACTCTAAAATAGATAAATTAAACATAAATAATCTCCTTTTATACATATTTATGAGTTGTTAAAACATAGAAAAGTTAGCAAAAAACTAAAATTTGTATGTTTTTACGTTTGCGATATTACTATAAGTGATAAAAATAGTCATGACAAACAAAATACATAACATTGCGTTTTATTCGCATAACTTTAGTCAAAAGAAAAGAGAGGCACTCCGGAATGAAAGCCCCTCTATATGTTTCTAATAACCGACGTTAAACGTACTAAGGATTATGAAAGTATTCAGCTACTCCACTTTTTCCGTATTTAGTTGCCTGTTTGTTATACCAAACTTCCATTCCAGAATCATCATATCCTGTTCCGTTGGTAAGAATATAAATTTGGCCATTAGGGCTTGGCATAAAAAGAGAGCTATGCATTCCATACATTCCATTTAAAACATTGTATGACTCAACGGCTTTGCCCGGAATTCCGTCATAGTTGTGCTTTTCTCTACTTCCAAATCCGGAATTGCCACCATTACCATATATCAAACCACCATAGCCACCACTAGCTGAAAGTAGTTTTTTATTTATTGCTTGATCAACCATTTCCCAATAAGCATCAATATTATCGAAAGAAGCATTTCCACAGTTAGGGATCCCGGAACAGCCTCCGTAGCCAACTAAGCCACCGTTGCCACCTGCATAATCGTTATTTACCCACAAGAATTGGAACCATGATCCATTAGCGCCTTTGCCACCATTGCCACCATTGCCACCATTAGCACCATTTCCTGGTTTACCTGGGTACAATTTTATCCCACTGCTTGCATAGTCATTGTCTGCTAGGGTTACATTTTCACAATATATAGCAAGTCCACCATCGCCACCATGGCCACCATTGCCGCCACGGCCACCATTGCCGCCGTTTCCTCCTTTATAGCCACCAGGTAGCGTTTTGCCGTTAGCACCACTACCACCATGGCCACCACGACTTCCATTACCGCCGTTGCCGCCTTGCAATGTAAGATTTCTAGCACAGCTAAGATCAATGGCCTTACAATCGACGCAATTACTACCAGATGCTCCATCGTTGCCATTAGCCCCATTTTCTCCATTGTAACCATTTCTATTGCTATCAGTTAAAACTTGGCCAGGCTTATCAGACAACGAATTAAAAATGGCATTACCACCATTTGCAGCTTTTAAAACCAAACTTGAATTAGTTGTGAGCGGTTCAAATTTAATATTTACATTCCTGCACCTAATAACAGGATATTTGGGTGAGTCATATTGTCTAAAGTAGGAAGAACTATAGGTAAAGGAATTTGTTCCTTCATACTCAATTGTTAGATTGAATCGGTGGCTTCCTAAATATTCGATAAAAGGTTTACTTTCATAAGAAGATGACACACCGACAACTGTTTTAAAATTAGTTAGCCTAATAGTGAGGTCTGTTTCTCTATTTTCAATCTCTAAGCGAGGATTAATTACTAAATTATTGCCGAGATTTTTCCCATCAATTTCAAACAAGACAACAGTATCTGCAATAGGACCGTTGTTCAACGGACTATAATTGGCTTTCCCTTCGTCGCCGAAAACGATGTTATAGTGGAGTTCATCATAACTTGGAAATTTTCCTTTTACGACAATATCATTAGTAATATCGTTATCAAAAGTTTCCAAATTATGCCCAGCAAGAACGTCATCCATAGTAGGAGTAATAGTACTTAATTGAAGATATCTTTCGTCAAAAACCTTTACATATGTTTCGTGTCCTTGATAGCCCTCTCCCCATTGTGATTCTAAACTAACTAATCCATCACTTTCAAAAATCGCGACATTTCCATTAAACGACGCCAACGAATCAACAATAAATGGAATTACTTGGCTCTCAAAGAAAGTCATTTTAAGAAGAGAATTAACAGTAGGACAAACAGCATATTTAACTAGCCAGCGAAGAATTGGAACGAATTGATATTTTTCAATGTCTTCTTCAGTTAATTCTTGAATTATAGTGCTTATCTTTGAATAGATAAGATCACGTATACTACTTTTTGCTGCAGAACTTAGTTTAGAACACGCTTTTTGATAATCTCTGTAAGTTAGCAAAGCATTAATATTGTAGTTTTGTCCGCTATAATCTGTTATGCATAATTCTTTAATATCGTCCAACAAATCCGTAACCGCTCTAACGTAGTAGTCATCTATTTGCACCGAGTGTTCTTGACATGCCTTAAACATCATTTCTTTGGCGTAATCCAAAGTCATAACACCAGCGTATGATTTGCCAGTCAATGAAAGGGGATTTTGTTCGTCGCTTTTAAGCGAATTCCAGTCATTCATAAGGTTGTTGAATAAATTTGTATTCAGAAAATCTTGATACGCAGCACTAGCAAAAGCAAAATCATCATTATCATTCAAATTAAAAATATCACCAATTGTGTTTTTGATTTGGATTGCCAATTCCATAGAATTTGAACCACGGTAAGGTGTGCCTATATTGTAATAACCATAAACATTATATGGATATTCATTCACGTATTTTTGTGCGACAAGACCTCCCCTTGAATGCCCAATTAAGTTTATTTTTGGAACAAAGCCATGAAGTCTCTTGTAGTCATAACATAATGTATTAACTATGTGTTCAAAGTGATTGAATTCATCATCAAGCGATTGCTTGGCATCATCAGATTCATAAACGATTAAATTATGAGAAAGTGTATCACTTAGATAATTCCTTTTTTCTTCGATTTCGTCATATATGATTTCCCCATTCATAACTTTTTCATCTTACCGACAATAAGTAAAATGATTATTACTCACATATTTAGCGACATAAACAGCAGCGTTTTGTTCATATGCAATTTTTTTGAGTAATGATTTACTATTCCATTCAAAATTACCATTGCCAATTATTGTGCCGTTATTACAATCATAATATAAATCATTTGACCAGTCGCTAGCATCTCCACCAAGACCATGAATAAAAAAAGTAAAACTAGGTTTCAGATTGTCATGAGGGCTATCCAAACGAATAGCTTGATTTAGACTTTCGCCAGTTGCTTGAGGCGAGATAGGGGTGTAATAATTTGGTGTTTCAGCAACCATCGATTCAAAAGATGTTACTTTTAAACCGTACATACCCATAATCATCATTCCAATTGAAATCATAGGTAAAAAATATTTGTATCGTTTTCTTTTCATTATTATCGAAAACCTCCATACGAAAATGGTAACATGTTTTCATTTTTTATAATTTCATTTTTTCTTTTATCAATCTTATTTTTTTAACCATACAACTTAATTTTTTAAAAGCTATATTTCCGATCATTTACAGAGGTAATTTGCACTCCGAACAGCAAGCATCATTTCTAACCTATTTTTGCTCATTTTCGTAGCAAAATAGAAGTTTACAATATTGCATTTTTGTTTGTTATAGTGTCATTTTTATTATGTTCAATTAAAAAGAACCCCTTTCCTCTTTTCGAGAATAGGGGCTCCTATCATAAATAATCAACTAGTGACCGTCTTTAGCCTTAATTACTTCAGGTATGCCGACAGCAGCGTAGTCTTCATCAGTCCAAACGTTATTGGAATGCGCACATGCATAGAGAATGTTCTTAGCCGCTCTTCTAGTGAGAATAGAGCCATCATGTGGACATTGTGTGCGAACTCTAGCTGGTTTTAATTCTGTGCTTAATTTATCTGGCGTTAACCACATATCATTACCGGCTCTTAAACCAATGTTTGTGGCCATATAGTTACTGCCTGCGTAGTCGGTAACGACGACACCATGAAAACCCCATTCTTCTCTTAAAAGAGTTGTTAAAGCAGCTTTACTACCACCACACCACCATGAACCGATGCAGTTATAAGCGGACATGATACCAATACCACCTAAATCAACATAAAGTTCAAAGCCACGGGCATAGATTTCACGTAATGCTTGTTCGCTTGCCCAAACAAAGACACCAGAGCGATAGTATTCTTGATCATTACAGAAGAAGTGTTTAGCGTATGTGTAGACACCATATTTAGCCATACCTTGAGCGGTGTGACCTGCCATTAAGCCAGAGATTAATGGATCTTCTGAATAGTATTCGAAGTTACGACCACCAAATGGTGAACGATGAGTGTTAATACCAGGGGCATACCAACCAGTCATACCACGAGCGGCGCCTTCACGGCCAATGGATTCACCCATAACTCTTGCGACGTCTGTAGACCAGGAACAACCAACGATAACTTCACTTGGGTGACCTGTGCCAGAGTGGAATGCCGCACTTGGACCATCGTAGTCAAGTGTTTGACCCTTTTCAATCTTTTCGACACCAGCGGTTTGGAAACCACCATATTCGATAAGTTTATCCATATCAGCGTATGATAATTGACTTAATAAGTCTTCCCATCTTGGGTCATCCCACACTGCATCTTTGAGATCTCTAAGTGTTAAGTCACCAGCGACTTCTTGTTCTTTTACTTCTTCGTCAATTTGATTGTCTTGGAATGTGAACGAACCAGAACCTGTGGAGTTACTTGCCCCACCTGGGAAGTGACTTGCATCTGGGTGAGAAGCTAATGGAATATCAGCCTTATTTTGCCATGTGCCTTCAAAGTCATTGCGAGATAAGTATGTGTTAGGTTCAACACCACCACCGATTTCAACATCTTGGAAGATATTTTCATATTCTTTACCTGTTTGATAACTGGTTAAGAAATCAATATCTTCAGCAAGGTTCATAGACTTGACGTTTTCTCTACCACTGACAGCGGTTTGCGCTAAGTCCCAAACGTTTTCTCTAATAGAGAATTCATAGTCACCTTTTTCTAACACGTAGTGACCCTTTTCAGTGGACCAGGAAGCGATATCTCTGAAACTAAATTCTAATTTATAGTTCTTGGATTCACCTGGTTCGATGATATTTGTTTTTTGGAATGTTGTTAAAGAATACCATGATTTTTCAACACCACCTGGGGTATATGGAGCATGAGTATAAAGTTGAATGACATCTTTACCAGCGACTTCACCGATGTTTTTAACTTCAACAGTGACTTCAACTTTTTGATTTTCTTTATCAACTTTGTATTCAACGATGGATTTATCAAATGTTGTATATGATAAACCATGGCCGAATGAATATTGGACTTCATCTTCGTAAGTATAGCCAGCATCTCTATCAACCATACCGCGTGTAACATAATAGCGATAGCCAACATAAATGCCTTCAACATAGTTAGTAAATCTTGCACCATTAGCGGCACCAGATGTGTATCTTAATGTACTATCATTGCCAAAACATTGATACGAAGGTGCACTCTTAACACTATATGGCCAAGTATCCACTAAGTGACCAGAAGGATTAACTTTACCAGCAAGGATTTCGGCAACAGCTCTTGTGCCCGTTAAACCTGGGTGACCAATATATAATGCTGCGCTAATTTCATCGTCATCTAAGAATCTAGATTCGATAACTGTTGGGACATTTAATAAGATGATAACTTTTTTAAAGTTATCTTTCAACATTTGAATCGCTGCTTCTTCAGCGGCATATAGCTTAAGTTCAGCGTATTTCATATCCGCACTTTCAGTACCATGTCTTGTAATGGCGAAGATAGCGGTATCTGAGAATTCTCTAGCGTCTTCTAATGCGGTTTTGCCACCTAATTCAGCAAAGGCTGTCTCATAGGCAGAAACTGGTAATTCATAATCAATTGGATCCAATGTCGCACCATAACCTGAAGGGACGACTTCTGGATAACCAAATGTATTAATGCCACAGAAAATCTTGTAATCGCTTTCTGCGACAGAGACTTTCTTTCCGTTATAGTAGTTCTTTACTAAATTAAAAAGATTGTTGTTAATTTCAAAGCCTTCTTGTTGAAGTGCTTCTTCTAATTTTGTGGCCACTCTTGGGAAACCTTCAACACGGCCATCGGTTTGGAATGCGCCAGAACCACCATTGTTGAAGAATAAACCATAAGCACATGAACCAAAGATATTAACTTTCTTATTGGTTTCAAGATTCAATGGTAAAGCATTGTTTTTGTTCTTAAGAAGTACCGTGCCTTCTTCTTGGACAACAACTACATTCTTTTCTGCTTCCTTAGCGGCTTGTCTTGATGTTTCAGTATCGATAATTTTGACGTGGCTACCACGTAAGGTGAACATCAAGTTAGCGAATGCAGCAGTTGGTAAAAATGACGCGACAGGCGCCATAATAAGCGCAGCAACACACACGACAGGAATCAACCAGCGTTTCATTGTTGTCCAAAGAATGACGTTCTTGACTGGTCCTTTCGCGGCTTTAGCCACTGCTTTCTTTTCTTCTTTTGGAGCATTCTTATAATTATCAAATGCTTCTTGATCGCCTTCTTTAAATTTCATTTTGCCGAAGACTAGCTTAAGCAAGACAAAACTGCCGACAAGTCCTACCGCCGCCACTATGATGATGATTAAGCCGATCCACCAATACTCAAGGATGCTACCCCAAGTATAACCGGCCGCGGCTTCCTTATCTAAGAAAGACTCTAAGATAGGTAAATTAAACATAGTAAAAGCTCCTTTCTCTCATAACTATGTAATTGTTAATACACAAAAAAATTAGATTCCGACAATAATTTTATGTGTATAACGCATGCGCTTATAATATAGCAAATGCGCGCCTACACTTCAAATGACAAGTTAGTAAACTTTTATGACAATGCATAAACAAAAAAGCCTGCATGAATGCAGACATTTTTATACAAAGACATTTTATACTTTTAGTAACTAGTACTGGAGTTAAGGGTCTTGCTGGTGAATGTGTAGGAGTTAATAGTCATATAAATCGTACACGCTGAATCCACTATTTCGTCACGCATTGATTGGTCGTATTTTATTGAAATTGTTCTTTCATCAAGAGCTTTAACGAAAGCATAATACCCTTCATCATTAAGTTTTATGGTTTCTTCACCAGTATCAGAAAAAGTGAACATTTCTTTTAATTCTGGAAATCTAGTTTCTTTTGCCCCAACCATAAAAGAAGAAAAACTAAAATATTTCTGTTTCTTTTTTAGTAGTACTTCAAACTTGTTACCATCTTTAAAATGTGTCACAGTCACGCCAAAACCATTGTCATGACCAAAGGCATAAATTGGGGGAGGCGGAGTAGTTTTACACGCCGAAATAATAAATAAAGTAGGGATCAACAAAAGAATTTTCTTCATGCTTTTTCTCCTTTTATTTTAAATCCATAAAAATCAACATGCCAAGAGAGGCTGTTGCAGACATATCATAATATCTCGCGTAATTTGACTGGCCATCCACAATTTCATAGAGAATAACGGTGTTAACAACATCAAAAATCCACACTCTTTTTCTCTCTTGATATTTTTTATAACCATTGACAGCTACGAAATGGGCCCCGTAAGTCTCGTCGTTAGAAACATAAAACACTAGAGGTTCATCATTATTTATTTCATTAATGCCTTTATCTAGACTGAATTTATAAAGAGGATCCTCTCTTGCGTCAACGCTATAGCCATAATCGGAGGCAATGTGCTCGATGGTAGCAGATACCTGATTAACAATAAAATCATTACACCTATTATAATTATTGACAGCATACATTCTTGCTTCTTTATAGAGGGTTGGCCAGTTTTCCAAAATTTCATTATCCTGTTTTGCTACATTTTCATAAAGAGGTCTACCAGTTATATCGAACCTTTTAAAATACTCGTTCGGTTCATAAATATAAGGATCGTATAGGCACCTCGCACTAATGCTAGGCATATTTTGCCATTTAGTTCTTTGCAAGCACTGCATGGCATGATAGCCGGCAACTAATCCGCAGTTTCCTTCACCGGTGTAACTTCCACTTTCAGAAACCATAAAATAGCAAGACAAGGTATTTTGTGTAAATCTAGTAACCGAAAGTGATTTAGAAGAGACAAGATTGTAAGAATTACCATAGCAGTTATTTATATAAGTAGCTGGTGATTCAATACCGCCACACCCATGCATTCCAGAAGCCTGACCATCATAATGCTGCCTGCCACCAGAGGCTAAAGACAAATCAATAGAATTATAATTATGTCCAGTAATATCGTACACTTGACCATTAAATTCATAATAAAAGCCACCATAAGGGGAGTACTTATATCGATCAGCAGTAACTCCATCAAAAGGAGATTTTCCATGAGAAGAAAAAGCGAGTATTTCAAAATTGTCAGCCAAAAGCAAATATCCATTACTTCCATCAAAGTCTAATAGGATTGTTTCTTTTATTGCCCCATTATCTTCAATGTAAACAGTCTGCTTGTTCTCGATTGAGTCACAATAAAAAATATCATCGTTTTCACTACGTTCTTCATTAACAGCCTGAACAAAAAGATTAAGATTTGTTTCTAAAAAAGTAGCAATAGTTTTGCAATCGCTTTTTAAATTGATTTTTCCCGAGTTTTGGACAGAACCAAAAGTTAGGATAGATAAAAATGACACAAGTAAATTCGCAATAACCATAAATATTTCAAGAGCAATATATCAAAATTCATTGTCAAAATCAATGTTTTTTAAAGCAAAAAGCCTGCATTTCTGCAGACTTATTTGATTTTGTTTATGAAGGACTTTACTTCATCGCACGAATGAACAATTCGTTAATTTTATCTACGAAGGCTTTCTTATCAACGATTTCTCTACCTTCAAGTAGCATAGCTTCTTCATACAATACACTAGCGTAGTTCTTCACTAATTCATCATCGTTTTGAATCTTAGTAAAGGCTTCGAACAATGGGTGGTTTGGATTTAATTCCAAAATCTTTTCCGCTTTAACTGTATCTTCAGCGCCTGGTTGTTCATTGAGTGTCTTTTCCATTTCTAGAGATAAGCCATCTTTCGTGGAGACACATACAGGAGCGTCCACAAGTTTAGAAGAAACAACAACATCGTTAACTTTACCCGCAAGAGCTTCTTTTAGTGTATCAAATAGTCTCTTATTATCTGCGGTTACACTATCGATCTTTTCTTGTTCTTCTTTACTGACTTCAGAAGCGGATTCATCACTGATGGATTTGAATTCAACCTTGTCATAATCGTGCAACATCATGATAGCGAATTCATCAATCTTTTGATCAAGTAATAGCACGTCTACGTTATTTTTGCGATATTTCTCAAGTTGAGGTAATAACTTAATCGCATCTAAGTTTTCGCCACTGACGAAGTAGATATACTTTTGATCTTTAGCCATCTTTTCTTTATAGTCCACTAAAGAGATGTATTTATCTTCGTTATTGAGTGAGTGGAACACCAAGGTATCTTGCAATAATTCTTTCTTCGCACCATATGTGCTATAGATACCATATTTAATGAGTTCACCAAAACTCTTCCAGAAGGTGACATATTTATCAAAGTCTGTTTTCTTAATATCTTTTAATTTATCAACAATCTTCTTTTCGACATTTTCACTAATCTTTTGCATGATTGGTGATTGTTGAAGCATTTCTCTAGAGATGTTAAGTGAGAAGTCACCAGAATCCACTAAACCTTTAACGAACTTAAGGTAATCTGGGATTAATTCTTGGCATTTATCTTTGATAAAGATGCCTTTGCTATATAACTGTAAGCCTCTTTCATAAGAATCACTATATAAGTTATATGGAATATGACTTGGGATGAATAATAAGGCATCATAAGTAATCTTGCCGTCTACTCTAACGAATAAAGAGGCTAGTGGGTTTTCATAATCATTGAATTTATTCTTATAGAATTCATTTAAGTCTTCATCCGTTACTTCACTCTTATTCTTCTTCCATAAAGGAATCATGGAGTTAAGTGTTTCTAAGACTTGTTTATCTTCGTATTTACCTTCAACAGGTTTGCCGTCTTTATCTAAAACTTGTTCGCTCTTAGTGACCAACATCTTAATTGGGTAACGGATATAGTCACTATATTTCTTAACAAGGTTTTTAATCTTATATTGTTCAAGATAAGAATCATAATCTACTTCTTTAGAAGATTTCTTTAAGTAGATAGTGATTTCTGTACCTGTTGTTTCTTTATCTTTTTCTTCAATTGTGTAGCTCTCTTGACCATCACTGGTGAACAAATAACCTTGACCGTTATATGTCTTAGTTAAAACTTCAATTTTAGAGGCCACCATGAAGGCACTATAGAAGCCAACACCAAATTGACCAATGATATTGAGATCTTGTTTTTCTTTCGCTTCTTTTAACTTAGAAGCAAAATCCTTAGAACCACTCTTAGCGATGGTACCTAAGTTATTAATAAGATCTTCTTTATTCATACCAATACCGTTATCAGAAATGGTAATGGTTCTTTTCTTTTTATCGACATTTAAATTGATTTCAAATTCATTTAAAGGCATCTCACCTTTACTAGATAATGCTTGATAACGATATTTATCAATCGCATCACTGGCGTTACTGATTAATTCTCTTAAGAAAATTTCATTATTGCTATAAATGGAATTAATCATCAAATTTAATAGTTCTTTTGATTCGGTTTGAAACTCTTTTGTTTCTTTCATAATGTCTGTCCTATCTTTGTCATTAATGACAATTTTTATTCACTAGTAGTTTACCACTATAAAGGTATTTCTTCAAAAAAAGCCGTGGTCCCATAAACCACGGCTTGAAAAGCTACTTTAAGCTTTTGCGAAAGGAGTACTATTGGGAAACCTTTTATGCGATTTGCACGAGGTGTTCTTTTTCGATTTCTTTTTCGCTACGTTTCTTGATGTTGACTGTTAAGACACCATTCTCTAATTTAGCGGAGATATCTTGAAGTTTAACTGTATCGCCAACATAGTATGAACGGGAGAATTCACCATAGCTTCTTTCTCTATAGATGTAATCTTCGTCATTTTCTTCTTCCTTATTCAAGGTAGCAGTGACTTTAAGATAGCCGTTTTCAAGAGTGATTCTTGTGTCTTCTTTCTTCACTTCAGGAAGTTCGATGAACATTTGATAGTCGCTTTTGTTTTCTTTGATGTCGGTCTTCATCATATGTGATGTGGAGCAGTTATTCGCCCTGAGGAAAAATCTGTCGAAAAATGGATCATAGGTAGTAATATAATTTCTCATAAATTCAACCTCCTTATATTACATATTTAGCACTCGTCATCTTTGACTGCTAACACCTACATTATAACCAAAATTAGCACTCTGTCAATAGGACTGCTAAAAATATTTTAAACTTTTTAATTTAAATAACTAGTTATTTAATTTTTTTAATAATTTTTGCATTTCTGGGCATAATTCAGCGATAAATTCTTTATTTGAAAGGTAATTAAATTGGCCTTTTATATCCCCAAAAATGAGTTTATAGGAGTGTAAAAACTGGTTTTCGAAGCCAAATTCCTTCTTAAAATAGTTGTTAACTTTATAGTCACCATACTTGATATCACCAACCACGTGATGACGGATATATGACATGTGCGCACGTATTTGATGTGTACGACCTGTCACCAGTTGAACATCTAATAATGTATAGTCGTTATATCTTTCTTTAACAAAATATTTAGTAACTGCGGTTTTCGCACCACTTTTAAGAGGGGCCACAACCATTTTCTTACGTTCATAGCTTTTTCTAAGAGGGGCATCAATCACACCATCTTCAGTAACGTTACCCGCCACTAAAGTTAAATAATGTTTCTCTACGATGGAGTGATTATTAATGATATTAGCGAGTTCGCTCGCACTCTTATTATCTTTAGCGAACACGATTAAACCAGATGTATCTTTATCTAATCTATTAATAAGCATCGCTTGTTTACCAAGATAATTAGAAAGCATAGCATCTAAGGAAGGATTATCTTTATTACCATCAAACTGTGATAAAAGACCACGTGGTTTATTAATAATCACTAGGTATTTATCTTCATAAACAATTAATTCTTTGATGCTCATTCTGGTTGAACCTCTTTAATACGATTTTCACTTAGTGATAATAAATACAAGTGCATGTGTTCCTTATTAATATTAAATAATAACTGCACGTTACGTTGATAGATTCTTAACTGTCTTTCATAAGCTTCGTCATCAATAGAACGAGACTTATAGTCAACGATATAGCATTCACCATCTTTGAAATATAGTAAATCAATGAAACCAGTTGTTTGTAATGTTTCATCATAATAACCATATTCCTTATAGATCTTTGCACTACCTAAATCATTAAAGACAGGATTACTTAAAACATTATCGATAAGTTTTCTATCTTTTTCATTTTTAATGAAAGAAGTGTCTTTGCTCACAAAGTCGACGAGTTCCATTAATCTATGGAGATAAACACCACGAGTTAAAACTTGATCTGGGATTGTATCCTCCACCGCTTCATCGTAGTGGCGTTGTTTACTCGCTCTTTCTTTGATGATGGTTGGGAAAGTAATGACGGAATCATCCACTGGTAATTGGTCAATCTTACTAATTACTTCTTCGGCGTATCCCTCTTCGTCAACTTCTTCTTCGTATTCATTTTCACCTTCAAAGATTAACGTTGCGTCGCGATAATCCTTGTTCTCATAAGATTCAAAGATGAAACGTTTCTGACAGTCAAAACCTCTAACAAAAACTGGTAATAAAACATCAAATAAGCCATACGGTATCTCTTCTTCTGTTAATTTTGCCATAATAGCGGCTTGAGTTTTGCTATAGAAGTAAGCACAGTTACCAGTAATAACCGCATTAACAAAGTCATTAATGGTCATATTTAAATCGACTGTGCCATTCGCATCTTCATTAATTGTGTCTTCAAGTTCTTCAATGGACTTGAATTCCTTTTTATAACGATAATAGCCATAGAATGTTGCGTCCATTAATGGATCACGAGTCATATTTTTAAATCTTAGATAGAACTCTCTAAAGAGAGGCTTAAATAACATATAGATTTGTTGTTCTAAGATTTTAGTTAACTTATCGGTATAGTATTTATTGAATAATTTACTATATAAATCAGCGTCCATGCCTTCCGCGGACATGAGATTAATATTTTTAATTATTTCAACAGTCTTTAAATATTGTTGATATAATGCTGGATCAACTTGTTTTTCTTTAATCTTTCTAGCGATATACTCCTCATCAATTCTTTGATAATGAGGCAAATAAGAAAGCATGCCATAGAGAGTTTCTTTCTTTCTATTATCACCACTTGGTTTATCCCCAACGATATAAACAATATTTTCCGCACGGGTTAAAGCGACATAGAATAAACGGACATGCTCATCTCTTTCTGGGTCTTTATCACTATTTTTAAGGAGCATGGATGGTAAAGTATCCACGACAACATCTTTGATGTTACCGTCTTCATCAACATCTTCAGTGTCATAATTATAATAAGGAAGAATGATGCCGTATTTTTCATCAAAGATATAATCCGGCTTTTCTGCGTTATTACCTTGTGTTAATTGATTAAAGCTTACTGGGAGATAAACGATTTTTCCTTCTAAACCTTTAGAAGCGTGAATAGTCATCATATCCACTGCATTATCCACTTTAATCGTGGTGTCACCACTTAAATCTAATGAATAGTCATTAATATCTTTTAAGAACCTCACGAAATCCTCTAAGGTATCACCCATCTTTTCTTGAGAGGCAAGAATTGCCCATAACGATTCAATCTTGCTGACGTTATCATCAACATCGCCTACTAAGCAAAGCTTATCCACGATACCAAAGAAATTAATCATATTAATGAAGAATTCATAAGCACTGACGTCCTTATTTTCTTCAATAAACTGACGCACATCTTTCATAATTGGGTCTTCATCAATCTTTGCTTCATCATGTTCTTTTAAGATGTCATAGATGGTTTGATCATCATATTGATAAATATAACTACGAGCCACAGAGGCAAATAAGAATGCTTTGTCACTATCTTCCATAGGATGCATTTCATTAACGATTAATTCCACGAGTGATTGTAATAACAAAATCGCATTAATCTCCTTGAGATTGGTCTTAAACTTGTTGTTTAAAGGTACACCAACTCGTTTGAAGACATCTTGATACATCTCAAAGCCAGTACCTTTTCTCATGATAATGACAAAGTCGCCATAAGAAGCATCCACTAGTTCACCACCATCTTTGGTGCGTTTATAAATCTTAAAATGATTCTTAACTTTGTTTTTAATATCATTAGCGATGGCTTCGGCTTCCCACATCTTAGGATCCTCCGCTGAATCATCATCCTCTCCAGATACTGAAACAATACGTGAGACGCCAAAGTTATCATATGGGAGTTTAGAATATGGACCATGTTCTTCATCATATTCTAATCCCTCATTAGTGAAGGCATAATCAATACCACCATGACTTAATGTCATATAGAACTTAAAGATATGGTTAATTTCGTTAAGTAACTTTTTACCTGAACGGTAGTTCTTATGCATTAAGATGACTTTGTTATCTTCGCCACCGCTATAGGCTTTTTGTCTATTAGTAAATAGTTCGACTTTAGAATTTCTAAAAGCATAGATGGCTTGTTTAGCGTCACCGACACAGAATAGATGGGCACTTGTGCCATCTTCTTTTGGTAGTAATAAACTATCAATAATAGCTTCTTGGAAATCATTGGTGTCTTGATATTCATCCACCATGATGAACTTAAATTGTTTACGAATCTTAGTGGCTTCTTTTTCATATTTTGGATTAGTTAAAAGAGAGACCGCCATTAAGAGGATATCGTTAAACTCAAAGGAATTAGTGATGCGTTTATAATCATCTAATTTCTTATTAAGTTTCTTAACAATTTCTAAAAGAAGCGATATGTCATCTTTAAAGTATTTAAGTTTATTGATTTCCGTATCAACATCTTCAATACACATCACGATATCTAACTTTTTAGATAAGCCTTTTAAGACATCAAAGACTGCTTTATCTTTTTCATCCCCTGTTGGGTTCTTCTTGCTCGTCGAGAACTTGAAGTTCTTATCATTAGCGATTTCATGTATTTTGCTAACAAAGTCTTGTCCGTTTAAACGTAAGGCTTCTTTTAATTTTTGATAATATTCTTGGTTAACAGCACAGATGAAATTACAAAGATTAATATCCACATTAAAAGCGCATTTATCGTTAAATAGATTAGCGATTAATTCTGGATTATCACTATCAATAATTGCATGATTCTTTTCTACGAAATAAGCTTCTTTAATCGTATCAATAATGATATTTTTACTAGAAGTCACTAAATCATTAATGACTTTATTAAAGTATTCATCACTTAAGAATTTTTCTTCGTAGTTATTAATTAGTTCTTCTTTTCTTTCCAAAGGAAGCTTATCTAATTGCTTACATAAATCCACGATAACTTTCTTGGTGTTTCTATCAGAATCTAGATTAAATTTAACTAATGTCTTAACTAACTTTTCACGTTTATCATCATCGTTATAATATTCATCAAATATTTCATCGAGATAAACACTCTTCTTCGCAGATATTACATCACTATTAACGAGATTAACATTAGATGAAATGCCTAATGCATCAGCGTACATAACCACTAAGAATCTCGCAAAGGAGTCAAATGTTTGTATATGCGCGGAGGCTACTTGTTCCGCAATATCTTCTTTTCCTCTATCTTTAAAGTTTCCGATAATTCTTTCACGCATTTCATGCGCAGCGTTATCAGTGAATGTTAACACTAATAATTCGCTTGGTTTAACTTCACCTTTATCGATGATGGTGAAAACCTTTTCCGCGAGAGTTCTAGTTTTACCTGAACCTGCGCCTGCGGCCACTAAAACATTTTTACTAATTGGAGCGTCAATCGCGGATTGTTGTTCTTTATTAAAACCCATACTTATTTAGCTCCTTTCTTAAAATGTTTAAGCACATCTTTTTTATAATCTTTAACATCTAATTTACTGCGGTAGCAGACACGACGATATGGACAGTTATTACACACTGTCTTAGTGGCGTCGAATTCTAATAATGAATATGAGGTTGGTTGGATGATGAAATCCGCTTCACATATTCTATGAATAGCGTTTATTGCAGCGTGTTTAGCGTCATTCACTAAGTCATCTAAGTTATATCTAGGTAAACCAATACCACCATCTTTGATGATAATTTCATCAGTGTCGCTTTCTTTAAATTGGTGCTTAAGCTGTAATAAGTCACCACCATTGCTCTTAAGAGAACCATCGTCTTTAAAAGCACTTCTATCAATAGAAGCGATATAAGAAACAGAATCCTTGTTAATACCCGTTAAACGTGATTGTTGAGCTAGTCTTTTTTCTGATAATGTTGGTTTGTTAACATCCTTAAGTGCGCTTTTGATTGTGCTAAAGAAAACATGTTGAATATAGAAACCACCAAATTCACCATCTTGGGTGTATTGACTTGGTTGGATATTATTTTCAATTGCGTAGTAATAAAGAGGTAATTGAATAGATTTACCTAAGAATACTTCTAAAGGATTAAAGTCTTCCATACCGGTTTTATAGTCGATGATGGAGTAGTATTTGTGGCCATTACTTTCAGAGATGACAATCTTATCAATCTTGCCATAGAAGTTATATGTCTCATTATTTTCATCTTCTAAATAGAACTGAATAGATTTTTCATAGTCATCTTCAACTGGTTTAGCAAAGTTAGTCACGCCTTGCACCTTTTGATATGTCTTCATAAATCTTCTTAGCCATGTTTGTGAGATTTCTAATAAAGCTTTATCTCTAGGTGTTGGAGTAATACCAACTTTTTCAAATTCTTTATAATAGGCTTCTTCGCCTTCTTTTAAAGCATCTTCAAAAACATAATCAATATGATTAAATTTCTCAAATACCTTATGAATCGCAGTGCCGATGAATCTTTTTGAATAATCGTTTTTATCTAAAGGAATGAGTTTGGTTAAGTAATATTTAAACGGACAATTAATAAAACTTTCTAAACCCGTTACTGACCAGGTTGATTTTCTAAAATCTTCACCACTATGGAGGCCTTTAAATGATGGGTCGTAAGCATTGAAAACATTAGAATCAAATTTAATTCCAGATTTATTTAATATTGTTGAGCTATAGAGGAATGCCGCTTGTGTGGTAAATGTTGGCATCTCTAAATCATCTTCGTATTTAATCTTTTTATCTTTCCATATTTCATTTAATAATGGAGAATCAAAGATTTTATCGCCAAGGTGTCTTTCTACACGGGAAATAACTGCGACATTATTATGTCTTAAGAAATTTATTTTATTTCTTCTTTCAATAGCTGTCTTAATGTATGAAGTGTTGTAGCCTACTTCTTTTAATTCAGCGTCTGATAAGACATTATCATCTGAATATATTTTATAAAAGGCATCAGAATTGAAATTAGTGACATAAGTAAAGAATGATGGATCAAAGACAAACTTATTAGAAATAACCACACCACCTTCCCCGACTGGGATACGTGTGTTCTTACTGGCTACGATTTCTAGCAAATTAGCATAGCTAAATAAGAAATCATCACTCTTATTTAAACCATAATAATCAATTAACTCCTTTAAGGCTTTAATGTCTTGGTCTTCTAATTCTTCATCAGTAAATTCAAATGCCTTACTGTTATAGATTCTATTTATTTTAGTTCTAACACTTTTAATAGAGATTAAAGGCCTTTCTTCCACATAACAAACAGGGATATGGAATAATTCAGACATGATTTTGACATAGAAGATATCTTCATCACCATTGATGATGATTCTTTGTTTTTGATTTGGATTATCACGAGCCTTATCTCTCACCCAAGAGAAAATGTAGAAGAACTGGGTCATCTTATTTTCAAAGTAAATGATATTAGGACTGATATAAGCATTATTCTTATAAAGGTCTAAGCCTTCTAATCTTAGAAAACTATATGCAAGCGCGTTTCTTTTTAAGAATTCTTGAATAGCGATATCTTGTTCCATTTCAAATAAGAAGATATGACTGCCCTTTAATTCATATAGGCCATACTCATCTTTAACAAGATAGCCATTATCATTTAACTTATTAAATAAATCTGTTAGTTCTTTATTTTTACTAACATCCGCGGTCAAAATGATATCTAAATATTTCTTGGCCTTTTTATAACCAATACCTTCTTTAATAAGGAAAGGAATTGGATCTTTAGAAAACGAATATGAAACCTTATTAATCAGTTCATGACGAGAAATGATTTTAATATCTAAATCAGGGTGCTTGTTTTTAAATAAGAAAAGCGCTGCTTGATAATCAAAATCCGCAACAACGATATTCTTATTTTCATAAAATGGTTCGTGCATACACGTATATTATAAACTCTTTTTCTATTTTTTTAAAAAATATTAAAAGTGTTTACTTTGTTAAAAACTAGGTTGTATCACTCTTTTTTGACATGATTTAGATTTTCTTATTCTTTTAACATATTTCAGCAAGAAGCCCCCACATCGACAAGAACTGCTTGATGGCTACCTCTATAGGTGGTGGATGAATTGCTAATTATAAATGTTTATAAAAACAAGTAAATATCTATATAAAATAGCAAATATTTGTTGAGAATATATCAATAAATTGATATAATATTAATAGGATAAGGATGTAGGGGAAAAGATGGAACAAGGATTTTGTTTTATTGTCCCCTTTTATTTATCTCAATAATTTTATGAAAAGAATTGCTTATAAGTATCGTATCTATCCTAACACTGAGCAAAAGATCTTCTTTGCTAAATGTTTTGGGTGTGTTCGCTTCTTTTATAATAAGTCTCTATCTGATATGAATGAGATATATAAAAGCACTGGTAAATTTAAAAACATTACTCCTACTTCATATAAAGAAGATTATCCATTTTTGAAAGAAGTAGATTCTCTTGCTTTGAGTAATGCTCAACTTAATAGAAACACCGCTTTTAAAGCTTTCTTTTCTCATAGATCAGGTTTTCCTAAGTTTAAAAGTAAAAGAAATGATCAAAGCTATACGACAAATATGGTGAATGGCAACATTAAGATTTCTACTAGCAATAGATACATCTCTATTCCTAAATGTCCAAGAATTAGAATTAAAAAACATCGAGACTTTATAGGCAAGATTAAATCCATTACTGTTTCTATGACTACTGAAAACAAATACTATATGTCTTTGCTTGTTGAAGAAGAGACTAAACCAAAGAAACCCGCTGATGGGATGATTGGTTTAGATTTAGGAATAAAAGATTTGATCGTTGATTCTAATGGTCATAAATATAAAAACCATAAGTATCTAACTAAATCACAGAATAAACTTGCTAAAGAACAAAGAAAACTATCTAAGATGGTTAAAGGTAGTAGTAATAGAAATAAACAACGAATCAAAGTTGCTAAGTTACACAAACATATTCAAGACCAGAGAAATGATTATCTCCATAAACTTTCAAAATCAATCATTGATGAAAACCAAATCATTTGTATTGAAAGTTTATCAGTTAAAGACATGATGAGTGATTCTAAATTAGCAAGAAACATATCTGATGTATCTTGGTCTAGATTTGTCTCTATGCTCATTTATAAAGCTGATTGGTATGGTAGGAAAGTAATAAAAGTTCCTTCTACTTATCCATCTAGCCAATTATGTTCTAAATGCGGATACAAAAACTCGCTCACAAAAGACCTATGTATTAGGAAATGGACTTGTCCTAAATGTGGATCTATTCATGATCGAGATATAAACGCTGCGAAAAATATTCTAAGTAAGGGAATTGAAACACTTACAAAGGATGGGACACATCCGGATAGCTTGTTTATGCTTGACTCTTTAGAGTCATCGAGCAAGAAACCCCCACTTCTTTAAGTGGTGGGAGTATGTCACTCTTTAAGAATAAGAGAGTTTCTCTTATAATGTTTACATTGCGAGGTAATTCATATGTCAAAAGCTGACCAAATTTTTATAAACAACATGAAAGACATCATGGAAAACGGTTTCTGGGACACCGATTTAAAAGTCAGACCACACTGGGAAGATGGCACTCCCGCTCATACAGTTAAAAAGTTCTGTATTGTTAACCGTTATAATCTCCAAGAAGAATTACCAATCTTAACTATTAGAAGAACCGCTTTTAAGAGCTGCTTAGATGAACTCCTTTGGATCTGGCAAAAGAAATCCAATAACATTCATGATTTACACTCCCATATTTGGGACTCTTGGGCCGATGAAAATGGATCTATCGGTAAAGCCTATGGCTACCAACTCGCGAAAAAGTCCATTTATCCAGAAGGTGAATTTGACCAAGTCGATAGAGTTTTATATGACTTAAAACATAATCCTCAATCTAGAAGAATTATGACCAATATCTATAACTTTGAAGATTTACATGAAATGGGTCTTTATCCATGCGCCTACTCTATGACATTTAATGTCAGTGGCGACACATTAAACGGTATCTTAAATCAAAGAAGTAACGATATGTTAACCGCGAACAACTGGAACGTTTTGCAATATGCGATTTTATTGATGATGTTTGCTCAAGTCTCTGGCTTAAAAGCGGGTGAGCTTGTTCACGTTATCGCAGATGCGCATATTTACGATAGACATATCGATATCGTTAAAGAAGTGATCGCTAAACCACAACACAAGGCTCCTAAATTAAAAATGAATCCAAATGTTAAAAACTTCTATGATTTCAAACTCGAAGACTTTGAATTAGAAGATTATGAGTATGAGCCTTTAGATAAAAAGATTCCGGTGGCTATCTAATATGATTATTTCTATTCTTAACTGCGATAAAAAATATGGTATTGGTAAGAGAAATGGATTACTATTCTCTCTTCCTTTAGATATGAAGTTCTTTAGAGAAACCACTCAAGGTCATACTGTTTGTATGGGTGAGAATACTTTATTATCTTTCCCAGGTAGTAAACCATTAAAGAACAGAACAAATATTGTCTTATCTCAAGATCCAACACACAACTATGAAGGTGTCATTAATGTCCATAGTTTTGAAGACTTCTTAAGAGCGATGAAAGAAAGAGAAACAAGCGACACGGTATTCGTTATTGGTGGTGCTTCTATATATAGACAAACTCTTCCGTATGTTGACAAAGTTCTTTTAACCAAAGTCAACGCTGATGGTGGCGCGGAAGTATTTTTCGTTAATTTGGATGAAAATCCAGACTTTGAATGTATTGATGAAGGTACACCAATGATGGATGGGGATTTAGAAATTAGATTCACCACCTACAAGAACAAGAACAAGAAAGAAATTATCTAGCATGAAAAACAACATCTACCCAAAAAACTATCACAGTGTTTTAAATTTGGTCGATACACAAAGGGCCATTAAATTAATTAAAGATACTTTTGAAAAAGAGCTCGCTAAAGAGCTTGATTTAATGAGAGTCAGCGCTCCACTATTTGTGGAACCAGGCACTGGCTTAAACGATAACTTAAGTGGTTGTGAAAAACCTGTTTCTTTTGAGGTGAATGAAAATAACCGTGAGCTTGAAATTGTTCAATCATTAGCGAAATGGAAAAGATATGCTTTAAAGAAATATAACATTGATGGCTTATATACCGATATGAACGCTATTAGAAGATTTGAAGATTTAGATAATCTCCATTCTTTATATGTTGACCAATGGGACTGGGAAAGAAGATTAGAGGCTAAAGAAAGAAATGTCTCCACTTTAAAAAGAACAGTGAAGAAAATCTATAAAGCCTTTAATAAGACTTATAAAGTTTTAACAAAACAATATCCAGAACTCACTAACGATTTACCAAAAGATATTACATTTATCACCACTAAAGATTTAGAAGCTAGATATCCAAACCTTAATAGAAAAGAAAGAGAAAACGCTATCTGTAAACAATATGGTGCGGTTTTCTTAATGCAAATTGGCGCTAACTTAAAGGATGGTAAGCCACACGATAGCCGTGCAGCGGACTATGATGATTGGAAACTAAATGGCGATATCTTGCTTTGGTATGAACCACTTCAAATTGCTTTTGAATTAAGCAGTATGGGCATCAGAGTTAATAAAGATTCATTAGTGAAGCAACTCAAAGCCAAAGGTGAAATGGGTAAGTTCGCTTTAGCGTACCATCAAATGGTTATTAATGAACAATTACCACTTTCAATAGGCGGTGGCATTGGTCAATCCCGTTTATGTATGTATTTATTAAAAAAGGTCCATATCGGAGAAGTGCAATCCTCCTATTGGCCCGAAGACGATATTAAACAATTTAAGAAATATAATGTTGATTTACTTTAAAAAAGGAAGTAATTCATTCATATCATGGATAAAGAGGTCTGAATTAGACCTTTTTTGTTTATCAAAATCTTTAGAGGCATCATCATATACCGCGACTGTTATAAAGCCGTTATCATGACATGTCTTAATGCATGTTGGCATATCTTCTAACACTAAGGTGTTTTCTGGGAGAGAGCCCATCTTTTCACATAGATATGAATAAATACGAACACTGTGTTTGCCTTCTTTAACGTTGTTAACATCAGCGATAAAGTCAAAATATTTACCTAAGCCGAGTCTATTGATACATGGCATATATAAAGAATCATCATTCGCTGTAGCGATGGACATAATGACACCTTTTGATTTAATTAAATCCAATACTTCTCTAACACCTGGCTTTAATTCCACATCATATTGGTACATATCAATGGACATTTGATGCCATTCATCCATGATTTCTTGTTCACTTTCTTTGATACCATATGTTCTCTTAGTGAATCTTGCGGCTTCTTTTAAACCAAGATGAACGATATTTTGCGCGTAATCTTTAGGAAGTTCCATGCCTCTTTTAGCGAAGAATTTCTTATCAATTTCATGCCAAAGACCAGTGGAATTAATCATTGTTCCATCCATATCGAAGATGACCGCTTTGATGTCTTTACCTAGAAATTTCATAAGATTTCAATTTCCCCACTATTAATGTGTAAAAGCATACCATGAGAAGTTCTAAGTAAAAAGAGAAAAATAGTTAACAACTTTTTAAAATATGTTATTTGTTAATTTATAAAATTAATGGCTTATAGTATTTCAATTTCCCCACTATCAATGTGTAAAAGCATACTATGAGTTACAACCTGAAGGCAGAAAGAATCATCAATTCCCACTACTTCGCCAATAAATGTTTGATTATTAACAATCGCCTTTACTCTTTTATTTAATAAATAGTTATGTTTTCTAAAATATTCTAGTGATTTATCTAAATCTAAATTAGTTAGGGCATCCACTAACTGTGGGAATAACTTTTCTTTAAGTTCTTCGATGTTAATATCTTTCTTATGTTCTAAGCATAATGATGTCGCTGGTCTTCTTAATCCTTCAGGAAATCTCTTTTGGTTAACATTTAAACCAATGCCCACAACCATATAATCAGGAAGTTGACCTTCCGCAAGAATGCCACATACCTTCTTATCGTTAATTAAGACGTCATTAGGCCATTTTATGCTCACGTGTTTGATTTTATATGTCTCTAACACTTTCGCGACCTCTACTGCGCTTAAAAGCGAAATAATTGGTGATTGTTTTAATAATTCTTTGTCTTTAATCAAAAATGAGAACATCAAATTTTCACCAGGCTCACTACTCCAAGTTCTATCGTTTCTACCTTTACCATGACTTTGATAATCAGTGGACACAAAAGTAAAGTTGCTTAATAACTTATAAGTATTCTTTAGATATGTATTTGTGGAATCTATCTCTTGGAAGTGAATTTGATGATATTGCATAGGGATATTGTAAAACAAAAAAGCCTCCGCTTTAAGCGAAGACTATTTTAATCACCATAATGAGTCCACATTGCATGGATAACTATAGTTTGCAATTCTGGATATACTCTATAAACAATTCTGTGCTGAATATTGATGCGTCTAGAGTAGTAGCCTTTCAAATCACCAATCAATTTTTCGTATGACGGAGGAGTCTGAAATGGATCTGTCGCTATGACATTTAATATTTTTTTAGCTTTAGTATCCAAACCGGCTTGTTTTAAAAGTTTTTTGTCTTTTTCTGCTGCTTTTGTAAACTTGATTTGCCACATATCACCACTCCTCATTCGGATTGTAGGTGGTCATGGAATCAATGTTTTCTTTTTCTCCATCTTTAATTTTCTTTATAACTCTTGGATCGGATTGAAGAGCGAGGGTCTCTAAAAGAGCGTTGTAATCTTCTTCGGAAATGATGATTGCGTTGCCTTTTTTGGTGTTGACTGTGATAATTTCGTTATATTCAATAACATTATCTATAGAATTAAATAAATCTTTTCTTAAAACGGAAACGTTTGTAGTTGGCATATATCTATCCTCCCGCCATTATTATAGCAAAATATATGTACGTATTCAAGTACATTTGTACACTTTTCAGTACACATACGTATTTATCAAAAAAGCCTCCGCTTTAAGCGAAGACTTTTGCTTTTTGGGTTTTTCTTATTACGCAAACAAGAGAAGCAAGACACCCGCTGCAACAGCGGAGCCAATAACACCAGCAACGTTAGGGCCCATTGCGTGCATTAATAAGAAGTTTGTTGGATCTTCTCTAAGACCTTCCTTATGGACAACACGCGCCGCCATAGGAACAGCAGAGACACCAGCAGCACCAATCATTGGGTTGACTTTGCCTTTAGTTAAGACACACATTAACTTACCACCTAAGACACCACCCGCAGTCGCAACAGCGAAGGCAATAATACCTAAGCCGAAGATGAGGATTGTATCTAAGGTTAAGAATGTAGCCGCATCAGCGGTCATGCCAACACAGACACCTAATAAGATGGTGATGATATACATTAAGCTATTTGCCAATGTATCTCTAATCTTTGGTACAACACCAGATTCTTTGATTAAGTTACCAAGCATTAAGCAACCGATTAATGGCGCAGCACTTGGCACTAATAAACATGTAATAACAGTAACCACGATTGGGAAGAGAATCTTTTCAGTCTTAGAAACTTCTCTTGGAGTTTCCATTCTGATAGCTCTTTCTTTCTTAGTGGTTAAGAGTCTAATGATTGGAGGTTGAATAACCGGCACTAAAGCCATGTATGAATAAGCAACAATGGCGATAGAAGATAATTTTTCTGGAGCCAATCTTGTTGTTACTAAAATTGCGGTTGGGCCATCCGCACCACCGATAATACCGATAGCGGAAGCATCTTTAGCAGTAAAGTTTGTCCAGCCTAAGCCGTTCTTACCGATGGCAATCGCACCGATAAATGTAATGAAGATACCGATTTGAGCAGCGGCACCTAATAACATAGTTTTCTTATTAGCGATTAATGGACCAAAGTCTGTGGTCGCACCAATGCATAAGAAGATTAAGCATGGGTAAATACCCCATTTAACACCATAGTAGAGGAATCCGAAGATACCACTATAGTCATAGTTGAATAAGTGATCAATGTCTGCAACTAACTCTTTAGTAAAGCCTAAATCAGCAGGTGCATTTTTTAAGAATGTTTCATTCATCACTAAATCATGTAATTCTTTTGTTGTAACTTTTAGTCCAATTCCGACTTCATCAACAATATCTGCAACAGGTACATCCCTTATTTCAGATATTAAATATTTGGCTTGATCTATCGATAATCCAACTTTAGAGGCTAACGAAATATAGTTATATTCAGTTGAGCCTTTGTTGAATATTTCTTGACCAACATATGGTAAGTTAACGAGTAACATACCAAAAGCAATTGGTAAGAGGAGGTATGGTTCAAAGTCTTTCTTGATGGCGAGGAACAAGAGTACACACGCCACGACAATCATAATGAGATTGAGCCAATAACCGTGGAAAAAGCCCACAATACCGGATTGTTGGAAAAACGCTACAATTGTATTCCAAAATTTTTCCATATCTTATATCCGTTATTGTTCAATAGTAACGATGACTTCTTTCGCCTTAACGTTTTGGCCTTTAGTTACTAAAACTTGTGCAACCTTTCCTTCAAATGGAGAGACGACTTCGTTTTCAAGTTTCATAGCTTCGATGATTAATAAAACATCACCTTTTTGCACTTTGTCGCCTGGTTTAACTTTGATGTTAACAACTTGACCTTGGATTGGAGAAGGTACTTCTAAGGCACCAGTGGTGTTAACGATTTTCTTTGTTTCTTGTTTTTTCTTCTCTTCTAATGGAACAGTATCAACTTGTTCAATAGCTTCGAGTTCAACACGGTATGCTTTACCGTTAACTTTGATTTTATAAATCTTCATAAATTAGTCCTCAATTCTTTTAATAGAAACAATACGTACTTCTTTGCCTGTTTCGCGATAGAACTCCATAGAAGCCACTAAAGCGGCTACCACAGCGTTTGGATCTTCGCTAAGAATCTTATTTTCTTCCTTAGGTAAAATGTTTGTAGAGGCATCGATTTTCTCCATGCCTTTTTGCATTGCCCAAGTAATGAAAATAATGATTGCAAGAACAAGGAAGACGATAAAGATGGCGATAAGCGCTACTAAGAAGGCTTCACCAACATTTAAGGATTCCCAATTCTGCCAAACACCTAAAACCATAATTAAGCCTCAACGTGGATGACGGTTGGAATCGCGTCTTCATTTCTTTGTTCGATAAATTTAATCGCGACATCACCGAATAAAGCGATGGATAAAACGTCTTCATCACTCTTAGCGATGCCTTTGTATTGTTTCTTAAGTTCTTCAAATTCTGGTTTCAAATCATCGGCTGGACGATAAGTAATGACTTTGTCATCACCAATAATCTTACGTCTGATTTCTTCATCAACTGGTGCTGGAGATCTACCATATCTACCATGTAAATAATCGTTGATTTCTTTTGGCACCATCTTGTATCTTTCACCAGAAAGAACATTTAAGACGGCTTGTGTACCGACCATTTGTGATAATGGAGTAACAAGTGGAGGATAGCCCATATCCTTACGGACATTTGGCACTTCCGCTAAAACTTCATCTAATCTATCAGAAGCATCTTGTTGCTTAAGTTGATTGATTAAGTTAGATAACATACCGCCTGGAACTTGATATTTGATAATGTTCGCATTAACGGATAAAACTTTTGGATTTAATAAACCATTGGCAAGGTATTTTGCTTTGACTGGCGCCAATTTAGCGGCAGCAGCATTTAACATTGCCACATTAAGTTTTGGATCATATTCAGTGCCTTGAAGGGCGAAGTTAAGAGATTCAGTACATGGTTGGGATGTACCACCACTTAATGGGCTTATAGCACAGTCAACAATGTCGACGCCCGCTTCAATAGCTTTTAAATATGTCATTTCACATAAGCCACCTGTGCAGTGACTGTGTAATTCGATTGGTAATTTGGTGTTTTTCTTTAACGCACTGATTAATTCATAAGCAGCAGTTGGCATCATAACACCAGCCATATCTTTAATACAGATGCTATCAGCACCCATCTTTTCGATTTCTTTTGCTAATTCAACATAATATTGGACAGTGTGAACTGGGGATGTTGTATAGCTTAAAGCGATTTGGCATTCACCACCATATTTCTTGGTGGCCTTAACAGCGCATTCTAAGTTACGAATATCGTTTAAAGCATCGAAGATACGAATAATATCAATACCATTCTTGATGGATTTTTCGACGAACTTTTCAACGACATCGTCAGCATAGTGTCTGTAACCGAGGATGTTTTGACCGCGGAATAACATCTGTAATTTAGTTTTCTTACAAACTTTTTTCGCTAATCTAAGTCTTTCCCATGGATCTTCGTTTAAGAATCTTAAACAAGCATCAAAGGTGGCACCACCCCAAATTTCAATGGCATGGTAACCGACTTGGTCAAGTTCTTTAAGCGCACAAAGAACTTCTTCGGTGTTC
Source organism: Bacilli bacterium (assembly GCA_017940265.1). GTDB lineage: Bacteria > Bacillota_I > Bacilli_A > RFN20 > CAG-826 > RUG14515. Next base: position 43,381 of record JAGAYY010000022.1, on the reverse strand, counting down.
ATTCTTGTGGCGAATAATGATTGGTGGCCGTCTCTTAGGCCTGTTTCGACAATTTTAACACCCATAATTATTCCTTATTCAGCTTTAGGACCGGCTTTGACTAAGGCTTTACCAGCTTCGTTACTTTCATATTTGACGAAGTTCTTAACGAATCTAGAAGCTAAATCAGCAGCTTTCTTATCCCAATCAGCTGGGTTAGCATATGTATCTCTTGGGTCTAAGATTTTTGGATCGACACCTGGTAATTCAGTTGGGACTTCAAAATCAAAGACAGGAATTTTCTTTGTTGGAGCTTTGTTGATAGAACCATCTAAGATTGCATCGATGATACCACGTGTATCTTTGATGGAAATACGTTTGCCTGTACCATTCCAACCAGTGTTAACTAAGTAAGCTTTAGCACCACTGACTTTCATCTTCTTCACTAATTCTTCAGCGTATTTTGTTGGATGTAATTCCAAGAAAGCTTGACCGAAGCAAGCGGAGAATGTTGGTGTTGGTTCAGTAATACCTCTTTCAGTACCAGCGAGTTTCGCTGTGAAACCACTTAAGAAGTAATATTGTGTTTGTTCTGGAGTTAAGATGCTGACTGGTGGTAAGACACCGAAAGCATCCGCACTTAAGAAGATAACGTTTTTAGCATGTGGACCGTGGCTAATTGGTTTAACAATCTTTTCAATGTGATTGATTGGATAGCTAACACGTGTATTTTCTGTTGTGCTCTTATCAGCGAAATCAATTTTGCCGTTAGCGTCAACAGTAACGTTTTCTAATAAAGCATTTCTACGGATAGCGTTATAGATATCTGGTTCACTCTCTTTGTCTAAGTTAATGACTTTAGCGTAGCAACCACCTTCGAGGTTGAAGACACCATTGTCATCCCAACCGTGTTCATCATCACCGATGAGTAATCTCTTTGGATCGGTTGATAATGTGGTTTTACCTGTACCAGATAAACCAAAGAAGATGGCGGTATTTTCACCATTCATATCGGTGTTCGCGGAGCAGTGCATTGAGGCAATGCCTTTAAGTGGTAAGTAGTAGTTCATCATGGAGAACATGCCTTTCTTCATTTCACCACCATACCATGTATTTAAAATGACTTGTTCTTTGCTTGTGATGTTGAACGCAACACATGTTTCAGAGTTAAGTCCTAATTCTTTGTAGTTTTCAACTTTAGCTTTAGAAGCAGTATAAACGATGAAGTCTGGTTCAAAGTTCTTTAATTCTTCTTCTGTTGGCTTAATGAACATATTTCTAACGAAATGTGCTTGCCATGCGACTTCCATAATGAAGCGGACGGCCATTCTTGTATCCTTGTTAGCGCCACAATAGGCATCAACAACGAACAATCTTTTTTCAGATAATTCCTTTTGAGCAAGAGCTTTGACTTTAGCCCAAACGTCTTCACTCATTGGATGGTTATCGTTCTTATAACCTTCTGAAGTCCACCAAACTGTGTTTTCGCTGTTCTTATCGACGACAATGTATTTGTCCTTTGGGGATCTACCTGTGTAGATACCAGTCATAACGTTAACAGCGTTAAGTTCGGTAACTGTACCTTTTTCATAGCCTACAAGGCTAGCTTTTGTTTCTTCTTCGAAAAGAAGTTCATAAGAAGGGTTATAAACCACTTCTTTTACATTTTTGATTCCATATTTACCTAAATCAATATTTGGCATATGTTTACTCCTCTTTCTAAGCGTTTAACCCAAAAACGCCCAAATCGAAATCATTGTATCACAATTATTTATAAATAATTAACAAAAACGGTAAAAATAATTTGTGACAAACTCCAAGTATATGTATGTATATGGGAATCAAATATTATTTTGATTACATTTCTAAATCGCCTTCAAGAGTTGTTTATTTTTAGAACCAATTTATAATATTTTGTGATGAGTTCTGAAATTTATTTAATCCTATTTCTCTTATTCTTCGTTCTTTTACCAGGCGCAATTGTTTTAATGTCCCTTGGTGATAAGTTTAAAAATAGAATAATGTTTGCGTGGGGTGTTGCTTTAATATGCACCACAATAATTGGAATTATCGTGGCAGGATTTTTTACTGGACTTTTATTTGTCTACGTCTTAGCGTCTCCGCTTGTTTTGGCTATAGTTATCTCTCTCACGATAGTATGGTTCGTTTATTCAATTCGTTTAATTATTGCCGGTTTTAAAGAACACAAGAGTGGCACCGTGATACTAGGCTTTTCTTTTATAGGATTCATTTTTACAGTTATCGTCGCTCCAGTTGTTTTGATATCAATTTTTGGTTTACCTATCAGTTTGATGTAGTTATTAGCGTCTAATTAATAGAGGATTTAAAAACTATGGAAATTATTGTTTGTATATTAATCGGCGCTGCACTCATTACTGCAGGCGTCATGTTAGTAATTAATGGCGGTAAGCGCCAACAAAAGCCAATGCTTATTGGTGGTTGGGTACTCACTATTACCGCGATTGTCGGCACTGTCGTGGGAGTCATCCTTTTCGCCGGTCTTGGTGAACAGAGTTTAACTTCCGCTTTTATCACCTATGCTTTCCCAGCATTAATGTTTATTGGCTTTGTTGTGGCCATTGGTTTAGGTGTTGGTAATTTAGTCAAAGGTTATCAAAAGGACCAAGACGGTAACTTAAATGCCAACAAAATCATTGCTGGCTGGGCACTACTTATCTTGGCTATAGTATTAGTTTTAGCGATTGTTATTCCTTTAACAATTGTCTTTGATCAACAAAGTAGCGGAGACGCAAACGAAATCAGGTTTATGTAATATGAGTGATAAATTATTTAAATGGATTTTATCCATCATCGCTATCGTTGGAGTGGTTAGTATTGTCACTCTTTTGATAGTCACTATTGTCCTTTATCGACAAACATCAATGATTACTTTCATTGAAAAGGAGCTTTGGTAATGGATAAGAAGAAATTAGTTAAACAAATATTAGCAATATTCGGTGTTGTTTCTTTTATGGTCATCACCAATGTCTTTATTTTCTCTGTATTCACTAATAGATGTATCAACAATACATCCTCACAAATGCAGGCAAAGAGTGTAGAAGTAGACCAATATTTACCATTTGCGCAAGAAACAAAAATTGTTAAAAGAGAATATAGCGATAAATTAGAAGGTGATTTACCTGTTATCGATGGCGCTGCAGCATTAGTGCCTGTTTTTAACTCACTCGTGTATTCCATCTATCCTGAATCATCCGTTAAATATGAAAACGGTGATTTTACAAAAGATTCCGCTTTACAGTACCACAACACCCGTGGTGCGTTTAAAGGTATTGTGGATGGGGACTGTGATATCGCTTTCTGCGCTAAACCAAGTGACGAACAAGTTAAATATGGTTTAGAGAAAGGCGTGGAATTAGAATTAACACCTATCGGTAGAGAAGCGTTCGTCTTTATCGTAAATAAAAATAATCCAGTTGATGGTTTAACCATGGAACAATTAAAACAAATCTATTCTGGTAAAGTTACTAACTGGAAAGAAGTCGGAGGCGCTAACCGCCCTATCAATGTCGTACAAAGAAACCAAGGCAGTGGCTCCCAAACCACATTAGAAAAACTATTTGGTAAAGATATTAAACAAAACTTCTTTGGTCCTTTAGGGGCATCATTAGGTTTCTCGTTTAGATTCTATGTTGAAGAATTAACAAAGCATGGGCATATTAAGATGCTTAAATTAAATGATGTTTATCCAAGTAGAGAAAACGTGCAAAATGAATCATACCCTATCGTTTCTAACTTCTATGCTGTTACAAGAAAAGGTGAAACAAATCCAAATGTCCAAAAGGTTTTAGATTTTGTTCTTTCCTCTATTGGCCAAGAAATCATTAACGAAACAGGATATGTTTCCCTATAGGAATTAATTAATATGGGATTGATATTCTTTAACTTAATGATACTTACAGTTACTCTTACTGCGCTTCTTTTATTAGTGTTTGGCATTATCTTTGCTAAAAATAAAGATAAAAGTAACCCAAAAAGAAGTAATGGAGTATGGCTTATTGTATTAGGGGCAATACTATTACCACTCTTCCTTATATTGGATATTAATTTCCTTGTAAGAGAAGCGAGTGAAGGCGCTAATGTAATTGGTAATGGTGCCATGCTACTAGGTAGTTTATTCATATGGCCAATCGTCGTATTCGTGGATGCTGGTGTTCTTACGTTCTATTTAGTCACAGGCATATCCTTCATGCGCTCAGGCAAAGATAAGAAGACAAAAGAAATAGTCGCTATTGATCATTATGTTTTTGGTCGTTTGCTCATTATATTTGGTATTACATATATTGTTTGTGCGATAGGCGCGACATTTATTCCACCATCATTCTTGGGATAATCGTTTAAACCAAAAGAAAAGATGACAATTATCAAGGACTATGTGCCTTAATTTTTGTCATCGTTATTGATTTGCTAAATATTAAGATTCAGTAGTTTATTCGTTCTTATTTCGTGAACGGAGAATAAGCGCATTTACCACGACAACAAGGGCGCCAATTATAGCTATAAGAATAAACCACCACGCCACATCTGCCTGCGTACCTCCACGGGCCATGAAAATGATTGCTGTAATAATTCCTGCAATAAAGGCAATTGAGCCAATGACAATACCACCAATCAGCTTACTAATAAAGTGATCTGCTGCTAGTTTGTTGAAATCATTTTTATTCATGGCAATTATTTTTTATCGCAATTATTTGCTGAATAAATCGAATAATTCTTTATTGGTGTAGTTAGGAGCACCATAAGTTTCTTTAGCGTATCTTAAGCCATATTCATAGTCTTCTTTGGTGAAGGAATTTGTGGCTTCGTTAGCAAAGATAACTTCGTAGTTATTTTGATATGCATCCGCAGCGGTATGTCTGCAGCACATATGGGTGTGTAAACCAGCGATAACAACTGTGGTAACACCTAATTCTTTGAGTAATAAGTCTAAATCTGTTTGGAAGAAACCAGAGTATCTTCTCTTTGGAACGATGTAGTCTTTTTCACTAACTGGTAATTCAGGAATGATTTCAGCACCCCATGTACCTTTGATAGCGTGGTCGCCCCATAATTTTAATTCGTTATCAACACCCTTATAGTGGCAGTCGTTACAGAAGATAACTGGGATGTCATTCTTTCTTGCACCTTCTAATAATTCTTGTGTTGGTTTAACAATCGCTTTAGCGTTGTCACAACCGATGACACCAGTCACAAAGTCGTTAAGCATATCAACGACGAGAATTGCGTATTTTTTGTTCATTTCTTTAAAAACCCTTCTTAAAACACATTGGCTATATTTTATATATAAATAAGGAAAAGTAAAATGTTTTTTAATCTAAAAAAGCCACGCTTTCGCATGGCCTATAAAAGTTGAATATTACAAACTATTTTTCTTTAGAATACAAATCAATTGTTGATAGGCTTTTTAGCGCCAACAAAATAGGAGATTGTTGATTCAATTAAAAACGTAGCCGCTTGAATGAGAAATAAGTATAGAAAACTTATGCTGATATTCAATGTAATTCCATTTATGTAAGATATTCCATAAGCTGCCACAAAAGTCAACAAAACCAATGTTTGAGAAATCATTAACAAGAGTACGTCGCTCAACAAATGCATGAAAAAGTTCTTGGTTTTACTCTCATAATAGCAACGTTCTATTTTTTCAATCTGTTGCAATTTATCTTCTTTTCTTAAGAAGGCGCAGAAGAGAATTAAAAACGTTGTGACAGAAACTGCCGCTACTACAATTCTTCCTTGATCAAACAACACTCTATAAGGCATATATTTTGCTTCAACTTTGTAATCTTTACACTCGATTTTTGTGTATATTTTCGTAGAGGCTTCTTGCACCATTGATGAGCTTACTTTAGAACTGTAGTAATGAACATAAAATATTCTTGCGCCTATTAATGTGTTAAAAATATTTTCATCTAATCTATCATCACAAACAATGATATCACTAGTCGATTGGTTGGCCTTTGTTTCATAAAAATAATCAAATGCTATTTCTGCTGTCTTGGTGGAATCGTTGTAATTTGATAACGTGATTGGTAATCCGACATCAAAACCATTTGAGTACGCAAAAGCTTTAGGCATAGCTGCAAAATAATTGTTTTTAGGCGCTAGAATGGCATTAATATATTCTCCAATTCCTGCATATTGCTTAAAAGCATCTAAAGATGGGCTATAATAAAAGCCACACATAAAATCTCTACCATCATTAGATTTAGCAAGAAGGGAACCGCTGACTATGTAGTCGGTTTTCAAATAATCTTTCTTAGAAAGCTTTTTGATTGAATTAACACTTTCGTCCAATTTGGTTTCGATATCGTTATAGCTATTTAAATAAGTTCCTTCTTCGTCGAAAGCACAATTATAACTAGCTTCAGAATATTCTTTTTCAAACCCACCTTTTACAGCGCCTTTTGCTATTTCTAAAAAGCAAAAAGGAGATAATGCAAAGAATGATAAAAGCATTATCACAATATTGGTTTTCAAAGGAAAAAACAATCTTCTTAGCATATAATCTTCTTGTTCTCTATTTTAATGATCCTATTGAAGAACTTTTCAAACTCTTTGCTATGAGAAACCATAATTATGGTTTTTCCTTTGCTATTTTCTTCCTTCAATATATTCATTACACTTTCAGCATTATCTGAATCTAGATTACCTGTTGGTTCATCCACAACAATTATTCTTTTATTAGCAGCAATCGACCTTGCTATAGAAACGCGGATAGCCTCACCACCACTTAATTTGTTAGGCTTTCTTTCAATAAGCTCATCAATTTTTAATCTCTTACATATTCCCACAATTTCTTCTTTATCAACATCTGCCTTCATATTTTTTAGAGGAAGGACGATATTGTCATAAACACTAAGATATGGAATTAGATAGGGATCTTGGAATAAATATGAAAAATTATTAATACGTGTTTGTTCTCTATTCTTTTTTTCAATCAAAATATCGTTAAAATAATATTCACCATCAAAATCATTGATTAAGCCAATCATATTTAACAATGTGCTTTTGCCAATGCCCGATTCACCATAGATGACTACAAAATCTTTTTCGTTTATTTCTAACGAAGTGTCTTTAAAAATAGTCTTGTTTGGGAATGATTTTTCATTAATTTTTAACTTAATTAACATATTTAATATCAACTCCTTCTTTCAAAATTCGTTTAACATTAGCGTTTGTAACAGCAAACAAATATATTGAATCAATTACAAAGAAGATAACTAGTGGTACGAACAGTAGTTCTAAACCAACTTGGACAAATATAAAGTAATTAATGATGGCTGAAGCAATAACAAATACGCCCGACCTACCGAAATATTTCAAGAAAACTTGGAAGGTAAGTTTTTTCTTTGACTTATAAAAAACGTAATCAATTATTATTCTTTTACTCTCTTTTTCAATTTGCATTGTGTAATAAAAGAACATAGCAAAAAGCATAATGGTTGCAGGGACGGTTGCAATTAAAATCAAAATCACACCCATGTTGTTACTTGACGAAAGTAGGCTATTTTTGATTGATTTGCCTGTCGCAGAAAATGATTCACGGAGTGTCATGTCGTCTCTAACAGCAGGAGCTTCATTATGTGGGCAAAACTTGTATTCGCATTCATAATGGCTATCTATAGTTTCATCAAGCAATATATAATCGATATCTAGCGCAATTTCACCAAAGTCAGTTTTTATCTTTTGTTGTGGTAAGGCATTATTGCTTTTTACTGAAACCTTGACATTGGATTCGAAATTAATACTTTGATTTATATCAAACAAATAAATGCCTAAAGGGGCGTCCGCTATAAGCGGTGCGCCCATTTTTAGACCTTTTTTATTTAGAATTAGCGTTGTTCCCTCTTCCTCATATTCATAATGATATAAAGCTATATCTTTAGCGTTTTCAAAAAGAGACGATTCAACGTTAAACGAGTAAATATAATCATCACTCAACTTATTGAATGCTTTTCTATAAGGAGTAAAGGTTGAAAACGGTAAATATAATGAGAAGAAACACGCAAAGGCTACTAAAAACTCAAATACATAGTTTTTGATTTTGTTAATAGCTCTTAATATTTTCATTTAGTCTGAATTCTCCAATAACTTTGTCACCAAAAGTGCCATCGCTATATACAATCATATCCGCTTCGCTTATGTAATATCTAGCATAAAATGGATTACGATCTACACCAAATGGAACCCAGCCCCTAAACCATTGATTCTCTTCAGACCATCTCTCTAATACTTCTACATCTAAAACTAAAGCTACTCTGCTATATCTAAAAAGGCTTTTACCATCAAGTAGATTGTTCATATTCAGTGTTTCATCGATTGTGCGAGTTGAAGTCAACGATCTGCAATAAGAAACTGAAAGTGTGTTTGTGAGTTGTTCAGTCATTGAATTTTCAATACCTACGCTTGCCATGCTTTCAAATGTAACCGATGCTTTGACTAGTTGAGTAAAAGAAACTGCCATCGAAGTCGAAACACTCACTTCTTTAGTAAGACTGCTTGTTGTGGTTGTTTGAACAACGAAAGATGATAGACTACCAACACTCTTGTAGTCACAATACTTTTCAACTTCGACAACCTTTAACTTAAAGTTTCCTCCAAATCTAACTACTCTTCTATGCCCCATCACGCCAACTCTATATGATGGGCTAGTGAATGTGTGATACTTAACAGGAGAATAATCTTCGTTAATAAAATCGTTATAGTCTTGTGGCCATAAAGTTGCAGGGCTATTATATCCAGCAGCATCAACCCCGTTAAAATGTTTGTCTGTAACTGCCTTTGCTGACATACAAAGCGAAATAGTTGCGATTACGCCAGCTAAAATTGTTTTTGTTTTTGTATTCATACTCTGAATTTCCTTTCAAGGAGATTTTAGTTAAAAAAAGCAAATAATCAACATTTTTTCCTCATATATTCAAAACTTTTTAACTTTTTTATTACAAAAATAATGTTTTGTTTATTTCTAATTTGTCAAAAAACAAAAAAGCCACGAACTAGCGTGGCGTTTTTTTCGGTTATTTCTAACTATTTTGCTTTGCCTTGGTTAGCAACAGCTTCCATTTGTTTTTTGAGTTCTTCTTCGTCCATTAAGTAGTAATGGTTGATGGCTTTCATATTGTCATCAAATTCATACACTAGTGGGACACCTGTTGGGATGTTAACACCAACGATTTCAGAATCCGCCATATTGTCGAAGTATTTAACTAAAGCTCTTAAAGAGTTACCATGGGCAACAATAAGGACTCTCTTACCAGCTTCCATTTCTGGTTTGATAACTTCTTCAAAATATGGAACCGCTCTTTTAACTGTTAATTCTAATGATTCATTTAACGGTAAATCTTTTGGATCAACATCTCTGAATTGAGCTTGTAAAGCTGGGTTACGTGGATCATCTTTGTCAAGAGCTGGAGGTGGGCAATCATAGCTTCTTCTCCAAATCTTAACTTGTTCTTCACCATATTTAGCGGCGGTTTCCGCTTTGTTTAAACCTTGAAGAGCGCCGTAGTGACGTTCATTTAATCTCCATGATTTGTAAACTGGTAACCATTCTCTGTCTAATTCAAATAAGACATTGTTCATTGTGTGAATAGCTCTCTTTAATAAAGAGGTATGAACGACATCAAAGTCATAACCCTTTTCTTTTAAAGTTCTGCCAGCACGGTGAGCTTCTTCAACACCTTTTTCGCTTAATTCGACATCGGTCCAACCTGTGAAGAGGTTGAGTTTGTTCCATTCGGATTCACCATGTCTGATTAATACTAATTTATGCATGTGAGTTTTCTCCTTTTTAATTCCGTAGTAATTATACTTATATTCTTTGTTGAAACAAAGAGAAAAGAATTGTTTATCGCCTAATCATTTCTTAGGCCACTAGTGTTTCGAATTTTTTGCGAGAATCCAATATTCGATATATTTTCACCGAGGTTTTGTAGACTGCATAAATGACAATGTAGCGTTTATCAACAACCATTTTTCTAAATTCTATGGTGGATATTATATTGTTCATTTCAAAAATAGGATATCTTTGAGGCAGTTGTGATAAAGAAACAATTTCCTCTTTCATCAACGTTACAAAATTTGAAGCAGCTTCATATGATACATTTAGAAGGAAAGAAAAATGATTAAACAAGTCTTCTCTTGCCTTATTACTCCATTCTATGTTGTAGTTATTCATTTTTTAGCCTCGCTAAGCATTTTATCGAGGTCAGAAAAAACTTCTTCATTTGAATATGTTTTAGAACCAAACAATTCATCCGCTAAAGCTTCTAAGACTAATTGTTGAGCTTTTAACTCTTGTTGCTTTTTCTCAAAAGAAGCAATGTCCATGACTACCAATTCACCTTGACCATTTCTTGTTAAGTAGACTGGTTCGCCTGATTCTTTACATTTTTCCACAACGCCATTGTAATTCAGTCTAATTTCTGCAGAAGGAATAATTTCCATAGTAGTACCTCCATATCGTTATCTTGTCGTTATAATGATATCATGATGATATGTTGTTATCAATTATTGAATATAATCAATGAATGTTATTAAATAATTAGCGTATGAATGATTTAGCATTAAGTATTATTACATTATTAGTAGGCGCCGCGGTATTTATCGTTGGCATGAACATGATGTCCTCTGGTTTAAAGAAATCAACAGGACCAAGTTTAAAGAAGTTATTAAAGAAGATTAGAAACAATAGATTTGCTTGCTTTGGTATTGGTACCACTGTGACCATGTTGGTGCAAAGCAGTGCCGCTACTGGCGTTATGGCCATTGGTTTTATTGCCGCTGGAACAATGACAGTTTTCCAAGGTGTGAATATAATCCTAGGTGCTTATGTGGGCACCACTATCACTGGTTTACTTGCTGCTTTATCTTCAGTTGAGGTTGCTAAATACTTTGTGGTTGTTGCCGCTATCGGCGTTATCTTAATGTTCTTTAAAAAAGAGCATGTTAGAAACATCGGTGAAATTTTAGCAGGTCTTGGCTTATTATTCTTTGGTTTGAACACCATGAGTGGTGTCTTAAGTGAAGAAACTGGTAACCCTCAATTGGTTAAAATGGTTCAAGACTTCTTTAGTGCGGTTAACTTCCCACTGTTGTTAGTTTTGATTGGTGCGGTAGTTACTATTCTTGTACAGTCCAGTTCTGCCTCTGTCAGTATCGTTGTTAGTCTTACTGGTTCCGTTATTGGCTTCGAACAAGCTATATTCCTTGTTTTAGGCGCAACAATCGGTACCGTATTCACTCTTTTACTTGCCACGATAGGTGGTAATGTTAATGTTAAACGCACTGGCATAATTGTTTTAATAATTCGTATATTGACTGCTTTAGTAGCCTTAGCAATTTGCTGGCCATTAGGTAGCTATATCTCCACCGGATTCCAAACAGTTTTTGACTTCAGCAAAGACGGTGGCCCAGAACTAGCGATCGCAGTATTCCATATTTTATATAACGTCATCTTTATGCTCGCGGCTTTACCGTTGGTAAAACCATTAGAGAAATTATCCTTTAAATTAGTTAAAGATAAAGAACAAGAGAAGATGAAACAATCTCTCAAGTATATTGATAACCACTTATTAGATACACCAACCGTCGCTATGATGCAGGTCAAAAGAGAAATCATTAATATGATGCATCTTTCTTATGACAACTTAAAACTTGGTTATAACCGTATTCTTACGCAAGATAATTCGCAAGATAAAGAACTTATCGAAACTGAAGATAAGATTGACTATATCAATAACGCTATTACACAGTTCTTAATCAACTTAACACATAATGTTTCATTAAAAGATGAAAAGACATTAGGTAGTTATTTCCACGTTGTTAACGATATTGAACGTATTGGTGACCATGCTTATAACTTCTATGAATCATCATTAAAGATGGTTAGTAATGACTTAAAGTTCTCTGACGTCGCTAAAAAAGAATTCGATAGCATGTTTGATGTTATTTGTCAGATGTTTGAATTAACATTTGTTATCTTCCATGACAAGAGCAGTGATAGCCTAAAGAAGTTACATGATTTAGAAGATCAAACAGATAATTTAAAGAATACCTTAAGTACCGCTCACTATGAGCGTATTCAAAATAAAACATGTCACGTGGAAAATTCCCCATTCTACACCACTTTAGTTAGCGAATTAGAAAGAGTGGCTGACCACTTAGTTAACATTGGTTATTCCATTGTTAACCCAACTGGTGACGATCCAACTGAAAAATTAACGGAACAATATGAATAAATATTCTAAATATCTCATAACCATAGCGTTAGTCGCGCTAGCGGTAACAACTTTCGTGTTGTTTGAAGTGCAAGACAAATACCTCACCACTGATCCTATTGTTAATTCAATGCTTGGTAGAACTATCTATCAATTGTCCATCGGTGCGCTTTTTATTTGGCTCATCTATATCATGGGGGATAGGCAATATTTATTCTTAAATAGAACCACTAAAAAGAAATTATTATGGTGCTTACCATGTTTAATTACATGTCTTGTTAATTTCCCATGGTTTGGAGTCTTTTCAGGCAATGTTACCGTCTCCATGTCTGGTTATATCGCTTTATACGCTATACACGTTATTTCTATCGCGCTTGTGGAAGAACTAGTCTTTAGAGGCGTTTTATTAAACCTTGTCTTTGCATATATGAGAAGAACTAAGTTTCCTTATGTCTTTTCTGTTCTTATTTCTTCTGCGATATTCGCGGCCTTCCATCTCTTCAATTTATTTATAGGTGCCACTATTGAGGGTGTTTTATTACAAATGACATATACTTTCTTAATCGGCTGCATGTTTGCAGTTATTCAAATTAAGATGGGTAGTGTTTGGTATTGTGTAATTTTGCATGCTTTATTTAATTTCGGTGGTATGTTCACTCAATTTGGTTTTGCCTTTGGTGATCCATGGGATATCGTCTTCTGGATTTTAACAATTGTTTTTGGGCTATTGTCTGCTGGCCATATTATTGTTACCTTAATAAATATGGAGAGACATAAATATGATTCCTGAGCCACTTTTTAATATCTTTGGTATCGAAATCGATATGTATGCGATTTGCTTTTTAGTGGGCTTAATCGCTTGTTTTGTCTTTACCTATATCGCGATGAGAAAAAGTGGTTATTCCTCTAGTGCGAGAGACACTATTTTAATCATTGGATTATTTGCGATCTCATTAGGTTTATTATTCGCAGTATTCACTCAATCTATTTATGATTTCATTGCTAATCCAAGTGAAGGCTTTAAGATTACTGGCAAGATGACATTCTTAGGCGGCCTATTAGGGGGCGTTATTGCTTACTTAGGTATCTATTTCATCTATGTCTATGCGATTAATCCAAGATTAAAAGAAAACAACATCTTTAAATCAGATATGAATAAAGGTGTATGGGAATTATTGATGTTTGTCCCTATCTCAATTACATTAGCCCATGCCTTCGGTAGATTAGGCTGCTTCTGTGCGGGCTGTTGTGGCGGTATAGAGACCGATTTATGGTTTGGGGTACAATTCCCTGGGGAACACGTTAAACACGTCCCTACGCAGTTATTTGAGGCCATTTTCTTATTTTTAATAAGTGCAGTGATGATTCTCTTATACTTTAAATTTAAATTTAAATACAATATGACCGTTTATTTAATCGGATATGGCATCTGGAGATTCTTAATTGAATTTGTGAGAGACGATGATAGAGGACAGTTCATCCCCGGTCTTACTCCTTCTCAGTTCTGGTCAATCTTAATGGTTATCGGTGGTATCGCATTCTTCTTCTTATATCGTTATTTTGATAAAAAGATTCAAGAGAAGAAACAAGCCATTACTGAATAGATAAAAAAGCATAATAAAAATGGACCTCAGTGAGATCCATTTTTTAGTTTAGTTTTAGCTATTCCGCAGCAGCGGCTTTTTCTTTCTTACGTAAAGCAGTGAAGATAACCGCGAAGCCCCAACCTGCTAAAGCGACAGGAATTGCGATTTCGACAACGCGGAATGTGACTTTCCACCATGCCATTTCATAACGAATGACGTCAACTTTAAGTGCGCAGGAGTTAGCTAATGCAAATAAGTTGTTATGAGCACTTCTTCTCACTAAGTTAGCGTCTTTAGCGTTAGTAGCCTTGACATAAGGAGTACTATATCTACCACTTGTTTGTAATTTAATTTCCTTATCAGCACAGAGGTTTAAGTCACCACCAGCGTAGAGCATTTGCTTACTATCCATATAGAAGTCTGTATGGAAGTCACAAATGACAGAACCTTGGAAGCCCCATTCTTTTCTAAGGACGGTTGTGCATAAGCGATAGGAACCACCAGCCCATTCAGTACCGATACGGTTGAAGGAAGTCATTAAGCCATGGGCTTCACCTTCTTTAACAGCCATTTCGAATGCTTTGAGATAGAGTTCACGCATTGCTTGTTCATCTACCCAAGTAGCAATACCTTTTGTGGATCTGTGTGTTTCTTGGTCGTTGACCGCGAAGTGTTTAACGTTAGCGTAGACACCTTTTTCTGCGACGCCTTTAATGACTCTACCAGCGAATCTACCATTTAAGAATGGATCTTCGGAGTAGTATTCAGTATTACGGCCAGAGAATGGAGAACGGTGTAAGTTGACACCTGGAGCGTACCAGCCTGGGTAGGCAAGACCACCACCGGCTTCGTTACCGATTAAACATTCGTTACCGATAGCCTTAGCTTGTAAGTCGGCTAATTCAACGTTGTATGTTTGGGCTAATAAGCATTCTGATTGATAGTAGCAGCAACCATAAATACTTGGATCGCCTAAGAAGCCAACGATACCAGTTGGACCATCAGCAGAGGTTGTCTTTGGAACGATAACAACGTTCTTTTCTTCTTCTTCGCCTGTTTCTTCGTTAACGACTTTCATCTTACGAGTAATAGAGGCTGTGGAATAACAACCATCGTTGAATAACATAAGCATTTCATCGAATGTGAATTGATCGAGGAATTCATCCCACATTGGGTCATTGTATTTCTTGCCCGCTAAATCTCTGAGGGTATATTTGACTTCAGCACCCATTGTTGGGACTTTGTCATACGTCTCATCGTTTGTAGATTCTTGAGATTTTAATTTAGCGAATGTTTCTTCATCGAGAGCGCGTTCAGCATCAGTAATAACTTTTGGGAATGTACCAGCGAAGTTATTTCTGGATAAGCTTTCAGCTGGATTCATATGTGCTGTTAATTCTGGGAATAATGGTTCAACCTTATAACCAGTAACTGGATCTTTATCAATTTGCACATCAGCGGCTAAGTTCTTTTTGAATTCACCGAATGAATTATGAGCGTCTGTACCTGCATAGAAGGTATATTCGCCTTTTTCTAATTCATAGCCTTTAAAGCCATTACTGTTTTTGTCTTGAGAATCGAAACTAGCGAAATCATATGGATTAACTTCGATTTCAACTGTATCTGTTTCGTTCTTCTTTAATTCTTTTGTTTTCGCAAAGCCGACTAAGACTTTGTGAGCTTTTTCAATACCACCGGCGGTATATGGAGCGGAAGCATAGAGTTGAACAACTTGCTTACCAGCGGCATCGCCTGTGTTCTTGACTTCGATTTGGACTTTGAAGGTCTTGCCATATTCTAAGGCTTCACCTTCTAAAGCAGAAACGTTAGTAATTTCTTGAGTGAATGTTGTATAGCTTAAGCCATAACCGAATGGATAAACAACGTTAGCGTTGTACCAATCTTCACCTTCGACTTTACCACGTGTTTCATAATATCTATAGCCGAGATAGATGTTTTCTTCATATTCGACAAGATAGTAATCGGAAGAACTACCGTTTCTTGTGTAGTTATCTGAACCATTTGGGGTTAAATAAGACTTATTACCACCGAAGTTTTGCCATGTTGGGTCATTTTGATAGGCTGTGTAAACAGTATCAACTGTATGACCAGATGGATTAACTGTACCATTAAGGATTCCGCCTAAGGCCATAATACCGTTAGCGCCTGGGCTACCGATATTGATAACGGCGTCGATGTATTTACCGAATTCATTGTATTCGGCGGAGTTGGTTCTTTCATATAAGAAACCTAAATCGACATAGTTAGAACCGTTAAGTAAGAGAATAATCTTTTTGAATTTACCAGAAGCGGCAACTTCTTTGATTAATTGTCTTTCAGCATTATCTAATTCAAGATAGTGACGGCTATCGCTATCGTAGGCTTGTCTTGGGAGGTCCCAACCTTCACCAGCGATACGAGAAACAACAATAAGCGCTGCGTCACCATATTGACCATAAGATTG
Source organism: Bacilli bacterium (assembly GCA_017940265.1). Lineage (GTDB taxonomy): Bacteria > Bacillota_I > Bacilli_A > RFN20 > CAG-826 > RUG14515. The sequence continues at coordinate 27,092 of JAGAYY010000022.1, read as the reverse complement.
CTTTACAGGATCTGTGTACTTATCGTATGAAGCTTCACCTGGAAATAAAGTTGCAACGGCTTTTTGTTGACCAGAAGCATCTTCTAAACCTGGTTCAGGATCACGAACTTTTTGCTTGCTGTAAAATTTCTCCATTTCAGGGTTAATAGAGAAGCCAGCTTCTTTTAATGAGTCATTGATGGTTTTTCTCCAACCATATTTCTTTTGGTAAGCAGGATTTGAACTCTTACCTGGAGCGGCGGAGCCTGAACCACCATAAACTAAATCAATTGAGTTTCTACCAAAGACTGTAACTTTAGCGCCTTTGGCGAGTGGTAAAGCGTTGTTATCATTTTTGAGAAGAATCATACCTTCTTCACAAATTTGTTTAGCCACTTCATTACCATTATTGAATGCAGCATCTTTAGAAGCAAAATCAGGGGTAAAAGCATTACCTTTTTGATTTGGATCTAAGATTGGTTTATCACCACCTAAGTCAGTCGCTTCGATTAACTTGACGTATTTGTTCATCGCCATATAGTCTGCGACAATGAGAACAGCAGTAAGTACTAATGTGGTCGCTGCCCAGACAATAACGCGAGGCTTTAGCAATTTTTTAATAAAACCCATAATAATTATCCTTTAAAAATTATTAATCTTTTGCGTCACTCTTATCCATTTGAGAAAGTTTGGCGGTTGGCCATGTGATTTGGCTTGAAGAGTAGACTTTGATGGCGTCAACGACTGGAGCTGTAGAAGCGATTGTACCATTGATTGTATCTTTGTTATCGACTTTCATTTGAATGGTGTTCTTACCAGCTACTAAATTGACTGTTGCACTTAATAAGAAATCTTGGAAGGTGATGAATGTCTTTGGAACGATGTTATGGATAACTTGTGTACCATATTTGAGTGGTTCACCATTCACAGTGACTGGGAATGATTCATCATCATAGACTTCATAAACTCTATCTTCACCTTGACCTTCGAAAATTTGATCAGGTTCTGTAAGACCATATTCACCAGAAACTCTCATAAAGATGGTAACGTTTTCAGCGGCAACATCACTTTCAAGTTCCCATGTTAATGTATTACCTTTTTCGTAATTGTAGTGAACGAAACCACCAAAGACTGATGGAGCGACATCTGGGTTAGCTAAATCTTCTTGAGTAGCATAACGGGCGACACCACTAGTATCTCTAACATAAAGACCGGAAGCATCAAATTCGTTATGAGAACCATCTTCTTCATAGTAGTCTCTACCAATTAAGCCTAAGCCTTTTTGACCACCGGAATAGGTAACACCATCCATACCTGGAGTGCCATCTTTACCGATCTTTTCAGAAACATCTGGGCAAAGTTCAGCTTCAAATACTTGAGCGTTTTGGCCAGCTGGAACGAATAATGGTTTTAATTCGACATCGGTCATGACGGCACCAAGGGTATCGTCTTCGAAGTTCCAAATTTGACCACCGTTTTTAACGTTCATCCAGCCATAGAAAGCTTTGCCTGCAGGAGCGGCTGGATCGGCTGGTTTTGTAATCTTAGCACCGAGTTCGATTTGTTCAGTTTTAACTTCATTACCGTCATCAATCTTCACTTCAAATGTTTTAGCAGGTGCTTGTGAAGATGAAGGTTTTGGTCCGGTAGATTTTGAATTGCTACCACCATTACCACAACCGGCAAGTGTGAGAGTAGCAATCGCTAAACCAATAAAGAGTGTTTTTTTCATAAATTAATAGTTTGTTATTCGGTTAACCCTAGGATTCACTGCCGAACAACATTCTCCTTTCTAGGGGTATATAATCAAGCGCCATCTTAATACGATACGATTTAAGATGATGCTTTATTAACGTTTTTAATTAGTATTTATAGCATATCACTATGTGCGTGTAATGTATATGCATTAATATGCATTAAACTGCTAGGACCACGCGGGCCCTAGCAGTCATGCTTTTTAGTTAGAGCTTATTTTAAGAATTACGCTCTTCTTTTTTTGCGTAAGGAGACAAGTAATAAACCTGCACCAGCAATTGCGACTAAGCTAATGATTGCACCGCAAGCAGCGATATCACCGAAGCAACCTTTCTTAGCACCACCATCGCCTGTAGCGGCGGTGAGGATTAATTTGAATGCGCCAACAGCTTTACCATCAGCATCATAGCCAATGAAGTCTAAGTGATAGACGCCTTCAAGAGCGACTTTACCAGAGATGTTACCACCATCGATGGTGAGACCTTCTGGAGTATCAACACGGTGATTGAGCTTGATTTCAGAGGCACCTTCGATTTCGACGCTATAAGTGAAATCTTTACGAGCTTCGACAGTCTTATATTCTTCGCCAACGACTGGAACCATTACTCTATTTGTGGCTGTACAGTTAGCAGACATGAATAAGTGTTCTTTGGAACATTGTCTAACAGCATACCAGTAGGAGTAAGAAATAACTTTTTCACCGGCTTTGTTTGTATAAACAGGGGCTTTTAATGTGCTATCCCATTTAGCTTGGGAGTGACCAGAGAAGCCACCAGAGTCTAATTGAGCGTTACAACCAGCTAAGACACGGTTTGTAACACATTCGTAGCAATCGTTATCAACACTACCATTACCACTGTGGGTCATATCGGATAAGACAGAACCCTTGAAGCCCCATTCACCACGGAGAACTTCTGTTAATAAGTTGTAGTTAGCAGCGGTTTCCATTAAGCCCATACGGTTGTAGGAACCCATGACACCGATTGATTTGCCTTCTTCAAAGACCATTTGGAAGGACTTTAAGTAAATTTCACGTAATGCTTGTTCTGTTAAGAAGGAGATACCAGATTCACGGTTCTTTTCTTGATCGTTAACAGCAAAGTGTTTGAAGTAAGCGTAGACGCCTCTATCTGTAGCGGCACCAACGACTTGAGCAGCCATACGGCCCATTAAGAATGGGTCAGCGGCATAGTATTCGAAGTTTCTACCACCGAATGGAGAACGGTGAGTATTAACAGCTGGACCCCACCAACCGGATTTACCGGAGATATGGGATTCCATACCAACACATTCACCTTGTTTATGAGCTAAATCTTGGTTGAATGTAGCGGCGATGATTGGAGAAGAGACCCACCACATAATGTTGAATTTTTGTGGACCGTCACCTTCGGAGAAACCACCTTTACCAACGCTATCAATAGCTTTGGAAGACATTTGGTTAGTTTCAACGATCTTGAGCATATCGTTCCAAGACATTTGGTTAACGATTTCTTCCCATCTTGGATCGTCCATTGGGACATCGATTAAATCTTTAATCTTGTGTTCTGTAGCTTTAGAACCTTGTTCCCAGTTAGCAGCAACAGAAGCATCTTTACGAGCAGCGGCTGGAATGTATTCGTTATTACCATTTTCGAAATCTTCTAATGAGAACTTATATGTTAAGAATTCTTCGAAGCGGCTGTTAGCCTTAACTGTTCTATCTTCAAATGTTGGGTGAGTTGGGAATGTGCCATCAAAGTCAGCACGGCTCATTTGTGTGAATTCAATATCATTTTCACCTGGCATAGAATCATAGAAACCATTGTTTGTGAAACGGTTTTCAACTTTGTGACCAGAGAAACGATCGTTTTCATATTTAATGTCGCTAGCAATCTTGAATTTGAATGATTCAAAGTTTTCATGAGCATTCTTACCGAGTAAGAGTTCATAATCACCTTTTTCTAATTCATAACCAGCGAAACCATTATTGTTAGCATCTGTGAAGTCGTAGTTAGCAACATCTTGTAAGTAGAAGGATAATTCGACTTTTTCAGTTTTGCCTGGTTGAATGAGACCAGTTTTACCGAACGCACATAAAACGTGGTCGGCTTTTTCGATACCACCAGCGGTATAAGGAGCTTTGAAGTATAATTGGACAGCTTCTTTACCAGCGATGCTACCAGTATTCTTAACTTCGACTGTTAAGGCGACAACTTTATTGTTTTCACCAACAGTGCCACCTTTCTTGATGTTTGCTTTAACAATCTTTTGTTCGAATGTTGTATAGCTTAAGCCATAACCGAATGGATAGAGAACGCCTTTGTTGCTGTTGTACCATGCATCAGCTGCGGCTTCGTCTGCTTTTGCCATATCGGCGTATTTTGTTTCATAGTAACGATAGTCGACATAAATGCCTTCTTCGTAAGAAACATAAGCGGCTGGTTTAACACCATTGATACCACCAGAGACAACCTTGGCTTCTTCACCACCACGAGCGGTGTCCCATCTTGGTGCACTATGTTGTTTATAGTTCTTATCAGTACCATAACTGAGCATTGGAGCACCATCAGCGGCAAACATTGTGTCTTGTGGAGCATAATATGTTTTACCATTGGATAATGTAACTTCGTTTGTTTGGGAGTTATCAGAGAAGTTTTGGAATGTTGGATCTTCTCTAAAATCACGTGCCCATGTATCGACTGTACGACCGGATGGGTTAACTTGACCATTGATAATACGACCAACAGCACGAATACCACGGTCACCTGGGTTACCAACCCAAATGATGGCTTTGACTTTGTCATTATTTTGTAATTGTTCACATTCGAAGATGTTACTGGAGTTAATAATGACAATAATGTTGTCGGTGTGTTTGCCTAATTCTTCTAATAAAGCTTCTTCGTTTTCGGATAATTGAAGAGCGTGTCTATCAGAAACCTTTTCAGCACTGGAGTTTGTTTTCTTGGTGTCGTGAGCATTACATGTTTTAACGTCACAACCTTCGGAACCTTCACGAGTGATGACTTGAATAGCGGCATCATTGTATTCATCTAAACTGGCGAGAATGTCATCAGTATAGGATGAAAGAGGTGTTTCGCCGATAACAACTTCGGAATTACCTTTCCAACCATCGTTACCATTGCTTCTACCAGAGCCAGACTTGCTGTTGTTGGAGAAAGAGACGCCGCCTCTTGAACTTTTTTCCCATTTTCCGTAGAAATCAACGAGTGTTGGGTTAATTTCCATACCAACTTCATTGAGAGCGCCTTTGACGTCGCCGTCAGCGCCTTCCACTAATTGGTAATCAGCAACACCACTAGAAACGGAACCAGAGCCGGAACCAGCACCACCTCTGGCGAGGTTTGTTGAGCTCTTACCGGCAAGGCTGACTTTCATGCCCTGAGTATCTCTTGGGAGGTAGTTGTCTTTGTTTTTGAGTAAGACGAAACCTTCTTCCGCTAATTGGTCTTGAACTTTAGAAGCATGTTCAATATATGCTGCTCTGTCTTTACTTTGGCCAATACCAAATTCGCCAATATAATCAGCGTTAACAGAAGAAGCACCTTTGTTTAAACACACAGGTAAAGCAATCGCGGCAAGAAAAACTGGGATTAAAACTTTTTTCTTCATATGTTTTTCCTTTCAAAGTAAATTTGCATTATTAATTTTGCCTCAACGCGAGTGCAAAACCGGATTTTTAAGTCATTATTTTCTAGAATCCATAATGCATTAGTATATTCAATATAAATTGAAGGGCCTGTTTTTTATATGACAATTATTATGTGCGGGCAGGACTATTATTTGATTAGGCATTATTTTAGAAATTAAATTTATTAAGATATTATCAATATTTTTTCAGCAAAAAAGACCCTCGCTTTGAGGGTCTTAATTGTTTGATTTAACAATTAGGCGTTTTCTCTTCTTTTCTTAGTGACTAAGAGTAGAGCAACACCAGCGATTGCAAAGGCCATAACGCTCACCATAGTGGCTTCTAATGAGCCAAAGCAACCTTTCTTAGCAGGTAATTGTGTCGATTGAATTTCTGGAACAAAGAGTTCTAAGCTTGAGCCTAATGTTGTTGGTTCATCATCACCATCGAGTGACAATTTAACCAAGACACGGATAAACCAGTTAGAACTGCGTTCTGGTGTGCCAGAGATTGTATTACCATCGAACGATAAGCCCGCTGGTAATGGAGTAACTGGATCGATGACCATTTCAACGGAGTTAATGGTCTTTTCATTGTATTGACCACCCGCTTTTAATTCGTTTGGTAATTCGACTTTAATGTTGATATTAGCACCAACAGCGCCTTCATAACGGTTGTTGACGACATCTTTGAATGTTAAGTGTGCTTCTTTAACGCAAACTATAGACATTACACCACAGTTAGCACATGTCCACATTGTTTCCTTAACGTTCTTTCTGAGCATATACCACCAGGTATAGGATTCAACTTTTGTGCCATCTTTCTTAGTGAAGACTGGAGCGCCTTTACCATCAAAAGCACTGCTATCCCATTTGCATTCGATATCATCTCTGAAACCGTTACTATCTAATTGTTGGTTACAACCCGCTAAGATACGGTCATTGATGTTTTCATAGCAGTAATTGTTAACACTACCGTTACCACTATGTGTCATATCGGAAATGATGTGACCTTTGAAGCCCCATTCATCACGTAAGACTTCTGTTAATAATGGATAAGAAGCAGCGGTTTCCATTAAACCTAGACGGTTATAGGAAGACATGATGGCCATGGATTTACCTTCTTGGACAACAATTTGGAATGGTTTGAGGTAAATTTCACGTAAAGCTTGTTCTGTTAAGAATGCGGAAACACCTTCACGGTTCTTTTCTTGATCGTTAACGGCGAAGTGTTTGAAGAAGCAATATAAGCCTAAATCAGTAGCACCAGAAACGACTCTACCAGCAATTTTACCCATTAAGAATGGATCGGCTGAATAATATTCGAAGTTTCTACCACCGAATGGAGAACGGTGTAAGTTGACCGCTGGACCAGCCCAACCATATGTACCATTAATATGGGCTTCCATACCGACCATTTCACCTTGTCTCTTAGCTAAATCAACGTTATAAGTTGCGGCCACGATTGGAGCGCCTGCCCACCAAATGATTTGGAATTGGGAAGGACCATCACTATCACCAGTAGCTGGTTTGCCCATTCTGCTGATGGCTTGGTTATGTTGACCACCACCATAGGAGAAGCCAATCATTTCGTTATATGTCATTTGATTCATTGCTTGTTCCCAGAGTGGATCATTGATATCAAGACCGACTAAATCTTTGAATTGAATACTATCTGCTTGACTTGGAGCGGTAGCAGGTTGTGTCCAACCTAAAGCTTCAATGTCGGCTTTAGTCTTCAAGACTTCTTCAGGGATGTAGAGACCTTTATTTTCATTTTCTAAGTCTTCCATTCTGAATTCATGAGTTAAGTATTCTTCAAAACGGCTACCGGCTTTAACTGTTCTATCTTCATATGTTGGATGAGTTGGAACGTTAGCCATGTCTTCACGAGAATATTGTTCGAAGTCGAAATCATTTTCACCTGGTAAACAGTTATAGAAGCCTCTATCAGTGAATCTGTTTTTAACTTCATGACCGGTATAACGGTCTTTATCGTATTTGATACCTTCTTTAGCCACGGAGAATTTAACAGAACCTAATTCTTCATGAGCGTTTTTATTGAGGGTAATGTAATAATCACCACCATCGAGTTCATAGCCCTTGAAGCCGTTACCGTTTTTATCAGTGAAGTCATAGTTAGCGAAATCTTGAGTATTAATCTTAAGTGTTAATGTTTCTGATTCACCTTTATTTAATAATTTTGTTTTAGCGAAAGCGCATAAAACACGGTCAGCTTTTTCAATACCGCCTTGGGTATATGGTGCTTTCCAATATAATTGGACAACATCTTTACCAGCGACATTACCAGTGTTTTTAACTTTAACTTTCACTTCGATATCATAGATACCATCTTTAAGTGTTTTTCCTTTAACGTTTGAGGAAACGATTTCTTGTTTGAACGAGGTATAACTCAAACCATAACCAAATGGATAAATGACACCTTCTTCACTTCCATACCAAGTATCGGCTTCGCCTTTATTACCTTTAGCCATATCAGCATATCTTGTTTCATAGTAACGATAGTCAACATAGATACCTTCTTCATACGCTAAATAGGAAGCAGGTTTAACACCATTTAAACCACCAGAGACGACTTTGAATTCTTCACCACCACGAGCATTGTCCCATCTTGGTGCACTATGTTCTTTATAGTTTTTATCAGTACCATAACTGAGCATTGGCGCACCATCAGCGGCAAATAATGTATCTTGTGGAGCATAATATGTCTTGCCGTTTGTGGATACTACTTCATTTGTTTGAGAGTTATCGGAGAAGTTTTGGTATGTTGGATCTTTAGTGAAATCACGAGCCCATGTATCGACTGTACGACCAGATGGGTTAACTTGACCAGTTAAGATCTTGCCGACTGATTTAGCACCAACAGCGCCTGGATTACCAATCCAGAGGATGGCTTTAACAGCATCATCATTTTCAAATTTGTCACATTGGAAGATGTTACCAGAGTTGACAACGATAATGATGTTATCAGTGTGCTTTTTAAGTTCTTCGAATAACGCTTCTTCGTTTTCAGATAATTGAAGAGCGTGTCTATCGCTAACTTTTTCCGCACTGGAATTTGTCTTCTTACTATCGTGAGCGTTACATGTTTTAACGTCACAACCTTCACTACCTTCACGGGAAATGACTTGAATAGCGGCATCATTATATTCATCAAGTGTCGCTAATAATTCAGCGGAATAACTAGAGATTGGTGTTTCACCAATAGTAACTTCAGAGTTACCTTTCCAACCGTCGTTACCATTTGTTCTACCACTTCCGGATCTAGAGTCATTGGAGTAAGATAAACCACCCCAGCCACCACTTGACCATTTGCCATAGAATGCTTGGATGTCCTTATTGACTTCAAAGCCAGCTTCTTCAAGAGAACCTTTAATGGTTTCATTACCACCAGAATCGCGGACTAGTTGCCAGTTTTCTTCACCATTGACGGAACCTGAACCGGAACCACCACCACCTCTAACGAGGTTGCCTGAACTCTTACCAACTAATGATACTTTTTGGCCTTGGCCTGCCATTGGTAAGAAATTGTCTTTGTTTTTAAGAAGAACAAAACCTTCATCACAGATTTGTTCATTCAATGCTGAACCCGCTTTAATATAGTTGCTTTTTTCAGCGCTTTTTGAATAATCACCAATGAATTCAGCGGACACGCCACTAAATTGTTGTGAAAAACATAAAGGTGCTGTTAAGCCTAACAATAGAGCAGGAAACAATACTTTTTTTCTCATGAAAAAATACCCTTTCTTATTATTTTTATGATGTTTGTTTCATTACGAACACAAACGACTACTATATTATTATCGCGCGTCTCATAAACATTAGTAAACATTTTGAATGAAATATTAAAAAAGAAAAGGGTATTTTACCCTTTCCTCTTTATTAATTTTTATTAGATATATTCTAATTTTTATTAAAATATAGTTTGTGCGCGTAGCCCACTGGTTCTTCAGTGACATTAATACCTAAGGCTGTTAATGTTCTTAAGTCTGCATCTGATAAAATGCATGAGCAGTGTGCTTCACTACCTTTGAGCTTAGGAAGTTGCTTAAGCGCTAATTCGGCTAATGGATTGCTATTAGCTTGGATGGCTAAGGCGATTAAGATTTCTTCCGCTCTAATACGTGGGTTTTCTTTCTTTAATGGACCAGTCTTTAAATCGGCCATTGGGGTCACCACGTGTGGTGAAATAAGGTGAATACTATCATCAATTTTACCTAAGACTTTTAAGGTATTGAGAAGCATTGCCGCTGGAGCACCTAATAATCTAGAACGCTTGCCAGTGATGATCTTGCCATTAGGTAATTCAATAGCGACCACTCTTTCTTTACACTTCTTGGCTTTTTCTAAGCACGCATTAACGCACTTTCTATCCGCTGGAGTCACACCAACTGCGTTCATTAATGATTCTTCTTTCACAATTGTTTCATCATCAAATTTACCTAAGTAGACATTCTTTTTGGCTTGATAATATCTTCTAATGATTTCTTGTTTACTAGCCTCACAAGCTGCTTCATCATTAACAATTGCAAAGCCCACCATATTAACACCCATATCGGTTGGAGATTGATATGGAGAAGAGCCATAGATCTTTTCAAATATAGTTTTTAATAATGGGAATGTTTCAATATCACGGTTGTAGTTTGTGGTGGTTAAGCCATAGGCCGCTAAGTGATATGGGTCAATCATGTTAACATCCGCTAAATCGACAGTCGCTGCTTCATAAGCTAAGTTAACTGGGTGTGGTAATGGAAGATTCCACACTGGGAATGTTTCATATTTAGCGTAACCAGATTTAATACCACGGTTCATATCATGATATAACTGGCTTAAACAGACAGCCATCTTACCTGAACCAGGACCTGGAGCGGTCACAACGATTAATGGTTTTGTGGTTTCAACATATTCGTTTTTCTCAAAGCCATCACTGCCGAAAACAGAGACTAAATTATGTGGATAACCCGCGATTGTGTAGTGCTTATAAACTTTGATACCGTTTTTTCTAAGTTTTGTGGCAAATTGTTTTAACACTGGGCTATCTTCATAGAAGCAGAAGACCACACTACTGACATATAAGCCCGCGGCTTGATAAGCATCAATAAGTCTTTCAACTTCTGATTCATAGGTGATACCTAAGTCGTTACGAACTTTATTTGTTTTAATATCGTTCGCGTTAACGGCCATGACGATTTCAGCGTCATCTTTTAATGTTAATAACATTTGGAGTTTTGAATCTGGTTCAAAACCTGGTAAAACTCTACTAGCGTGGTAGTCATCGAATAACTTACCACCGAATTCAAGATAGAGCTTACCACCGAAGGATTTAATGCGTTTTAAAATCTCCTGACGTTGGATTTTCAGATATTCTTTATTATCAAAGGCTAATTTCTTTTTATTCGTCGGCATAATTGTCAAAGTATCCTTGAATTAGGACAACTGGTGTACCTTTATCACCAGAACCACTTGTTAAGTCACATAAAGAACCTAATAAGTCAGTAATTTGTCTTGGGGTTGTGCCTTCGCTAGCCATTTTACCAACGAGGTCTTTTTCTTTAGCTTTGATATCTTCTTTAATCGCATCAGCGAGTTCTTTACCTTTTAAACCCTTATAAGCGTTATCCGCTAAATATTTGAGTTTTAATTCATTTGGTGTACCTTTTAAGCCCACGGTATGGAATGGAGAAACGACTGGGTCTGCTAATTCCCAAATCTTTCCTTGTGGGTCTTTAAATGCACCATCACCGTATACCATGACTTCAAAGTGTTTGCCGGTCTTTTCTAATAAGTCAGCTTGAACACCTTCCACGAGAGATTGACCGTCTCTTGGGAATAACTTCACGGTTTCTTCGGTGGCTTTATTTGTGCCTAATAAGCCATATTTTTCGTTATAACCAGAACCATTAACTGGTGCGGTTAAAATATCATCAAGGGCTAAAACTAATTCAGCGCCTTTATCTTTCAATAAACGCTTTGTGGCAAATCTTGTGTGAATATCACATGTTAAGATTTTCTTTGTATAATTTAAAATCGCTTCAGCGCGATTAGCGAAGATAATGACAGCTTCCGCACCTTGTTCTTCAATTAATTTCTTATAATAATCAACATAATCAACACCAGTGAATTCGTGCACTCTATAACCGAATAATTCACGGTATTTTTCTAATGTTAAAACGTCGCTGTATGGGTTAATGCCAGCTTCGTAAACTTGATCAGCGGTAATTAAAGCATTACCAACTTCATCACTTGGGTAAGAAAGCATTAAGTAGACTTTCTTGACACCACGGGCGATACCTTTAAGTAAAATCGCAAATCTATTTCTACTTAAAATAGGAAAAATGACCGCTACTTCGTCGCCACCGGTTTTCTTTCTTACATCGTCAGCAATATTGTCGACAGAGGCGTAATTGCCTTGGCAACGGGCGACGATACTTTCGGTGATTGCGACAACATCGCGATCATGGAATTTGAATCCTTCATTTTCTGAGGCTTTTAAAACTGATTCGACAACAATCTCTCTTAAGTTGTCACCAGTTTTGAGGACAGGGAGTCTCACCCCTCTAGATGTCACACCAACACATCTCATAATTTGTTTCTCCTTTTTCTATTTAACACCCTTCTTTTCTAGGATGTTTCTAGCGACATAGACGCCACAGGCTCCCGCTTGGGCTAAGCCACGGGTGAGACCCGCACCATCGCCACCAACGTAGAGATTTTTAATATCTTTAACTTCAAGTTTGTTATCAATTTGTGGGTGAGCGCTATAGTATTTAGCTTCAACGCCGTATAAAAGTGTATGTTCAGTAGCGATACCTGGAGTGATGTGGTCTAAGACTTGAATCATTTCGATAATCGCCTGCATGGTTTTTTGTGGTAAGCATAAGGCTAAGTCACCTGGCACTGCTTCTTTAAGAGTTGGTCTCACAAAGCCTTCGTTAATGCGCTTAACTGTACTACGTCTTCCTTGTTTGATGTCACCAAAGCGTTGGACTAAAACAGAGCCACACGCTAATTGGTTAGCTAAGGATGAGACTTTTAAGGCATATTCATTTGGTTTTTTGAATGGTTCTTCAAAATGGTGTGTCACTAATAAAGCAAAGTTAGTATTTTCACTAGATAAAGATGGGTCATTATAGGAGTGACCATTAACATTAACAACACCTTGGTAGTTTTCCATAACGACGTGGCCACCTGGGTTAGAGCAGAATGTTCTAACTGTGCTACCAGTAGAGGCTTTATAGATAAACTTACCTTCATATAAGTTTTTATTAATTTCTTCCATAACCATGTTTGGACATTCAACACGGACACCGATATCAACTTGGTTTTGGGTCATTTCGACATTTAATTTTTCAAATAAGTTAGTGAGCCATTGGCTACCTTCACGACCGACCGCAAGTAAAACATAGTCGGCGTCGATTCTTTCATCGTCGGCTAAAATAACGCCTTTAACTTGTCCTTCTTCCACGACAATATCTTTCACCGTTGTGGAGAATCTAGTGTCAATCTTCTTTTCTAAATCTAAATATATTCTAGTTAAGATTTTTAAGTTTTCTTCTGTGCCTAAATGTCTGACCTTGCTATGTAATAATTTAAGACCAACGGACATGGCTTTCTTTTCAATATCTCTAACTTCTTTAGTGTATGGATCAGTAATGACTGGAGTAGCGCCATAATTAAGATTGATTTGGTCGACATAATCAATCAATTTCATGAGCTCATCACGGTCAATATAATCTTGCAACCAACCACCAAATTCAGAGGTAATGTTAAATTTACCATCAGAATAAGCACCAGCCCCACCGAAACCATTAGTGATGGAACAAGCTGGGAAGCATTCTTGATAGCCTTTAATATTTCTTGGACATTTTGTTAATTTGTGTTCTAAAACTGGACAATGTCTCTTTTCAATAGAGAGACCCTTATCTATAAGGAGTACTTTTAATTTTGGGTTTTTGTTGACTAATTCGTAGGCACAAAAATATCCACTTGGGCCCGCTCCAACAATCACGACATCGTATTTCATAAGGTATCTCCTTTAAGTCTTTTCCACAAAGAAAAAACACTATTTAAGTATAGATTATACACGCGTGAATGTTAATATATTTTTGATGATTTTGAACGTAAAGAAAACCTTACACAAATAGATGTAGTTTAAAGTCAAATATGCTTTTATTACTGATCAAAAATAAGGTTGATATCAGTAAGCAACGATTCCATCTTCACACGGAGAGCATTTGATAATTTAATAAGCAGTCTTGCTTCTAACTTATTTATATCGCGTTTTCCATACCTCAAAGCGGAAATAGTTGAACGAGAAACGCCTGAGATTTTTGATAATTTTTGGGAAGACATTTTTCTACAAGACATTATTACATCTAAAAGGGAGTATTTCACTTTGCCTTTTACATATTCTAGAGCTTGAAGATAATCCATTTCATGATAAAGCGGGTACATATTGATTGCCTCATCAATTGGTAACACAAAAAACAAAGATTCAAATGTGATCTTTAAGTCAAAAAACAGACGGATATAGATATAGCCAAGCCAGCCGTAAACATCATAAGGGCTGTACTCGAACTCATTTGAGATATTAATATCGAACATTCTTTCAAAAATGTATTCCTTAGGAGAAAAAGCAAGTTCAGTAATATCTGATTTTTCAAGTAAAGAGAACGCAGAAGAATACGCTATTGTTCTTTCAACAAATCTTGGAGAGCATCCATTACTTATTGTTCTACCGATAATATAACCAAGTGCATTTTGAAATGTAGTAACGTAATCATCATCATGATAAATCATATGGCATCACTTCCACCGATAAAATAGCATTTTTGTATACCACAGTAAACAGTTTTTGCTGTTTTTGGTGTTGGGCACAAAAAAGACCGGTTTTTATTCCGGTCTTATATATCTTATTTATATTGATTAGAAGTTCTCGTTGATATATTTAGCGATGATTGGCGATAAGGAGACGATAGAAACAACGTCTTCTTCTTGTGGGATAGAATCACTAATAGCGATATCTAAGATGCCACATCTATATAATTTCGCGAGAGCGTTCTTGGAAAAGATACCATGGCAAGCGCAGATGAGGATACCTCTAGCTTCATTTTTGAGAAGTTCTTTACTCGCAGCAATAATTGTGCCGCCAGTATCGATGATATCATCAATCATTAAACAGTACTTGTCCACGACTGATTCGCCTTTGATGTTAGTAATAACGGCCTTATTTGGTTCAGGACGGTATTTATTTAACACCGCGATTGGTAAATCACCTAAATCTTTAGATAAATGTTTCGCTCTTTCGAGGCCACCCTTGTCTGGAGAAACAATGACAACGTCCTCGAGTTTAACTTTTAATGTCTTTAAGCGTTTACGGTAATAATCAGCGAACACAGAGGAAGAATATAATTCCACTGCTTCCATATTTTCGAAGAATGGTTGCATTGAACCACTGTGGTAATCAACAGATACAACTCTATTGCATCCAGCTTCTCTTAAACAATTAGCCACTAATTTAGCACTGATTGGATCACCGAAATCAATAGTTCTATCTTGTCTCACGTATCCGAAATATGGGATGATCGCGGTAATGGTTTTAGCTTCACCTCTTTTAAGAGCATCGATGAAGATTAATAATTCCATTAATTTGTCATTGACTGGGTTACAGGTTGAATGAATAACAATACAATCCTTACCTCTTACGTCAACGTTTGGTCTGGTAAAAATTTCATTATCTGCGAATCTTCTACAGATAGCGGGTGATTTTTCCACACCGAGTTCTTCACACACCTTATTTGCTAATTCTTCACAGGTGGTTAAAGAAAATACTAGTACTTGTTCTTTATTTGTCATGTCTTCTTTCCCTCTTTCAACTGAAAGGAATTTCTACTCTGATCAATAAGTTGATAATTAAATAATTGGTCTGTCTTCGGTTGTGCCGTTTGTGGTACCGAATGTTCTATCACCACAGTCACCTAAGCCTGGGCAGATATAAGCATTTTCGTTTAAGCAACGGTCTAATGCACCGACATAGAGTGGGATATCTGGATATTTCTTCACAAATGCTTCCACACCTTCTGGGGCTGCGATAATGCAGAGGAAGGTAATCTTTTTAGCACCATGAGCTTTTAACATTCTCACCGCGTCGATTGCGGAGCCGCCTGTGGCGAGCATTGGGTCTAAAAGGTAAACATCTTTTTCGGAAATATCTGCAGGTAATTTGCAGTAATATTCCACAGGTTCTTTTGTGACTTCATTACGGTATAAACCGATGTGGCCACAAGTACAGCCAGGAACTAACTCGAGCAAACCATCAACCATACCCAAACCTGCACGGAGGATTGGGACAAAGCAGAGAGATTTACGTTTAACAACTGGTTGAAGTGTTTTTTCAATTGGTGTTTCAATTTCCACCATTTGTGTTCCAAGATGACGAAGTGCTTCATATCCTTCCAAAACAGATATTTCTTTCACTAACATCTTGAATTCACTTGTCTTAGTTGTTTTGTCTCTAAGTTTTGTGATTTTGTGCTTGATCAATGGATGGTCAAGAATATGGACTGTTGGATAATTTTCAAAAGCCATTATCTATTCCTCAACTTATTCTTCTTCTGGGGCATTACGCTTTTCAACAGCGTTTGTTACCACCATAGTAATAATACCTAAAATCAACGCAGTTGCGATAGAGGTAATTTGAATTGTTTTTTCAACTGCACCATTATTTGCGATAGCATATGGGATTTGGATAGCTAAACCACCGATACCGGAAATGAGGATGGCAGCGACTGTGAATAAATTCTTGCTCTTGTTGAGATCGACTTGTTGGAACATCTTTAAGCCAGAGACAGCGATGAAGCCATAGAGTGTTAAACAAACACCACCCATAACACAGCTTGGGATTGTTCTTAAAGCAGCAGTAACTGGTGCTAGGAATGATAAGACGATGAGCATTAAAGCAGCAACGAAGATTGTTCTAACAGAAGCGTTCTTTGTGATAGCGACGCAGCCAACGGATTCACCATATGTGGTATTTGGACAAATACCGAAGACTGTACCAACCATGGAGCCAACACCATCACCGAGTAAGGTTCTGGATAAGCCTGGTTCTGTAATGAGGTCTTTGTTGATGATGGAGCTTAAATTCTTGTGGTCAGCGATGTGTTCAGCAAATGTAACAAATGCGACTGGAACGAAGGCTAAAGCAACTTCCGCAACACCGACTGGGGTAATGACTTGTGCTACTTTGCCATTTTGGGCAGCGGCAGCAACGATGTCCGCGCTGACAGCGCCATCACTTAATTCTTTGATACCACCGAGTAAGGCGAATCTTGGATATGTTAAGAACGATTCAAATGTGATGTTTTGGAAGTTTTCAATGATTGGTGAGTAGTCGATAACTTTGAGGTAATCTAAGTTAGCGGCAAAACCGATGCCTGTGAAGATCGCGGCAACAGCGTAACCAGCAGCGATACCGAGAATGAATGGTAATAATCTACCGGCTTTGAATCTATTTTGGACAGAGAGAATAACAACTGTGAAGAATGTGACTAAGCCACAAGCTAAACCAACGAGGTTATAACCACCATTGATTTGAGAAGCAGAAGCTTTAACGATGTCGCCCATAGCCGCACCTGCTAAGGAAAGACCAATTAAAGCAACAGTTGGTCCGATAATTACTGGAGGCATGAGTTTTTCAACCCATCTTGTACCAGCAAATTTAATGATAATTGCAATGATAACGTAAACTAAACCAGCAAATAAGCCACCGAGTAAGATACCCATGTAACCAAATGCGACAGCGTTAGCTAAAGCACCTAAGAAAGCAAATGAGCTAGAAATAACGACTGGTGATTTGAATTTCGTAAAGACTAAATAAACGAGTGTACCTAAACCAGCACCTAAGATAGCTGCAGGAATTTGTACTGGAAGTCCAATGATTGTTGGAACTGCGATTGTGGCCGCTAAAACGGCTAAGACTTGTTGAAACGCGAAGACCAAGAGTTTCCCGAAACTTGGCTTGCCATCAACTTCGAAGATAAGTTTGTTTGCCGACATAAATGTTTCTCCTTTCGCGCAAAAAAAATCACCCGACGACAGGGGTGACTACAAACAGATAAGAATAGCGAATGGGGAGGAAAAATTAGGGAAGAAACCCCCTAATGCGGCGGGAATCTTACACTTTCTAATTCGTTTCTCCATAGCAATCCTTTGCCTAAAACTTTACCACATACGTATATCATTGCAAACACTTTTTTCATAATTTTTCTAAGATAAAACATAATCCAGTTTTTGTCATAAGATTGGCATGAAAAATCTTGGTTTGACACATTGAGAAAAGGCCTTTTATGACATATAATAAAATTTGTCGTTTTTATAAGAGGTAGAATTATTATGACCAAGAAAGAACAAGTCATTTCATTATCCGAAAAACATATTAAGGATGTTCCTGGTTTTCCTAAACCAGGTATCATTTTCAAAGATATCGTTCCAGTATTTGAAGATCCAGAATATCTCCAATTAGTGTTCGATGTCATGGTCGAAGAATTAAAAGAACAAAATATTCAATTTGATAAAATCGTTTGTCCAGAAGCCCGTGGTTTCTTGTTTGGTCCAACTCTTGGTTTGTTAACTAAGAAGGGTGTTGTTATGGCAAGAAAGCCTGGCAAATTACCAAGACCAGGTAACTGTGTCTCATATAACTTAGAATACGGCACCGCTACTTTGGTGATTAGTGAAGATTCTATTAAACCAGGTGATCGCGTTTTAGTGGTCGATGACTTATTAGCCACAGGTGGTTCCGCGAAAGCTTTGTGCGAACTTGTTGAAAGAAGTGGCGCCTCTGTCGCTGGTGTGATGTTCTATATCGAACTCACCCCACTCAAAGGCCGTGAATTATTAAAGAAATATCCAGTAATTTCCATCGTTCCAGTTGAAGCTTACTAAGAATTGTTCATACACGTCGCACGATAAATCTTTATTTTATAAAACCCGTGCGACTTTTTTGTGAAAATTTATCTTTTTAAGGGTTTACAATTGTCATTTTTAGAATATACAATAATGGCGTCAAAGGAAAACAAACTTTGACTTCGTATAATTCCCTAATTGGTGGGTTGTCTCTACGCTACACCGTATAATGTAGCACTACGAATCAAATCCGTTTGCGAAATAATCGTTCGTATGTTTCGCCGTTGATTTAAAGTAGAGGCTTCCAATTATAGGAAGCTCATTTTTATTTTTTAGAAGATTATCAAGGAGGAGAAAAACAAAAATGAAGAAAAGTTTTGTACGCACATTCGTAGTCACCGTTCTCGGTATTGGTGCCTTAACATTAACAGCTTGCGATGTTAAAGCTAAAGAATACGTTGCCGGTGAAAAAGTCAAAATTGGCTTAATCACATTACATGATAGCCAATCCACATATGACAAGAACTTCATCGACGCTATGAGTGTTGCCGCCAAGAACCTCGGTGCAAGAATCGATGGCGATCCAATCATCAAAACAGGTATCAACGAAGACCAATCCTGTTTCAACGCTGCAAGAGATTTAGTTAAACAAGGTTGCAATGTCATCTTCGCAGATTCCTTCGGTCACGAAGAATATATGTTAAAGGCTGCCAAGAAATGGCCACAAGTCCAATTCTGCCACGCTACAGGTACACAAGCCTTAACAGCCAAACAATCCAACTACCACAATGCTTTCGCTTCCATTTATGAAGGTCGTTTCTTAGCTGGCTATGCTGCTGGTTTAAAACTCCAAAAGATGGTTGAAGCCAATTCTTTAAAAGAATCAAACTATGATGCTAACGGCAACATCAAACTCGGCTATGTTGGTGCTTTCCCATACGCCGAAGTCGTTTCCGGTTTCACTTCTTGGTACTTAGGTGTTAAAGAAGTCGTTTCCAACGTCGTTATGGATGTTACATTCACAAAATCCTGGTACGATTTCAACGCTGAAGAAGCTGGTGCTAGAGCTTTAATCAATGGCGGTGCTGCTTTAGTTTCTCAACACGCTGACTCCATGGGTGCTCCAGGCGAATGTGAAAAACAAGGTGTCCCAAACGTCACATATAACGTTGAAACAAAAGATGCTTGCCCAAATACATACGTTGCCTACTCCCGTATCAACTGGGCTCCATACTACGAAGCTGTTGTCAACGCTATGTTCGACGGCAAAGCCATTGCTGGTGAAAACAATAACAACTACACTGGCACAATCGCTACCGGTTCCGTTGAATACAACGTTGCTGATGCTGAAGATTTAGCCAAAGTCAAACTCATTGAAGCCGAACTCAAAGCTGGCACAAGAAAAGTCTTTGACTGTTCCAAATTCACAGTTGGTGGTAAGAACCTTACTTCTTACACCGCTGACGTTGAAGATATGGGCGACTTCGCTCCAGAATCTGAAGCCATCAAAACAGAAAATGGCATCACATTCTTCGATGAATCTGCAAAACGTAGTGCTCCTTACTTCGATATCATTATCGATGGCATTACCAAACTCAACTAATTAAGACAACATATAGGGTTGGCGATGGTTTCACCGCCAGCCCTTTTAATTACTTTTATGGAAAATATCAGATTTGAAAATATCACGAAAATATTCGGTAGTATTGTTGCCAATAACAATGTTTCTTTCTCTATTGATACTGGTGAAGTATTTTGTATCTTAGGAGAAAACGGCTCTGGTAAAACAACATTACTGAATGTTCTCGCCGGTATTTATAAACAAGACGAAGGTCGTGTCTATATTAATGAAAAAGAAGTGAATATCAATTCACCAAAAGATGCCTATGCCCATAAAATTGGTATGGTTCATCAACATTTCAAATTAGTGAATGTCTTCACCGCTTTTGAAAATATTTCATTAGGTTCAAAAACTAAATATACAGTCCAACAAGTTGTGGATTTATGCAATAAATATGGTTTTAAACTTGACCCCAATAAACGTGTTTATGATATGTCTGTTAGTGAAAAGCAGACATTAGAAATCGTTAAAACATTATTTAGAGGTGTTGATACATTGATTTTAGATGAACCAACCGCTGTATTAACTCCACAAGAAATAGCTCACTTGTTTGACATCATTAGAAACATGAAGAAAGATGGTAAAACAATCGTTATCATCACTCATAAGCTTAATGAAGTTATGGAGATTTCTGATCGTATCGCTATTTTAAGAAAAGGTGAATACATCACCACTGTTAAAACAAGTGAAACAAACGAAAAACAATTAGCGGAATTAATGGTTGGTCATAAGATTGACTTAAACATTCATAGAAGCAAAATACCGACAACGGGTGTGCGTTTACATATTGAAAATCTATCAGCAGTAAATAGAGACGGGGAGATCGCAATCAAGGATATTTCTTTTGATTTATACGGTTCTGAAATTTTAGGTATTGCCGGTATCAGTGGCAGTGGTCAAAAAGAATTATTAGAAACAATCGCAGGTTTAAATAAAGAAACAAGTGGCAGTATTATTTTCACCAATCCAAAGAAAGAACAACCTGTTACTTTCTTCCATAAAAACATCAAGCAAATTAGAGAACTTGCCTCTCAAGGTAAATTCCATCTCAAGGATGGTTCACCATGTGATTTAACAAATAAATCAAATAAAGAAGTAATCGAAATGGTCAATAATGAAGAAATTATCTTCTATGAAGATGAAATTATTGATCTCAAATACAAAAAACCGATTGAAATTAGAGACTTAGGCATTAAATTATCGTTTGTTCCTGAAGACCGTTTAGGTATGGGCTTAGTCGGAAGCATGGACTTAATCGATAATATGATGCTAAGAAGTTTTAGAAAAGGTCATGCTGGCTTACTCGATAGAAGAAAGCCTGCCGCACTAGCGCAAAAAATCGTTGATGAATTGGAAGTCAAAACACCAAATATTCATACACAAGTCAAAAAATTATCTGGTGGTAATATCCAAAAGATTCTTGTTGGTAGAGAATTATCATCTCGTCCAAAAATATTAATGACAGCTTATCCAGTCCGTGGCTTGGATATTAACTCTTCATATTTAATTTATAACTTGTTAGATGAGCAAAAGAAAAAAGGCACATCTATCATCTTTGTCGGTGAAGACTTAGATGTTTTGATGGCTTTATGCGATAGATTATTAGTTTTAAGCAATGGTCATATTTCCGGTATTGTTGACCCAACAAAGGTAAGCAAAGAAGAAATTGGCTTATTAATGACAAGGGGGTAGAGTATGGAAAAAGTTGTTTCAAAAGAAAAAAAGAATTTCAAATTCCCTCTTTATGTTACTAAGAAAATTGGTCTTCCAGCTTGGAAATACTGGCTAATTCGTATTGTTGGTATTTTAGGTGCCTTCTTATTAGCGGGCATTGTTTGTACAATTCTTAAACCAGGTACATTTGGTTTATTCTTCTCTGAATTGTTTAGAGGTTGTTTTGACTTTAGTGATATCACCACTATTGTTGAATTATTAGTTTTAACATCTTTATTGTTATTAATTGCTTTAGCGTTAACTCCTGCTTTTAAGATGAAGTTTTGGAACATTGGTGCTGAAGGCCAAATACTTATCTCTTGTTTAGTTAGTGCTGGTATTGCTAAATTTGCTCCATCAGATTTACCAAACATCGTTATCCTAATTATGGCATGTGGTGGTGCAATTGTAGCGGGTATTGTTTGGAGCGTTATTCCTGCTATATTTAAGGCTTTCTTTAATACAAATGAAACATTGTTCACATTGATGATGAACTATATCGCCACTGTCTTAGGCGGTTTAGCGGTTTCTGTGTGGATTAAAAGTGGTTCTCAATCATTTGGTTTATTAAAACAAGGTATCTTCTCTGAAATTATGGGTAGTACTGGAACATTAACAATTGTCTTTGCTATTTTAGTGTTCATTTTAGTGTTCTTCTACATCAAAAAGAGCATACACGGGTATGAAGTAACTGTTGTAGGTGAAAGTGTTAATACCGCTAGATACGTTGGTATAAACGTAAGAAAAGTCATTATTAGAACAATGATTTTCACAGGCGCAATTATGGGCTTAATTGGTTTCTTAATTGTTTGCGCTATCAATCAGACATTTAATGATTCTATTGTTGGTGGCAAAGGCTTCACCGGTGTCTTAATCGCGTGGTTAGGTCACTTTGAACCTGGAGAAATTCTTTTGTTCTCATTCTTAGCCGCTGTGATGGAACAAGGAACCACTACTGCGGCCTCAGCGGTCAGTATGTCATCATTCCTATTTAGTAGCATTTGTACAGGTATTTTCTTCTTTGTGATTATCGCTTGTGAATTCTTCTCAAGCTATCAAATCAAAGCCCATCATAATAAAGAATTCATGTCATATCATGGTGAACAAAAAGCTCTAAGAAGAAAAAAATATTCGGTACAAGATCCTAGTGAAAAAGAACAATATCGCAAAGATTTTGCCGCTTTCTTTATAACAATCAAGAATGAAAAACTAGAGAAAATCAAATCAGAAAAGAATGGCTTCAAACGTTTTGTGAAAACTATCGGTTATAAGATTTCATATCCATTCAGTTGGATGAAAGCCCGTCGCACATTTAACAAGCGAAACAATAAACATTTTTCTTTCTTAAATTTAATGAAAATTTTTGGTTATGGAATAACGTATCCAGTATTTTGGATAACTTGTCATATCCGTTTTGCCAAACTTAATAAAAAAGCAATGAAAGGAGAAAACGCATGAACTTCTTCGATACAGCAGTAAGCTTCCTCTCGTTAGCTATTAAATTTTCCACCGTCTTCCTTTTTGGTGCGACAGGTGAAATCATCAATCAAAAATCCGGACATTTGAATATGGGCACACCAGGTATTATGTACTTTGGTGCATTAGGCGGTGTTTTGGGTGAACGTATTTACATTATGTGTACACCTGCTGAAATGCCTTTAAATTCCGTGCTCATAGTTTTAATTCCAGTATTATTCGCTATTATCTTTGGTGCTTTTGGTGGTTTAATCTTCTCTTTCTTCACCGTCACATTGCACTGCAATCAAAACGTTACTGGTTTGACATTAACCACATTAGGCGTTGGTGTTTCTTGCTTATTTATCAGTGGTATGCCAATGGACAGAATGGCGGAAGCTGGCTTACAAATGCAAAGTGCTTTTCCAGGTTATAAGAGTCTGGGCTGGTTTGGTGAAATTTTCTTATCGCAATCATGGTTTACATATTTAGGCATTGTCATTGCAATTGCTACGGCAATTATCATTAGTAAAACTAAAGTTGGTTTGAACTTAAGAGCGGTTGGTGAAAACGCTGCTGCTGCTGATAGTGCTGGTATCAACGTTAACGCTTATCGCTATATCGCCACAATTATTGGTGGTGCTATTGCCGGTATCGGTGGTGCCTTCTATGAATTAGATAAAACAAAAGGTATGTTCAATATTGCCGATGGCATTGATGCCTTTGGCTGGTTAGCATTATGCATCGTTATTTTCTCAATGTGGAAACCATTAATTGCTATCTTTGCCTCGTTTGGTTTTGCGTGTTTATCAATCCTTCCATCATTCGTTTCTGGTAATGATTACATCACTTATGGTCTAAAGATTCTTCCATATCTTGCAACCTTATTAGTGTTAATCATCACTTCGATTATCAATAGCAAAAAAGCACAAGCGCCGGCTTCACTAGGTGTAACGTACTTTAGAGAAGATAGATAGATTTAGCCCTTATCAAAGGGCTTTTTAATTTTATTTAAATCTTAATGAATTGCCTTTGACTTGCTTTGTTTTTCGAAAACAAATAGTATGTATGGCATAAAGTGTATCTCAAAAGAAAGGAGAAACTATGAAAAAGAATATCAAATTATTACTCCTAGTCGCGATGGCCACTGGTGTGATGGTTGGTTGCAACGATAACTCATCCTCAAGTAATAACACATCCAGTAGCGATGCAAGTTTACCTAGTGATTCTAGATCTAGTGATAATCAATCTGCTTCGATTCCTTCATCTAATAGCGAGTCAAGTAATTCATCCCCAAGTAGCACCTCTGTTGCCCCTACATTAACAGGTATCACATTAGATACTACTAATGTTAAAAAGAATTATGATCAGGGTGAGAAATTAGACCTAACTGGTTTAGTGGTTACCGCTAATTATAGTGATAATACTAGCGAAGTAGTTACTAACTACACCACTAATCCTGCTAATGGTGCTACTTTAAACACTATTGGTGCTATTCCAGTTACTGTCGCATATGGAAGAGCCACTAATTCATTTAACATTCTCGTTGCTAAACCAGGCAAAAAAGCATGGACAGATGCTGAAGCTAAAATCATGTCTGACCACTTATATGGATATGTTCTTCCATTTACTGGTTCAGAAGAAGCTGTAGTCGCATATGATGAAGAAAATGACGCTGTTACTATCCAAGGTGGCGCGGCAGATTCTAATACACTTGCTACTTATGCTGCTAAGGTTGCCTCCGATGGATTTACAAACGTTAACCCAGAAGGCTATGTCTTTGAAAAACAAGTAACAGTTAATACCGCCACAAGACACTTAAGAGTGGCTTTTGCTAATGTGGAAAGTAAGTTTTATTTAGAAGCTTATGACCCATATTACTATACCTTCCCTACTGCTTTTGCTTCTGAAATTGCAAAAGGAGCGTTTGGCTCTAATGAAGTTCCACCTGCTTTTAGTGCAGATTATTATGAAGTATCCTCTAGTGACTATGGTATTTTCTGCTATACAAACGCAAATAACGCAACGGAAACATACACCACTACTTTAACTGCCACTAATTGGAATGTTTTAGATGAATTAAATCAAGGCTATAAAGTCGCAGTTTCCCCAGATGGAAAATACTGTGTTAATTATGCTTATAACGATGAATATAAGAGTTTAGATATTTACTTTGGTCCACTTAGTTATTGGAACACAAAAGTAATTGAAGACTTCTATAACAAATATAACGGTTATGTTGTTAACATCCCTGCTTTTAATGTCACTAATGGTGAATATATCTTTAAAGAATCTGATGTTAACGAACAAGCTTATGCCTATGAAGCATATGAAGCTATCCACGCTTTCATGTACGTCTATGGTGCCACTGAACAAGATTTAGTCAGCTATGCTGATTCAATAAAAACAAGTGGCTGGGAAGTTGAAAAAGACGGTAACATCTACTATGCATATTTAACAATCGCCGATAAAGGTATTGCTAGATTAGAATTCGAATATAACGCAAAATATAACGCCGCTATTTTCACCATCTACTTTAAATTAGATCCAATTCCTGTGAAGGATTGGCCAGCTGATGATATTGCAGCCTTATTAGGTGATTACACTATCGGTATAGTTCCGGCATATACCGGTGCTAATAAAGGTTTTGTTATCTTAAATGATATGTTTGGTACCGCTGTATTGGTTAAAGTTGAAAAAGGAACTGAAGAAGCTGCTATTGAATTATATAAAACTGATTTAGCAAATGCTGGCTATACCAATTATGATGAAGCGACTGATGAATACACTAATCCAAATAGTGAAATTGCTATTAAAGTGTATTCCACAGAAAAAGGTTCTTTCACTATCGATTTTGCTAAGACTGGTAAGACAAAAACATTCCCGTCTAGCCTAATTTCTAGTTATTTCTTAGGTAACGATACTGTTCCAGCCCTTAGTGGTGCTAACGAATATCAATACAAAATTGTTGGTGAAGAAGATATTCAAATCACATGTGTTTATGGTGCTGCTGATGCTGCATCAAATGCCCAAGGTCAATATATGACGCTTTTAGAAGCAGCTGAATACACATTTGATTCCACTACACAAAGAATGGTTTCAAAGAATAATCAATTCCAAATCAGTTTGTCTGTTAAAGATGGTTCATTAACAATTAATGTCCATGGTAAGCCTGTGACTGCATTTGTGTCATTATGGCCAACCGCTAAGATTGCTACATTATTCGCGGGTCAAGGTTATACCGATCAACTTCCATCTTATGATGAAATCTGTGATGATATCACCGCTGGTACAAACCTTGATGGTAGCCTCTTTGTGCTCATCGAAACCGAAAACAAAGACCAAGTTAAGAGTGACTATATGGATTTATTACAAGATGCCAACTTTAAATACGACTATGCTAGTTCAAATGAATATGATGATGTATTCAAATCACCAAATAATCAATACACTGTTGCGGTAAACACAAATAGATTTGGTGTTTCATTAACCATTAAGAAAATTGAAGGCGGCCAACAAGGTGGCGATGGATTCCCAATGGCGCAAATCGTTGCGGATCTTCCAAGCGCTGAAGGTATTCTTCCTGCTTTAGAAGCAGAAGGCGCTACATTCGCATATGATTTCTATTTCGGTGAAGCCTTTGTGACAGTAACACTTCCAACACAAGCCGCTGCTGAAGCTGCACGTGATGCCTATATCGAAGTACTCACAGGTTCTGGTTTCACATTTACAAAATTATGGGGTTATCTAGATGCTTATCTCCACTCAAATGGTGTGCTCGCAGTTGAGATTGATGAAACTGAAATAGCAAATGGTATTATCAAATTAGGTATCTTAGAATACGAAACATATTAGTATCAAAATTTTAAAAATTGGGGCTGTTCGAAAACTCATGAAATAAAATGAGCAAAAGGGACACCCCTTTTATTGTAATTTCTTGTTGTGAGTTAACGAACAATCTTAGATTGTTCGAAAACCTATTTGTCTATGTTTTCTTTCATTTTGATATTTAGTT
>JAGAYY010000021.1 GCA_017940265.1 Bacilli bacterium | reverse complement strand
TCTCCACTTATTCAAAAGGCTAAAGTTATCGATATTGATGGCGATAGTGTTTTAGATGAAGCAATTATGATTAACATGGATGCTTTAAAGAACTCCAGTGATTTCAACTCTGGTGGAGATATGCAAGCTGATACAAGAATTTCTTTAGTTGCCTCTACCACAGTGGATGGATATACATTCTCTAGAGTTATTCAATCCTATGTTATTGAGTTCTACTCAAATGGAGATACATATATAGATGGAGATGGTAGATTTACCGCTTCCATTTTCTGTGATTATTTAAATACCGGTTCTTCAGGTGATAGAAACACTAATTACCACCATGGCAATAACATTGGCTTCTTAGCAGGCCACGTTAATGGAACAATGAGAAATTGTTTCGTTTATGATGCAAAATTTACATTTAATAAAACAGGATTTACTCCAATCCTCACTGAAAGTGATACTGGTTTAATTGGAGAAATCGGCACTAACGTTGTTAACACTATTGATCCTGATTATGGATTAACCACTAATGGTGACGTTGGTATTATTAACTATTCAAGAATTTATAGTCTTATTCGTAGTGATATGACTGTTGGAACAAAAATTGTTTCCGGCAATAACAGTAAGAGTGATAACACTAGAGTTAACTATGTTTCTTATAAAGAATTTATTAACAACAAGACACCAGAAACTTTAGCAGTTTTTAATAACTATGAAGAATATCTTAGAAGATATAACTTTACTTCTGGCGATTTTGAATACATTGTTTCAACAACCAAAAATATGTCTGCTTATAACAACTTGGTTGGTGATGATAGATACACAGTTACTGGAGAAAATGAGCCTTACTTTAACTCAGTTGACTTTATTTGGAACAAGGTCATAGAAGATGATAGAGATAATGATATCGATCGTGGCTTAGGTGTCTTTAAGATTGTTACTTCTCACTGTGTCGGCGCTGAAACTGGTAGTTATGATACATACAGTTTAGACAAAATTGGCGACAGCAGGATTATTAATGGCGATCCAAAAACTAAAGTCTATTTCTCAACCGCAGAATTTGATCACGTAAAGAGTGGCTTTACAAACAAAAACGATGATATTGGATGGTCTCCAAAAAGAGGCACAATTCTTCCTTCATATTCAGACGTCAATTCCTTTGGATACCCATTTTCTAGAGATTTCAATTATGTTTTTGAACTTGATTTAAATGATATGAGCTATGCTGGAAATAATAACTACATGTATAACACTGATAGCCCATGGCTAACCAATTACTTATCTTCTGTTTTAAGAGATAAATATGGTGCCCCTATTAATCCAGGAAATCCAAAATTTGGATTTATGTTTCTTTCTGACCAAAACGAAAGATTATCATCTTTATCTTCATATATGCCAGTTTTTAGGCCGGGAGATAGTAAATATTTACACACCGATGGAAAGTATTATCCAGACAGATCAATTGTTTTTAGCATTGAAAACGATAATGGTGCAAACGTTTCTGTTGTTGGTAATGGTGGTGATATTACTATTTATAGTAATGATACAACAAGAAGCAACAAAGAATCCGTCGTCCCACTATACACAATGAGAGCAACTAATTTTTCTAACAGCACTGATGGACACCGCTATTTTACCTACGACGTTAAAAACGGTGTAACTACAACAAGAACTGAAGAATATAGCGGAATGAATAATGATCATAACGCCTTATATGGCCATGTCTTTAAATTACCTAAGGGCGATTATGTTATTGGCGCTAGAAATAGTTCTGCAAATATTTACTTCTTAGCGGTTCAAGGTCAAACAGATGCTAGCATTGGTGATAAGACCATGGCTAATATTGGCTATACAGTTGATAACGTTGATTTATTAACTGAACAACCAACTTTCGCAAACTATCCAAACGATTTAGCACTTTCTAACATTACATTTAGAGCGTTCTTTAACGATAGTGTTGCTAAAGAGTACTTAGCAACCATTAAAGAAGTCGGTGGAAATAAATATATTTCACTCGAATTTAGTGATTCACCAGTCCGATTTGTAACTTACTTAGTTACCTATACGCCTCTGAAGAGGGTACACTATATACAGAACAATAGGTATGAGGCGGTTAACGTCATCTATAGGACGTCTTAGGAGACAATAAGATGAAAAAGAAAAAAGTATTTTCTACTCTTAATACTCTTATCGCGATTGCTTTTATGTCGGTAGCGGCAACGGCAACTGCTATTTTCGGTGTTGTCAAAGCCACCCTCGTTATTAACGAAGACACCTTCTTTACCTATGTTGATCCAAGCACTAATTATGAATATCACTGCTACTCTATTGAAGGAGAAAGCAGCAAGATCGCTATTTCTTGGGGTATGGCTCCAAGCGCGACACCTACTAACTTAACTGTTCCTTCAGCAGTTAGTAATGGAGTAGCAAACTTTACGGTTTCTGCAGTTGCTAAACATGGCTTTAGATATTGTGATTTTGAAACAATTAGTTTACCAGCCACAATTGAAGAAATTAGGGAAGAAGCGTTTGCTTACTGCGAATCAATGACAAGTTTCACCATTCCATATTTGGTGACAGAGATTGCTCCTAGCACTTTTATTGATTGTCGCAACATGACAAATGTCTTCTATTCAAATCAAGCAGGAACTGGCATTTTATTAACAAATGATCGTATTACCACCATTGGTGATCATGCTTTTGACTCATGTGTTTCTTTAACAGACTTTAACTGTTCTACTGTTTTGACATATTTTGGAGAATGCTGTTTTGAAAACTGCACTTCTTTAACAACATTCTATTTCCCATCTAAAACTGGCACTGGAGAAAACGTTAATAAGATTACCGTTAAATCTTATGCATTTGCATACTGTTCTAGTCTTGTTTGGATTTATTTTGAAGAAAACTTAGATGTTGTAGAGTCATTCGCTTTCGTTGGAGCTAACTCATCAGCAGTATTGCATTTTGGCTATTACAATAGTTCACCGTTTACTCCAGATTCGAAATACGCAAACCATTGGAGAGATTTCCAAATTGAAGGAAGCAACAATAGCAAGATTCCTTATGACAGTCAGCATATTGTCATTTTACAATCTAACGATTTCCCTGGTCTTAGATACACGATTGAAACCGATCCTATTATGCTTGATAGTGAACTCAATAATCCAAAGACCATTTGCTTAGATACTGCTGGAGCTGAGCATAAGTACGCTGCAATTTATCAGTGGAATGCTCCAATCACTAGAACAACATATATTGTTAACGAAGGCACTGAAGAAGAGGAAGAACTCGTTTATTATGATCCAGCTACTAAAGCTCTTAGAATTCCTGGAAGTGTTACTTTTGATAACGTTGAGTATCCATTACAAGTTATTAAAGCACGTACATTTGAAAATAAAACAAGCAATCTTAAATCTGTTACTTTTAGTGATGGATTAGTTCAAATTTGTCATCATGCATTCTATAAATGTAATTTACTTGAAGAAATTGATTTTTCTGAGTGTACAACTTTGTTAGAAGTTGGCGCTAGAGTGTTCTCAGACAATAAAGTTGTTTCAACGGTTAAGATGGATAAAGTAACATCTTTGGTGCTTCCAAACTGTTTGGAATATGTTGGACCATATGCTTTCTTTAATTTCACAAAATGTGAAACCCTTGGATTTAAAACCCACCCTAATGAGGATGGACATTTAAGATTCTTAAGCGGTTATTGCTTTGGTAATATTGGCATGAATTTAAGCAGCGACAAAGGAATTGAAGTCGTTCTTCCTTGCTCACTTAATGATGCGGATGCAAAAGCTGCAAATGTAAACAAAGCTGATGGAGATTACAACGAACAAAATTGGGCAGGAATAGGGCCATATTGTTTTGGCGCTGCAAATGGGTATAGTACAAAAGTTACTTCCGTTGAGATGGAAAAATGTAACCATACTGAACATAATGCCAATTCATATACATGTTCTCTTGCCCCTAACGCTTTCTGTAGAGCATCTGTTTTGACACGTTTTGTTGGCAATGAAAACTTATGCCTTGTTGGCAATGAAGCATTTAAGAACTGCACGATTCTTAGAGAAGTTTTCTTAACAACCTCTAAAGCAATTGCTAGTGGAAAATCAATTCCATGGGGAACAAAAACTGAAGCTGGAAATACTTATGAACAAGGTGTTTTCTCTGGCGTAGGTAATCTTACAAATACGCTTAAAGATTTAGTCATCTATCTTGATGGACAAGCTCCAGGAACGATTGATACGATTACAGAGAATAGTGGTGTCAAAATTAAATGGAACGCTGAAGGACCAATTAGCTCTTACAATAATGAAATTGAATATGGAGATGAAGCCAACTCCTTAAGTAGATCATGTATACCAACGTTGTATGATATTGATTTTGATTTCGATAGCGGAAGTATTTTATATTGGAATCCATCAACAAGAACCTTTGTTGATCCACCTAAAAATGATACTGAATATAAGTCAGGAATTATTGTCTTTGCTAGATCCAAGAATTCATCAAATTATACAGCAGTTAAATATTTCACTTCATCTGGTAACTCCACAGATGAAATTGACCTAACTGGAATCACAAAGACAATTGGTAATACTACAATTGATGTTTCAAATAACTTGGTTGCTATTGGCGATGAAGCGTTTGGCTGTCACGAGAAAAATGAAAAAGCTGGAAGATTTTTTATTCTTCCAACCACAATTACAAGCATTGGTGAAAGAGCTTTCTATAGAAAGGCAAACGACAAAGATAGTGATGCAGACACATATGGTGTTAAGATTATCACTTACAAATCAGGGAATGTTATCCAACCTTCTGATTCGGACTATGCATCTGCTAAGACAGGCACCGGTTATTGCATTTTACCTAACGTAACAAGCATTAAGAAATGTGCTTTCTATAACCATGTTTTTGGAAGCGTTACATTAAGCTCAAGTCTTGCTCGCTTGGAAAGTGCGGCCTTCTATACTCATGCTCCGGCAAACGACTCATCGAAAAATAGAACACATCTTACCTCTATCACATTTGCAGGAAATAGTAATTTCTCATTAATTAATGATGGTATTTATTATGTTGGAGACAACAATAAAAAGACGCTTCTTTATCAAATGCAAGGTGGAACTGGAACACTTAATATTGCTAGTGGCACGAAGGCTATTGGATTGCATGCATTGGCAGGCAATAAATACACCACCATTAACTTAAATTCTGAACTCACTCATATTTATGGTGGTGCTTTTGCTAATAGTTCTCACCTAACTACCATTACTGGTGGCACTGGACTCAAATATATTTGCGCTCTAGCCCCAGGAGATGAAGTTTATGATTACTCTCTTCCATTTAACTTCACAGATTACCGCAATCAATTATATTACCAAAACGCTGAAGTTATTTCTGATACTCAGGCATTTAAAGATTGTCGTAAATTAGAAACCTTTAATTTTAGGAATTTAACTAATATAGTTAAGATTGGAAACGGTGCTTTTTATAAGTGCAAAAAGTTATCTAATATGGCTGGTGGAGTTTCCTATTCCTATTACAATTATAGCGGAGGAGCATCTTCATTAATCGAAACTACATCAACTGGAGTTTTGGATTTAACACCTTGCACTAATTTACAAGTTCTTGCTACTAAAGCATTTGAAGAGTGCGACATGATTAAATATGTTCACTTGCCAGCAATTTCAACGCTCTATTTTGGAAAAGAAATTCCAAACACTGGAACATTGTTTATTGATAAAGACGACTATGTTTTTAAAAATACTAAGGCAACTATAAAATTGCTTGTTGGCGAAACTGCTTTACAAGCATGCAATAACTGGAGTTCTCCATCTTCTCATGCAACATCTCATTATGCTTTAAAGGCGTATAATAATACAACTCCTTATTACTATGCGGCTACTACAAACGACATTCTTGAAGGTAGTGGTGGCGACTTAAATATTTGCTACTGGACTTTAGAGAATGGTAACTACATCTTACTTAGTGGTTACACGAATGCGAAAGCGTACTTTACTGCTCACTCAAGCTAAACTTTTTTAAGAAAATTTTTAAAAAAATCACAAAACCTCCCTCTTTATATATATGTAGGGAGTTTTTTAATTCCCTACACTCGGTTGCACTTACCAAGTAGGTGTAATTAAATTGTTCTTTTCGTGGTTTCTTTCATTTTAATTGCACTGAAAAGTGTTACCGAAAAGTGAAAGGAGGTCTAGATATGAATGATATATTCATGATTCTAGTGATGCTATGTATACTAGTGTACGTAATAAAAAATACCCCATCTAACAAAGATAGATAGGGGTACCAACCTATACTTATAG
>JAGAYY010000020.1 GCA_017940265.1 Bacilli bacterium | reverse complement strand
TACAAAGCGACCATAGTTTTCATTACCATCGTAGTCGGCTTGAGTAATACCAAATCTTTCAAATGGATTTGCAATTTTCATAAATTTGATAACCTCCTAAAGTTATTAGCCTCTTGGTTTCTTTGGTGGGCGGCAACCATTGTGTGGGATGGGGGTTGTATCAACGATACTTAAGACTTGTAAGCCAGCAACAGCGAGGGAACGGATTGCACCTTCACGGCCTGGGCCTGGGCCTTTGACATCGACGTCGACTTGACGGATACCTTGTTCATAAGCAGCTTTACCAGCAGCTTCAGCAGCTTGCATAGCGGCGAATGGAGTGGATTTCTTAGCGCCTTTGAAACCATTGGCACCAGCGGAGCTCCAAGCTAAGGCATTACCTTGTTCGTCACAAATTGTAACGATTGTGTTATTGAAAGTAGCGTGAATGTGGGCAACACCACGTGTAAATGAACGTTTGACTTTCTTTTTACGGATTGTTGTTTTAGCCATAATTCTATACTCCTTTCATTAACCTTGTGGCGCCATCTTCTTGTTAGCAATGGTCTTACGTGGACCTTTACGAGTTCTGGCGTTTGTTTTTGTTCTTTGGCCTCTGACTGGTAAGCCTCTTCTATGGCGTGTGCCACGGTAGCAACCAACTTCGGTTAAACGTTTGATATTAAGGGCGACTTCTCTACGGAGATCACCTTCGGTTTTGTAATTACTGATTTCATTACGGATTGCACCTAATTGGTCATCCGTTAAATCTTTCACTCTGATTGTGCTATCAACTTTAGCACCGTCGCAAATTAATTTTGCGGTATAACGACCGATACCATAGATGTAGGTAAGAGCGATACCTACTGGTTTGTCGTTAGGAATATCAACACCAACGATACGTGCCATATTCTAATTTCCTCCTAAATTAACCTTGTCTCTGTTTGTGCTTTGGATCAGAACAAATGACCATGACTTTGCCATGTCTTTTGATGACTCTGCACTTAGAACAGATAGGTTTGACGGAAGGTCTGACTTTCATAGTTTTTTCCTCCTAAATTAGATTCTACTTGAATCTATAAGTTATTCGGCCCCGTGTTAAATCATAAGGCGAGATTTCTACCGTAACTCTATCTCCTGGGAGAATGCGTATGTAGTTCATACGGATTTTGCCAGAAACGGTGGCCAGAATTACGACGCCGTTTTCGAGTTCTACCTTAAATGAAGCATTAGGTAAACACTCTTTGACGACCGCCTGAACTTCGATGACATCTGCTTTAGACATTAATTTAATTTTTCTCCTTCGGTTAAAGTGATAATTTCGCAACCCTCATCGGTAATAATGATGGTGTTTTCATAATGGCATGTTAATTTGCCATCTTTAGATTTGACTGTCCAACCATCACCTAAGATTCTTGTATCTTTACGACCTTCAAGAATCATTGGCTCAATTGCTAAGGCCATGCCTTTTTGCAAGACTGGACCAGTACCAGCGATACCATAGTTTGGGACAGCTGGATCTTCGTGCATGCTTTTACCAATACCATGACCGGTAAAGTCACGCGCCACATTATAGCCATGAGATTCGACATAATGCTGAATAGCGGCGGAGATGTCCCCTACTCTATTTCCTGGTTTGGCTTGTTTAATGCCTTCGTAGAATGCGTCTTTACAGACTTTGACAATCTCTTTGACATTATCTTTACAAGTGCCCACCATGAATGTCCTAGTGGCGTCCGCACAGTATCCCTTAAGACATGCCACGACATCAAGGGAGACAATATCGCCATCTTGAAGTTTAATCTTTTTGGATGGGATACCATGAATTAAAGTTTCATTCACTGAGACACATGTTCCAGCAGGATAATCATAGTAGCCCTTACATGGACAACTACCACCACCTTCGTAGATGACTCTCTCGGCGATTTCGTTAATCTCATAAGTTGAGATACCTGGTCTAATTAATGGTTCGACTGTCTCGAAGACTTTGGCCACTAATTTGCCAGCTTCTTTCATTAATTCTATTTCCCTTGGTGACTTGACAATTATCATAAGTTAACTTTTAAGAAATTTTGCAATTTCATCGAATAATGCTTCGCTACCCTTTAAAGAATCAAAGTTAGCGAGTAAGCCTCTTTCTTGATAGAAATCAATAAGTGGCTTTGTTTGATTAGTGTAGTGAGCTAATCTCACCTTTAAGGCTTCCTCATTATCATCATTGCGTTGATAGAGAGGGCCTCCGCATAAATCACAAACACCCTCAACTTTTGGTTTAAAGGTATCAATGTGATATGGGGCGCCACAGTTTTTACAAACGCGACGACCACCAATGCGTCTCACTAATTCGTTTTTGTCACAATCTAAGTTGATCACAACATCGATTGGACGGTTTATTTCTTTAGTGAGTTTCTCAAGAGCTTCCGCTTGTGGCGTGGTTCTTGGGAAACCATCTAAGAGAAATCCGTTTGCACAATCGTCTTGAGAAAGTCTTTCTTTGACAAGACCGATTGTCACTTCGTCAGGAACAAGATCCCCATGCTTGATATAACTATCGGCTAATTTACCGAGTTCGGTACCGGCTTTGATGGCTTCTCTGAACATATCACCTGTGGAGATATGAACAAAGCCCAAAGCGATTAGTTGTTTAGCTAACGTGCCCTTACCTGCACCAGGAGGGCCCATGAGAATAATGTTTCTTTTCATTAGCCTTGACCTCCAGCAGCGACAACTTCTTCGAAGGACTTACCAGCGAGTAAGCCATCGATTTGAGAGTTAAGTTCGAGAGCAACACCAACGACGATGATGAGGCCAGTGCCACCTAAAGCTAAGGAATGGTTGTCACCGAACACGCCAGTCATTGTTAAGACAGGTGGTAAGGCGGCAATGAAGGCTAACGCGATAGCACCGATAACGGTGATACGGTTTAAGACCTTTCTCACGTAACGTTCTGTTTCGTTACCTGGACGGATACCTGGAATATAGGAACCGTTCTTTTGGAAGTTCTCAGCGAGTTGTTGCGGATTGATTTGCAAGTTCGCATAGAAGAATGAGAACGCGACGATGAGAATGATGTACATAATTAAACCCCAAGGCATGTACCATCCACCATTGTCGAATAACTCGGAGGTGGAGAAGATTTTAAGCCATGGTGCGTTCATGCCATTTTCTGTATCGACGAATGCCATAATGACTTGTGGCGCCATTAAGATGGAACTCGCGAAGATGACAGGAATAACACCGGCGGAGTTAATTTTAATTGGTAAGAATGAGGCACGCGCCATACTTTGAGTTTGGCCGCCGCCCTTTCCAGAATGTTGCACTGGAATTTTTCTTTTTGATAATTCGATGAATGTGACGAAGGCAATAATGAGCAAGTAGGCAAATACATAGAGTAAGAATTGGAACCAGCCCGCGATTGTCGCGCCTTCACCGACAGATGTTGTTTTAGATGGATCGCACCAGTTAATCCAAGCACTGACCATTTGTGATGGTAAGGAGCTGACGATACCGGCGAAGATGATCATGGAAATACCATTACCAATACCTTTTGTGGAGATTTGGTCACCGAGCCACATGACGAGCATGGTGCCGGCGAGTAAGATCAAGATCACATAGATATATGTTAACCATGGAGCGTTTTCTGCGACATGGAACTCGATAAGAGTTTGGGATTCCATTGTTTTGACAATGCCATACGCTTGAACAGCACCTAACATTAATGTTAAGTAACGTGTGGCCATTTCAATTTTCTTTCTTCCGTATTGACCTTGACGTTTTAACTCAGTTAAGGCTGGTAAGACGTCAGTGGACAATAATTGAACGATAATTTGCGCGGTGATGTAAGGACTCACGCCTAATGCGAAGATGGAGAAACTTTGTAAGGTTCCACCACCAAGTAAGTTCATGAGTGATAAAGCACCGTTATCGTTAAGAGCACTAGCTAAGTTACTTGTTTCAGGAATGGAAACACCTGGAACGGTAACTTGCGCACCTAAACGGAAGATGAAGAGGATCATGATCGTAAAGACGATACGACCCATAATCTCTTTATTCTTGAGGATGTTAATTAGCTTTTTCATATTAGATCACCTCAATTTTGCCACCAGCTTCATTAATTGCGGCTTCAGCAGATTTGGAGAAGGCTTGAGCTTGGACTGTTAACTTTTTGGTTAACTTACCATTACCTAAGACTTTTAATCCATTATATTCTTTTTTGAGTAAACCGACTTCTTTTAATAAGGCTGGAGTAACCACTGTTCCGTCTTCGAATCTTTCTAAGGCAGAAACATTGATGGTTGCATAATTGACATGATTAACATTCTTAAAGCCACGTTTTGGTAAGGCTCTCCAAAGTGGTAATTGACCACCTTCGAAACCTAAGGCAACACCGCCACCACTACGGGCGTTTTGACCTTTGTGACCTTTACCAGCAGTTTTTCCGTTTCCGCTACCAAGGCCACGGCCTTTGCGGTAGTGTTCGAAACGGCTACCTTCTGTTGCTTGAAGTTCATGTAGTTTCATAAATGCACCTCCTATTTCTATTTAATAAGGAATAATTATTATTTTATTCTTTGCCACGAAGTTCTTTCATAACTTTGTAGCTCTTGAGGTTGTTTAAGCCTTGGTTTGTCGCTCTAATGATGTTGATTGGAGCACGGGAACCATAGACCTTACTGCAAACGTTTTGAACACCGGCGAGTTCGAGGATAGCTCTCACTGGACCACCAGCGATGATACCAGTACCTTCTGGGGCTGGTTTTAAGTAAACGTTACAAGCACCATATTGACCAACGATTTCGTGAGAAATTGTGGCGCCTTTAACTAAGTGAATCTTGAAGAGGTTCTTCTTTGCAGCTTCACTAGCTTTCTTAATGGCATCTGGAACTTCAGCAGCTTTACCAACGGCGAAACCGTAGCGGCCTTTATGATCACCGATAACCACGAGGGCGGTGAATTTCATACGACGACCACCTTTAACGGTTTTGCTAACTCTGTTGATGAAAACAACACGTTCTTCAAATTCTTTTGGTTCGTCTCTGCGTTCACGTCTTTCACGTGGGCCACCTTTACGATCGCCACGTCTGTTATCACGACGTTCACGTCTTTCACGAGGTTGTTGATTTTGTTCTTGTGGAGCAGCTTCTGGAGCGGCTTCTGCAGCAGCTTGTTCAGCGACTGCTTCAACTTTCTTTTCTTCTTCCATTGTCTTTTCCTCCATTAGAACACTAAGCCAGCTTCACGAGCGGCTTCCGCTAAAGCCTTAACGCGGCCATGATAGATGTAACCACTTCTATCGAAGACAACGTTCTTAATCTTTTTGGCTAAAGCTTTTTCAGCGATATCTTTACCGACAGCGGCGGCGGCTTCAACGTTGCTACCATTTTCTAACTTTAAGGTCATGGATGAAGAAGCAACTAATGTAACGCCTTTAACGTCATCGATAATTTGAGCTTCAATATTTTTGTTAGAACGATAGAGACAGAGTCTTGGTGTTTCGGCAGTGCCAGAAACTTTCTTTCTCACACGAGCATGTCTTCTTAAACGAGAAACATTTTTGCTTGGTTTTGTTGTCATAACTCTTACCTCCTATCTTATTTACCAGCGCCAGCGCGCTTACCTTCTTTAGTGATGACCACTTCGTCTTTGTAACGAATACCTTTACCAAGATATGGTTCTGGTGGACGTACTTCACGAATTAAGGCCGCGGTTTGACCAACTTTTTGTTTATCAATACCTTCGACTTCAATGTCAGTGGCGTTAGGTAAGGTGATTTTGACGCCTTCTTCTGGGTTGATAACCACTGTGTGGCTATAACCGGCCCAAATTTCAACGGCTTGGCCTTTCATTTGAGCTTTGTAACCGATACCTCTCATTTCTAAGGTCTTTTTGTAGCCTTCGCTAACACCGACGACTGCATTATGGACATTAGCACGAACTGTACCATGGTTTTGTTTAACTTGTTTGGTTTCATTTTCACGTTTGAATGTAACGATGCTACCTTCAACGTTCATTTGAATACCTTTATTTAATTTCACTTTGAGTTCGCCTTTTGGGCCTTTGACAATGGCGAAACCATTATCTTCACTCACTGTGACTCCGGCTGGGAGATCAATGTGTTTGTTACCAATACGTGACATGACTCATTTCCTCCTATTACCAGACGTAGCAAATTACTTCACCACCGATACCAAGTGTTCTGGCTTTTGAATCAGTCATAACACCTTGGGAGGTGGAAATAATTGCGATACCTAAACCTTTAAGAACTTTTGGTAATTTTTCAAAGCCAACGTTGACTCTGAGACCTGGTTTGGAGATTTTCTTTAAACCAGAAATAACTCTTTCACCATTGTAGTACTTTAAGGTAATAGCTAATTCTTTTTTCACTTTACCAGTGACTTTGTAATCAGCGATAAAGCCTTCTTCTTTGAGAATCTTAGCAATTTCGACTTTCATCTTGCTAGAAGGCATCTTCACAGATTCATATTTTAACGCGTTTGCATTTCTAATGCGGGTAAGCATATCCGCAATTGGATCAGTCATCATAAATAATCGATATCCTCCTTTTCTTTACCAAGATGATTTCTTCATGCCTGGAATTTCACCTTTATAGGCTAATTCTCTTAAGCAGATACGGCATAAATGGAATTTGCTGTAAACAGAATGTGGACGTCCACAGCGTTCGCAACGTGTGTATTCACGAACTTTATATTTTTGTGGGCGAGATTGTCTGACTTTTTGACTTGTCTTTGCCATAATACTGTGAACTCCTTTCTATCTATGGAATGGCATACCTAATAAATCTAATAAGGTATACGCTTCCGCATCGTTTTTAGCGGTGGTAACGATAACGATATCCATACCACGAACCTTCGCCACTTTATCGTAATCGATTTCAGGGAAGATTAATTGTTCTTTAATACCAAGTGTGTAGTTACCACGACCATCGAAAGCGTTTTTGCTGACGCCACGGAAGTCACGGACACGTGGTAAGGCGATAGAGACTAACTTATCGAAGAAGTCGTACATTCTAAGACCACGAAGTGTGACCTTACAACCGATTTCTTGACCTTCTCTTAATTTGAAGGTAGCGATAGACTTTTTCGCTTTTGTGATGATTGGTTTTTGGCCAGAGATTAATGTTAATTCACTGACCGCTTCTTCTAACTTCTTGCTATCTTGTGTAGCATCACCGACACCGATGTTGATGACAATTTTGCTTAACGCAGGAATTTGCATTGTGGAAGAATATTGATATTTTTCTAATAAAGCTTTACGAACTTCGTTTTCATATTTGACTTGAACACGAGAGACGATAGCAGCTTTCTTGTTGCCAGCAGAAGCTTTCTTAGCTTTTGGGGCTTTTGGAGCTTCTTCAGCAGCAGCTTCCGCTTTTGGCGCAGCTTTAGGAGCAGCTTTCTTAGCAGGAGCTTTCTTTTCTTTTAATTCTTCAGCCATTTCAGCTTTCCTCCTTATAACACTGTGCCGCTTGCTTTAGCATAACGGACTTTTTTACCCTTGACTTCTTTGTGGCCAATTTTGGTTGGCTTTTTGGTCTTTGGGTCAACCAACATGACGTTAGAAGCATCAATTGGGGCATAGATTTCAACGATGCCACCATCTGGGTTCTTTTGTGTTGGCTTATTGCATTTTTTGCGGATGTTGACGCCGTCGACGACAACACGGTTTTGTTCAGGAATCACTTTTTGAATTGTGCCTTGTTTGCCTTTATCTTTACCGGCAATAACGACTACTTTGTCACCTTTAACAAGATTCATACGTTCTTCCTCCTTATAACACTTCTGGGGCGAGGGAGACAATTTTCATGAATCCTTCAATACCCTTTTCACGGAGTTCTCTAGCAACAGGGCCGAACACACGTGTACCTACAGGCGCGTTATCATCATTAATAACTACAACAGCATTGTCATCAAAGGCAATTGTTGAGCCATCGCGAC
This sequence comes from Bacilli bacterium, assembly GCA_017940265.1. Lineage (GTDB taxonomy): Bacteria > Bacillota_I > Bacilli_A > RFN20 > CAG-826 > RUG14515. The sequence continues at coordinate 82,162 of JAGAYY010000020.1, read as the reverse complement.
GACCGATAGCCTTTTTGGTTCTCACGATGACGCATCTGACGACATCGCCTTTTTTAACTTTACCGTTTGGGATAGCGTCTTTGACGGCACATAAGATGACGTCACCAACACTACTGCTCTTACGGGTTGAGCCACCATAGAGAGTGAAAGCACGAACGCTTCTGGCACCGGAGTTGTCAGCGACAACAAGGTTTGTTTCCTTCTGGATCATAAACTATTCGGCCTCCTTTTCTTCTTTTGGTTCTTCAGCTGGGGCTTCATCTTTAGCAGTAGCAGCTTCAGCAGCGGCTTCGGCTTCGATGATTTCTTCTTTTAATTCAGCTTCAGCTTCTTTGACGGATAATTCCGCTTTCTTATCGATGGAGACTAATCTCCAGCGTTTTGTCGCACTTAATTTACGGGTGGCCATGATGGTGACTGTATCGCCAACTTTGGCGGCGTTTTCTTCATCATGTGCGTAATACTTTTTACCGTATTTAACACGTTTACCGTATTTTGAGTGTCTTTTGTGAGTTTCAACTAGGACGACGATTGTCTTAGCGTTTTTATCAGAGACAACGACGCCTTGAATGACGGTTCTCGCTTCTGTTTTTCTTTCCATCTAAGCAGTCCTCCTATTTGTTTTCTTCCGCTAATTCACGTTCTCTGAGAACGAGATTAACTCTAGCGATGTCTTTTCTCACGGTGATGACATCTTCACCTCTTTCGAGGGCACCGACAGCTTTCTTTCTGCGGAGCTCGAATAATTGTTCCTTGAGTGAGTATAATTTTTCTTTTAATTCACTCGTAGAAAGTTCACGAACTTCATTAATTTTCATAACTATTACTCACCTTTCTTAATAACTTTGCATTTGATTGGGAGTTTGTAAGCCGCTAAGCGGAGAGCTTCTCTCATGTCTTCTTCAGCGACACCGCCGATTTCGAACATGACGCAGCCCTTACGGACGACTGCTACCCAATCTTCTGGTGAACCTTTACCAGAACCCATACGGACTTCAGCAGGCTTTTTAGTCTTAGCTAAGTGTGGGAAGATTCTGATCCAGATTTGACCACCTCTTTTGGTATAACGAGCGAGGCAGATACGGGCCGCTTCGATTTGACGAGTTGTGACCCAAGCACCTTCAAGAGCTTGTAAACCAAATTCACCGAAAGCCACTTTTGGAGCGGATTTGCAGTGTCCTTCATATTTGATGATATGTGGACGACGATATTTAACACGTTTTGGTTGTAACATGACTATTCTCCTTTCTCGTTATTTTGTTTCTTTTGGAGTTCAGGACGAATTTCGCCACGGCAGATCCACACTTTAACACCTAAACGGCCATATTGTGTAGCAGCGTGTACGCAAGCGTAGTCAATATCACTTCTTAAGGTATGTAGAGGAATGACACCTTCACGATAGCCTTCAGCACGGGCGATATCGGCACCACCTAAACGGCCACTGACGGAAGTTTTAATACCTTTAGCGCCAGCTTTGCGGACTCTTTGGATGGCTTTCTTTTGCGCGGTTCTGAAACTCGCTCTTTCTTCTAATTGTTTAGCAATTTCACTAGCAACGATTGTGGCATCTAAGTCAGGATTTTTGACTTCCACGACATCGATACGGACTTCAGCGTTCTTGAGTAATTTCGCTAATTGATCTTTTAATTCATTAATATTTTTACCGTCTTGACCAATGACGACGCCTGGACGGGCGACGAAGACCATGACGACCACAGTGTAACCTTTATCGGTTTTGATTCTTTCGATTTCGACGTGAGAGAGTAAAGCTTCTTTGAGTTTCTTTTCTAAGAATTCACGAACTTTAACATCTTCGTTGAGGAACACATGGAATTCTTGATCGTTAGCATACCAACGAGAATTCCAATTCTTGTTGACGCCAATTCTTAAGCCTACTGGATTAACTTTTTGACCCATTGATGTTTTCCTCCTATCTCATCTTGACCACAACTGTGATGTGGCTGCTGCGTTTGACCAAGCCTGAGGCTGAGCCTTTAGCTCTTGGTAAGTATCTCTTCATTCTTAAGCCATCATTGGCATAGATTTGAGCGATGTATAATGCATCTTCATCCATACCGAAGTTGTTGGTGGCGTTAGCGGCTGCAGACTTGATTAATTTCTTGACTGGTTCGCTAGCGGCACGGTTAAGGTTATCTAAGATACCTAACGCTTGTTTAACTGGTAAGCCTCTGACGAGATCGATAACCAAGCGAACCTTACGTGGAGTAACGCGGACGTTCTTCGCGATGGCTCTAGCTTCTGTTGGCATTGGCTTTTTAGGAGCTTCTGGTTTCTTTTCTTCTTTGGCTTTCTTTTCAGCTTTTGGAGCAGCGGCTTTCTTAGCGGCTGTCTTTTTAGCTTTAGGAGCTTCTTCAACAGGAGCTTCAACTTTTTCTTCTTCAACTACTGGTTCCGCAACCTTTTTGGTTGCTTTCTTAGCAGCTGTTTTCTTTGTTTCTGCCATGTATCAGTCCCTCCTACTATTTACCGGCGTTAGCCGCTTTATCTTCAGCGGTGTGGCCTGTATGTCCAGTGAATTTTCTTGTTGGGGAGAATTCACCTAATTTGTGTCCGACCATATCTTCTGTGACATAGACAGAGATGTGTTCTTTACCGTTATAAACCGCGAATGTGTGACCCACGAATGATGGGTAGATGGTAGAACGGCGTGACCAAGTCCTGATGACTTCTTTTTTGTTAGCAGCGTTTAATGCATCGACTTTCTTCATTAAGGAAGCATCGACGAATGCGCCTTTTTTCAAACTTCTTGCCATGTTTTCTATCTCCTTTCGCGATTACTTGCCATTTCTACGGCGAACGATTAATTTGCCGCTGGCTTTCTTGTTGTTTCTTGTCTTGACGCCTAATGCACGTTTGCCCCATGGGGTTCTTGGTGCATCACGACCAACAGGACACTTACCTTCACCACCACCATGTGGGTGATCGTTTGGGTTCATGACACTACCACGGACGGTAGGTCTGATGCCAGCCCATCTTGTTTTACCGGCTTTACCGAGATTGACAAGGTTCCAGTCTTCATTACCGACTGTACCGATTGTCGCACGGCATGTTCCTAAGATCTTACGAACTTCGCCACTCATTAAGCGGAGGGTAACATATTTACCTTCAGCACCCAACACTTGAGCGTAAGCACCAGCGGCTCTACATAATTGGCCACCTCTACCAGGAACTAATTCGATGTTGTGAACTAATGTACCTTCTGGAATGTTTTTAAGTAAGCAGGCATTACCAGGCATGATATCAACTTCTTCACCAGACATAATCTTGTAACCGAGTTTGATATCTTTTGGTGCGAGAATGTATCTCTTCTCGCCATCAGCGTAGCTGAGTAAGCAGATTCTTGCGTTTCTGTTTGGATCGTATTCGATTGTCTTCACTACTGCTGGGATGCCATCTTTATTACGTTTGAAGTCAATAACACGATATTTGCGTTTGTGACCTCCACCAATGTGGCGGCAGGTAATTTTACCTTGATTATTTCTACCACCAGATTTGGATAAACTGACTAATAAGCTCTTCTCAGGAGTGGATGTAGTGATTTCACCGAATGTCGAATTTGTCATAGCTCTACGGCTTGGAGACGTAGGCTTGTAAGTTCTAATTGACATTACTTTGTCCTCCTATAGTTTGAATAAGTGAACTGCCTTATTCTTTGAATAAGTCGATTGCTTCGCCTTCAGCGACGGTAACAACCGCTTTCTTGAATCCAGAGATACGGCCAGCATATCTGGTGCCTCTGGTTGTGTCCTTGGCTCTTTGGTTAAGAACTTTCACGTCTGTAACTTTGACTTGGAAAATTCTTTCGAACGCTAATTTGATTTCTGTCTTGTTAGCGCTTTCGAGCACTTTGACTGTGACCTTGTTTTCGCTTTGCATTAAGGCCATTGTTTTTTCAGTGATTAATGGTTTAACGATAACTGTGAAGTCTTTTTCAGTCGCTTTTGGGAAGCGTGCTGCTGCTTCGGTTTTCTTCTTGGCTGCCATATTACTTTAACGCCTCCTCAACTGTTTTAATGCTAGCTTTGCTCATCACGAGGTTATCGACATTTAATAAGTCGAGAACACTGATGTTGTCGCTTGTCACAACTTTGGCGAATCCAACGTTGCGGGAGCTAGCGAAGATTTCTTCTGTGATTTCATCGACGACGACGAGAGCTTTACCACCAACTTTGATAGCGTCTAAGAAGTTAACGAAGTTTTTGGTTTTCTTTTCATCAAATCTGATTTCATCGATGACTAAGAGTCCATCTTTTGTTTTTAAACTTAACGCGGACTTGAGCGCAAGTTTATGTTCTTTTCTGTTTTGGGAAATCTTGAAGTTTTGATTTCCAACTGGTCCGAAGACTGTTCCGCCACCGACCCAGACTGGGGAGCGGCTGCTACCAGCACGAGCACGGCCTGTGCCTTTTTGGCGCCATGGCTTTTTACCACCACCACTAACTTCATGTCTGACTTTAGTTTTAGCGGTTGCTTGTCTTTGATTAGCTTGTTCTACTTGAACGGCGTCGAACATTGCTTGTTGATGTGGTTCAATACCGAAGATTTCAGCATCGAGGTTCATCTTGGAGACTTCTTCGCCAGCCATGTTAAGGACTTTAACACTGACGGATTTCTTTTCTGCCATAATTACTGTTCTCCTTTCCGTTCTTATTCTGCGGCTTCAGTAGCTGGTGTTTCTTCGACTGGAGCTTCTTGAGCTGGAGTTTCAGCAGCAACTGGAGTGCGATCGATTAGTGGTTTGATAACTTCTGGATGTTTGACATCTTTGATAGCGCTACGAATGACAACGATTGACTTACGTGCACCTGGAAGACCACCTTTAACTAAGATGTAGTTCTTTTCTGCATCAACAGCGACGATCATTTGATTGAGGACTGTTGCAGATTCGTTACCGTAATGACCGGACATGTGTTTACCTGGCATAACGCCGTGGTTGTAACGACCGTTGTTAGCAAAGGTACCTTGACCTCTGTGGTAACCTGAACCGTGACCTTTTGGACCAATGGTTTGATTCCAACGTTTGATAACACCGGAATAACCGTGACCCTTACTTGTGCCAATGACATCGACGACTTCACCAGCTTTGAAGATGTCAGCTTTAATAACATCACCGAGTTGGTAGCCTGTCATTTCATCGCCCTTTAATTCTTTAAGGACTTGGTGTGGGACTGTATTGGCTTTCTTTGCGATTCCCTTTTCGCATTTGTTGGCTCTGGATTCTTTTAATTCTTCATAACCAACTTGCACAGCGGCATAACCGTCTTTTTCAACAGTTTTGACTTGTGTGACAACGTTTGGTAAGACTTCAACGACTGTCACAGCGTAGATTTGGCCATCTTCAGTGAAGACTTCAGTCATGCCCATTTTTCTACCGACAATAGCTTTCATTGACTCTTACCTCCTATAATTTGATTTCGATATCAACACCGGCTGGTAAGTCGAGATTCTTTAAGGAATCAAGAGTTTCTTTGCGGTAGTTCTTAATATCGATGATTCTTTTGTGTGTTCTGATTTCGAATTGTTCACGAGAATCTTTGTCCTTGTGAACCGCTCTTAGAATGGTGAACACTTGCTTTTCCGTTGGGAGCGGAATTGGGCCAACAACTGTGGCACCTGTGTTTTTCGCTGCGGCGATGATCTTTTCAGCACTTAAGTCTAAGTTGACATGATCATACGCTTTAAGACGAACCCTAATTGTGGTTGCTTTTGCCATGAATTGTTTTTCCTCCTATCACTATCAGGCTTTGACTTTAACTCTCTCAGTGCGAATTACCTGAATACACCTTCATGACAACGCCTGTGGGTGTATCAGCAACCTCGCACGTCAACGCGAGCCGTCAACGTTTAATATCATACGTGAGTGTGCATACGCTGTCAACAACTTATTAAATAAATTTAAATATATAAAGGGCAAAGGCACTAAAATAAGGGACACGTGGCATGGTTTTCAAAGCAAAAAATTTTCAACAAAAAAGACCAAAAAGTGCATTTTTTCTGGTCAATTTTTGAATTTTTGGTGTTAAAAATTAGGTGTTTTTTTACCTTAGTGCAGCGAGTAAGGAATAGGACATCTCATACCTTTGAATGTAGTCTGAATAGTCCATTTCTGTGCGGTTTCTGAGCAGTTCTGTCATTTGATAAATGATGTCATAAAGTGGGGATAAAGAGAGGTTTCCTATAACACCTTTTAAGGAGTGTGAGATATGAAAAGCTTTTTCTAAATCACGGTCTAAAATAGCCGTTTTTAAATCAGGAAAAGCATTCTGATCTAGGAAACGGTTGACTAAAGTCAAATATAGTTGTTCATTATTGACGCAGCGTTGCAAACCTTCATCAACATTCGCACCGTATTTTCTTAAATTTTCAATAGTTAGCATAAACATATCTCCTTTATTATTCAGCAATTAAAAAAGGCACAAATTCTTCGTTTGGCACTGGTTTAGAGAAGTAATAACCTTGGATAATTTCACAGCCCAGTTCTTTTAAAACCGCAACCTGTTCTTTGTTCTCAACACCTTCTGCAATTGTTGGTACTTTTAAATATGAAGCAATATCGATAATAATCTTTATCATTTTGTTATCGCTTTCACTGCTAAAGGCGTTACGAATAAAAATCATGTCAATTTTTAAAGCATCAAGTGGTAGCTTGTTAATCATGCTTAAAGAGGAGTAGCCTGTACCAAAATCATCCATTTCGATTTTGAATCCTGCCTCTCTTAAAGCGCTTGTTTTTTCAATGATAGCATTAACATCAGAAGTGCATGCTGATTCGGTAATTTCAAGTAATAAATCTTTACTTTCTAAACCGTTTTCTTTAACGATATCCAAGAGCGTTTCTACGAGTGTTGGATCGAATAAATCGATACGTGAAACATTGACTGAAACAGGTACATGCTTATGGTATTTTTCTTGCCATTTTCTCATTTGAGAAGCAGCCTCTTTCCAGACATATAAATCGAGTTGTTGAATAAGGCCTTTTTCTTCAAATAAAGGAATAAAAATACCTGGAGAAATCAAACCTTTTTGTGGATGTTTCCATCTTACAAGAGCCTCAGCGCTGACAAGCTTTGGAGTATCACCTTGAATATTGAATTTTGGCTGATAAAAGGCCACAAATTGCTTCTCATCAATAGCGGTTTGGAAAGACTCTATTAGCTCTTCCTCAAAGAGTTCTTTTTCTTTTAATTTATCATCGAAAATAAAGTAATTTTTAACAACGCTATCTCTTATTTTGTTAAGAGCGGTTTTCGCTCTATCAAAGCGGACATCAATATCAATATTTTTATCAACGTTTTGATATATGCCCATTTGCACTTTGATTGGTGTCTTCTTTTCTTTATCAACAAAGATGTCGATAGATAGTTCTTTTAATAAGCTTTCATAATCATCGACATGCCTTGAATAAATGATAAATGTATCTGCTTCTAAATGGCAAACCATCCCAAATATGTTCGGCATAAGTTTTTTTATGCGTTTAGAAAAACGAATTAAAAGACTGTCGCTAAAAGATGAGCCAAAGCGCTCTTTAATAGCATGGAATGATCTAATTCCAACCGCAATAGCGTCCATATTGATATTTGGATTGAGTTTATCTTCATCAGCAACATACTTATAAAAGTATTCTTTGGTATAAAGTCTTGTTAATGCATCTCTTTCAGTGGATTTAATGGTTTGTCTATCTTCAAATAGCTCCACCACTCTATTAATTCTGGCTTTGATGATACTGGAGTCTGGATATGGTTTAGAAATAAAATCAGAAGCGCCATATTGTAAGCACTGGACTTCAAGTTCTTTATCGCTTGTTAAAACAATAACAGGAATGTTATTTAGTTCAGTATTCGATTGAATAGTGTTTAATATCTCTAAGCCAGATAATTTAGGCAAAAATAAATCTAAAAGGATTAAAGACAAACTATTCTTTTTACTATTGAGCAGTTCAAGAGCGGTTTCACCATCTCCCGCTTCAAAAATTTCATAGTCATCTTTCAAGATGTTTTTCAAAATCTCGCGATTAACAAATTCATCTTCAACAATCAAAATTTTACGTTTGTTTTTGTCCATAACCATCGCCCCTCTATCTACAATCAAAGTCTCCCAAAATTGATTAAAATATAAAAAATGTCTTTTTATGAATGTTTATAACAAAAAATGTCTAACTAGATAATAGCATAATTTTTATCTAATTAAACTTAGAAAAGCGCAAATTGTAATTAATTACAGTTCTTCTTTTGTGGTGCGAATTGAGAATTTACAGCCACAGTAATGTTGAAAATATAATCCATATTTACGGACTATATCTAAAGATTTTTCATAACCACCATTCTTTTTAAAGTCTGCTGGTAGCCATTTAACTCTTTTGCCTTCTGCTAATTCAAAACCGATTTTATTTAAATCTTGTGAGTTCTTAAATCTAGAGATACTCATGACAGTGCCAACATAGTCATAGCCACGTTCTTCAGCAAGGTCGACAGCTTGGCCTAATCTCTTTCTAAAGCAAACACGGCAGCGATCCATACCTTCACGTTGATTAGCGTATGGTTCTAAATCTTTGTTGTAGGTTGCATTGTCATAATCAAATTCAATAATTTCAATATCCGCGGATATCGCTTTTAGATAACCCTTAAGTTCATTGAGTCGACGATGATATTCTTCTTCTGGGTAAATATTGGAATTGTTATAGATGATGGTGATCTTAAAATGATCTTTAATTAATTCAAAAGGATAAGTGAAACAAGGACCACAGCAGACATGTAAAAGCAATGTTGGCTTTTCACCAGCTTCCACTAGCTTTTTGAGTAACCGTTCTTGCTCTTTTTGATAATTAATCTTTGTCTCTTCCATATATGAACATCGCATCTCCGAACGAGAAGAATCTATATTTTTCTTCCACTGCATGCTTATAGACTTCAAGAGTAAATTCTCTACCCATAAAAGCAGAAACAAGCATGATTAATGTAGATTTTGGTAAATGGAAATTTGTAATTAAAGCATCGATTGTTTTATATTCATAGCCTGGTTCAATAAAGATATTTGTGGCTTCTCTTGTAGGTTTAAAACAGCCGTATTTAGTATAGTTAGCTTCTAAGGTTCTAACAGATGTTGTACCAATGGCGATAATACGTTGACCATTTGCTTTAGCGGCGTTTAATCTAGCCGCGGATTCTTCGCTTATTTCATAGACTTCACTATGCATGATATGGTCTTTAGTGTCTTCCACTTTGACTGGTTTAAATGTGCCTAAGCCAATATGTAAAGTAACATCAACGATTTCAACGCCTTTAGCTTTTAATTTTTCAAATATTTCTTCGGTAAAATGGAAACCCGCTGTTGGAGCGGCCGCACTACCTTCATATTTAGCGTAGACTGTTTGATATCTATCGTTAGAGCATAATTGTTTAGCGATGTATGGAGGTAAAGGCATTTTACCTAATTGATCTAAGACTTCTAGGAAGATACCTTCATAGATAAATTTAAAAACGCGAAGGCCTTCTTCTCTTTCTTCAATACATTCTGCAATGAGTTTTCCTTCGCCAAAGTCCACTCTTGCGCCGACTTTTAAAGATTTAGCAGGTCTAGTTAAGCATTCCCAGTTATCACCCTCTAATTGCTTTAAAAGCAATAATTCACAGTGCGCTCCAGTAACTTCTTTAACGCCTAATAATCTAGCGGGAATAACTTTAGTGTTGTTCCTCACTAAAACATCACCTTCATGCAAATAATCAACGATGTCATAAAAGTGTTTATCAGTATATGTATGTTCATCCTTATTAACCACACAAAGACGGGAGTGATCTCTTTTTTCACTTGGTCTTTGGGCGATTAATTCTTCAGGAAGATAATAATCAAATAAATTAATGTTCATTAGAAGCCTCTTTCATCACCAAACTCAGCGAGTTTCTCTTTCATGAATTCTTCATATCTATCTTCTTGGATAGCCACTCTGGCTTCTTCAACAAGTCTAATTAAGAATCTAACGTTATGAATAGACATTAAGCGTTTACCAAATGTTTCATCACAAATGTGTAAGTGCCTTAAATATGCTTTTGTGTAGTTCTTACAGCAATAGCAATCACACTTATCATCTAATGGAGTAAAGTCTTCTTTATATTTCTCATTTTTGATGTTTACACGTCCATGGCTTGTCATTAAAGCACCATGTCTAGCAAGTCTAGTTGGTAAAACACAGTCAAACATATCAACGCCACGTAAGATACTACCTAAGATGTAGTCAATGGAACCAATACCCATAACATATCTTGGTTTATCTTCCGGCAAATATTTAATTGCGTAATCAATCATTTCAAAGAATTTCTCTTTTGGTTCACCAATAGAAGTGCCACCGATGGAATAACCTGGGAAATCCATTTTGACTAATTCTTCAGCACACATTTTTCTTAAATCTTCATAGTCGCCACCTTGGACAATACCAAATAAAGCTTGGTCTTCTCTAGTGTGAGCATCTTTACCACGTTTAGCCCATCTTAAAGTTCTTTCAGTGGATTTTTTGCAATAGTTATAGTCCGCTGGCCAAGGAATGCATTCATCAAAAGACATGGCGATATCTGAGCCAAGTTTTTCTTGAATACCAATAGAAACTTCAGGTGAAAAGAATAATCTATCACCATTTAAATGGCTCTTAAATTCAACACCGTCTTCGGTAATTTTACGATTTTCTGCGAGTGAGAAGACTTGGAAGCCACCACTATCTGTGAGGATTGGACCATCCCAGTTCATGAACTTATGAAGGCCACCCGCTTTAGCAACAACATCCGCTCCTGGTCTAATGGAAAGGTGATAGGTATTGCCTAAGATTGTACCTGCTCCCATTTGATGGAGTTCTTCTGGAGATAATGTCTTAACAGTGGCTAATGTACCAACAGGCATAAACATTGGCACTTCACAATCACCATGAGGGGTGTGGAGGATACCATATCTAGCACCTGTTTTCTTATCGATGTGTTTGATTTCTAAATAAAAGTTTTTCATAACGCAGTTATTATAGATGAACTTTGAGTTATACTCAATAATCAAAAACAATAGATCACAAAAACTAATTTCTATATATTCTTCGTAATATTTTACTTAATATATTGATACATTGAACTAGTTATATTAAAATTAATATAAGAAAGGAGGCAAAAATATATGGCTACAATCCTCCCAGTATCCGACTTAAGAAACTACAACACAGTCCTCGAGCATGTTTCAGAAGGCACGCCGGTGTACCTTACTGTTAATGGTAGAGGTCGTTACATCATCAGAGATATCGCTGATGAAAACGAATATGAGCGTATGAGAAAACTTCTTGTTTTGATGTGCGAATTGCATAAAGGTGAATTATCCGAAAAAGAGGGGTTATTCACAGAAAAGGAAGTTGATGAATTCCTTAAAAAGATGGTAGATGAGATTTAACGTTCTTTATTCGAAGAGCGCAATAGATGATTTAAAGACAATTGGCACAGAAATCTATAATTCGTGTCTAGATAAAAACATCGTGGTTAAATATTTGAAAGGCATTAAGGCCAAGATAAAGAACAAGGCGTTATTTCCTAATTCAGGGACCCCACTATATTTTATGGGGTTATTCACGGGGTTTAGATATACAATCTATAAATCATACATTGCTTTCTATAAAGTAGCGGGAAGCAAGATAATTGTTGAGAGAATACTATCTGCAAAAAGCGATTATTGCAGTGTACTACTCGACTAGGAATATGGATAAAAAAGTTCGGCTTTTAAACCGAACTTTTTATTGTGCTTTGATAATGATTATTTAAGGATAAGTTTTCTTAAATTGAGAGTGCCTTTACCTTCGTAAACGAATGTAACTTGATCTTTTTCGCCGCCTTTTTCAATTGGGAATTCAATCACTGCTTCACCGTTAACGTTGATATCTTGAGCGGCTTCTTTTTCACCATACTTTATGATGAGTTTGCCTTGGGCTTTACCATCTAACTTAATACCAAATGATTTGGTTTTCTTTAAGTCGAAGTATTTATAGGTGATGGAGCAACCATCGTTGAAGTTCTTAACGTATTGGTTTGGATTTTCTTCTCTATCTTTACCTTCTTGGGTTAAGAATGGTTCTTTATTGTGACCAGATTTGAAGACACCATAGAATCTGTTACCATTCTTGGCTCTTAAGCCACAGCAGATAGAAGCGAAGTATTCACCTTCACCTGGTAATGGTTTGCCATATAAACCTTGGGATGTTCTTTCAACTTGCTTGAAGGAACCATCTTTTTCCATAAAGATTTCTTCGGCAAAGCCTTGTCTAGAAAATTGGCATTTATTTGTTTGTCTATGAGCGAAGACATAGTAATGGCCATTAACTTCCACCATAGAACCGTGTGTATTACCCGTGAAGTCACAAGCGTCTTTACTATTTTCGATACCGCGTAAACCAATATCACCATTAGACACTAATGTGCCACCTTTTCTAAATGGACCTTTTGGTGTATCACCAATGCAGTAGAATAATTCGTGACCTGCTTGTGAAGAATAGATGAAGTAATATTTACCATTGAATTTACGCATTGAGCTCGCTTCGAAGAAAGCGTGAATGCCATATTCTTTATTTGTGTCACATTGAATGGATGGGACTGTGGTAATTGGTTCAGTAATAACTGTCACCATGTCTTTTGGATCAAGTTCGACAACCGCACCACCGAGAATCTTCTTTGCACTTAAGCCTAAGACAGGATAGAACAAAGCGGAACCATAATAGAGATAGACGTGACCATCTTCAACATAGACTGCTGGGTCAAATGGAGCATAGCTCTTTTGCCATTTTGATAAATCAACTTTACCATGGAATTTGAATGGGCCGGCTGGAGAATCAGCAACAGCGCAACGAATAACCCAAGAACCTTTTGTGAAACCAGGTGCTGGAGAATAATAGATATAATATCTACCATCTGGACCTTGGCAAACGTCAGGAGCATAGAATTGGGTTTTTGTTTTATTTAATGGGTCATCTGTCTTTTTCCAAATAACACCTTCATAACGCCAATCAGATAAATCATCAATTGGAGCGGACCAGGTAATGTAATTATTTAGACAGAAACCGCTACTACCGAAACGGTCATGGGAACCATAAACATAAACACGTCCGTTAAAAACATGTGGTTCACCATCTGGGACGTATTCAAAATTTGGTAAGTAGGGATTAGTAACTACTTTTTTCATTATAAAACTCTCCTATATGTACATATCCACTTTACAACAAAAAAGCATTCGCAATGATTGTAAACTTGCTATTTGCGTATGACAATCTTACGAATGCGCGTGTTTGTATTATAGAACTTTAACAAAGTCTTCTTTTCTATCTTTGACCTGCAATGACTCTGGATCTTTAGCGTAGCCAAGGATACAGCTGCCAACGATTTTATAATCTTCTGGAATACCTAAAGCCTTTTTGACTTTTAACCCATTTTTTGTATTAAATAAATCATCAAATTGATTAATCCAACAAGAATCGATCTTTAAGGCATGAGCGGCTAAAAACATATTTTCTAAAATACAGGAACAATCTTTATCAGTGAAGGCATCTTCACGAGGAGCACCAACGATAATGATTGTTTTAGCGCCGTACATACAGTCACGATTGAGTTCATTTAGCGACAACGTCCTCAACTTTTCCACGTATCTCTTGCTGTTAACGACATAAATGTTAGCGATTTGTCTGTTCTTGCCACTAGGAGCATATTTACCTGCTTCAGCGACTTCTAAGGCTTTCTTGAGCGAAACTTTCTTTTCGTTATAAGCTCTGCAGCTCACACGAGACTTGATGATTTTAAGGACTTTGTTTTCCATAAATTCTTTTAACCTCTTATCTATAATACTTAACAGTCATTAAAGCGATGTTTTTATTAGTTTCGTAATCGCTCTTTAATTGTGATTGATCAACATCAATTCCCTTATCATGACAATATTTAACAAATTCTTTTGTGAAGAACCATAAGCGAATGTCGTGCTGGACAAATGTGTCGTTAGATACAAACTTTTCGTATTTGAATGGCATGTAATAAAGTTTGCCATCAGCGTAAACAAAGTTATCTGGTTTCATGTCTAACGCCATTCTATCAGTTCTTGCGTACCAATAGGCTTTAAACATTAGTTCAAGTACTTGTTCTGGAAGAGGGGCGATTTGTAACATACCAAAGCAGTTTTCACCTTCGATATATTCAAGGATGGCCCATCTGAGTTTCTTATCGTATAAATAGCATTTAGGATTGCTGACACCAGAAACTCTTAAGCGATGTTCACAATCAACAAACTTCTCAAAGCCTTCTGGATCATCATCAAATTTTTTTAATAAATAATATTTGCCTTTTCTTTCTACTTTGAATGAGTGATCACTGATTTGTTCGACGACTTGATAGTTTTTTCTTTTAATTTCAATTTCTTCAACCATGCTTTCATTTTATAGAGATTTGTTTTCTTAGAAAAGAAAAAGATACTATGTTTCAAGAGGGACATATATAATATTGGCATTCAAGGGAGAAGATTTATGGACAAGAATATTGAAAGATTTATCCGCTACGCGAAGATTGATACACAAGCCAATGAAAATACAGACACCACTCCTTCTACTGAAAAGCAAAAGAATCTCAGTCGTCTTTTGGTTAAAGAATTAAAAGAATTAGGTTTAGAAGATGCCTATATGGATGAATATGGTATCGTCTATGCCCACCTTAATGGTGAAGGTGATGTTATTGGTTTAAATAGCCACGTTGATACCGCTTTAGAAGTCACTGATGAGAATGTTAATCCTCGCATCGTTACTAAATGGGATGGTAATGACATCATCTTAAATGATCAATATCGTATTTCCTTAAATCAATTCCCACATATGAAACAATTTATCGGCAAAGATTTAGTTGTTACCGATGGCAATACATTATTAGGCGCTGATGATAAAGCTGGTATCGCTATTATTATGGCGGTACTTGATTATATTAAAGAACATCCTGATTTCAAACATCACCCATTAGCGGTAGCTTTTACTGTTGATGAAGAAATCGGTGAAGGTCCAAAGCATTTCTCTTTAGAGAAAATGGGCGCGGATTATGCTTTCACAATTGATGGTGGCGCTGTTAATAGCATTGATATTGAAAACTTCAATGCACAACAATTAAGAGTGAAGATTGATGGTGTTTCAGTCCACCCAGGTGAAGGTAAAAATACCTTAATTAACGCTCTTCAATTACAAGCGGAATTCATTAATATGCTTCCTCAAAAGGAAACACCATATTACGCTGATGAAGGATATTGGCACTTAACTTCAGTTAACGGCACTAGTGAACAAGTTGAATTTGTGGCTATTTTAAGAAACTTCTCAAGAAAAGCTTTAGAAGAATTAGACGCTAAGATTTATCAAATCAGAGACGAATTATCCGCAAAATATCCAAAAGCCAAAATCAAAGTGGAAATCTCTGAACAATATGAAAATATGAAACCATATGTTGATAAAGACCCACGTCCAGTCAAAAAAGCAGAAGCGGCACTTAGAAAACTTGGTATTGAGCCAAAATTTGAACGTATTAAAGGCGGTACTGATGGCGCAACTTTCTCCAAGATGGGTTTGGTTACACCAAACTTAGGTACAGGAAGTGGTAACCACCACGGCCGTTTTGAATATCTTTGTATCCAAGATTTCAACACGATGATTGATATCGTTTTAGAAATTATTAAAAGATAGTTTTGAAGGTTTTTAAAATAAGGACTACCATAGAATTATGAGAAAGAGTGGCACACTTCATATCATCCTCGAGATCGTAACGATTTTAAGTAACATCATCATTGGTGTGACCATTTTAACTTTCATCGCTTATCAACATCAGGAAAGTTTAGAACTTAATAAGTCGTTTATTGGTTCAATTGTCTTAGCCATAGGCGCAACCGAAATGGTTGAATTCCTCTCACTAAAAATGCTTGGAAAATTACGTAATATACCTAACGCAATTGTGGCGGGATTATCAATGGTTCTTGGTGTGTTAATTATGGCGATTGATATGGAATTAGCGACCACGTGTGTTATTTGGGGTATTTGTA
Source organism: Bacilli bacterium (assembly GCA_017940265.1). GTDB lineage: Bacteria > Bacillota_I > Bacilli_A > RFN20 > CAG-826 > RUG14515. Next base: position 66,085 of record JAGAYY010000020.1, on the reverse strand, counting down.
GCATCGCTTTCCAAGTCGTTAAAATCGCTAACGCTGGTTATAACATTCTTAAGCAACCATTCCTTAATATTGTCATTATTATTCTCTGTGTTACTGAAGCAATATTCTCCATCTTCTTAATCACAAGGAATGTTGAAGCTTTAGACCACCACTTCATATTCATCGGCATTTCACTTCTCGTGGAAGCCTTCATATTAATCATCGAATTTATTATTCATCGCTATCAAACAAGATAAAAGAAAAGAGGACTTAGTCCTCTTATTTTTTGGCTTTCTTTTCTTGTGAACGCTTATCATTGATTTCCTTCATTTCCGGTTCATCAATGACCTTTTTGCCATTCTTATTAGCCCAGTCCACACAGCCGTTTAATACGAGTTTTAAGAATGGACGTGGCACTTTGACAAGCATCTTAAGCGCGGCATCGGTAAACTTAACATCGGTATTAAGTCTATCCGCGGCATATCTAACTGAGGAGATATCAACTTCTCTATTTGGAATTGCAATCGCGTCTGGTTTCTTAAAATCAGAACACCAGAAGTATTTACTATCTCTATAGCCCCAGTTAGTTGGTAATGGGCAGTAATTACTACGAGTCGCACCATTGATGATGGAGTTATAGTATTTCTCTTTAATGAGGATGTGATCGATTCTTAAGATAAAATGAGCACCGAATTTAGAGGTGATACCATTGAAGTCATGATATTTAAAGCCATCATAGTCTTCTAATACCGGATCATCTTGGGCGTTATCTAATTCACTCATCCATGTACATTCAAATACTTGTAATGCTTCATCTAAAATCTTTGGATATTTTTCTTCAGGATGTTCATCTTGTGATAAACCATCAACTGGAGTGAATCTAAAGTTTTTCATCTTTTCTTCTGGGGTATCACCTGGGAAACCACAGTCAACATGTTGAGCGAAGTTCTTTTTGGAATATGGTAAGAAATTAATTGTGCATTTCTTATGTCTTAATAAGCCTTTCGCAGTATTAGATGTGTTACGGCATTCTAATAACATCGCGTAGAACTTCTTACCAGCGATATAGTAAGGAAAGATTAATGAATAGGCACCATAGGAAGTTAAAGTACCATCTTCATTAAGTGTGCCAATTAAAGTTAATGGCATTGGAAAGAAACTGGAAGACTGGTAAAAATTATCAGTAATCCTAATACTTTTAAATTTATTGTTCATATATGTAACCTCGTCACTATTATAGTCCTTTTATTTATAAAAAGGTTGACAAAAAGTCGTTAAAGACTTAACTTGCTATTGGTAGAAAGCGTTAGTTTTAACGCAGAAAGATAGGTAATTATGGAACAAACTGTTCAGAATCAATCTACGTTTAAATTGAATTACAAACGTACATTTTTAATTGGCTTTGCATTCTTTGGAATTTTGCTTTTATGGCAAGTTTATGACTTATGGTGCCCAACATTTTTAAGCGAAATGTTTGCTAAAGCATTCTATCCAGAATACGAAACACTTCGTCAAATCAATACTCCTGAGGCTATCGCCCAATGTGGCGATATCATTAAGAAAGTTCAATACCCTGTTGGTATTATGATGGCTATTGATAATATTGCCGCATTAATCTTAATGCCAGTATTTGGTCATTTATCAGATAAAACAAACACCAAGATTGGTAAACGTATGCCATATATCTTAATTGGTACATTCGTTTGCTCTATCGCTTTCCCATTTATTCCTGTTTTATTCCATTTCAATCAATTAGCAGGTGTCATCATCATGATGGCAGTTGTTGTTTTATTCGCTATGATGTATAGAAACCCAGCGGTTGCTTTAATGCCAGATATCACCCCAAAACCATTACGTAGTAAGGCAAATGGTATTATCAATATCATGGGTTATATCGGCGGTGCCTTTGCCACGGTCGTTGGTTTAGTATTTGTTTTAAGTAAATACTTAGGTACTGCAGTTGATAAGAACACAGGCTTATACTCTGAACATACATGGGCATATAACAATATTTGGGCAGTTGAAGGTCCATTCCTTGTTGCCTCTGTTTTAATGCTTGTTAGTGCGATTGTCTTGTTCTTCCTTGTCAAAGAAAACAAGATTAGAGATGAAATGAAAGATGAATTGGCGAGAGGCGAAGCCGTTAGTGAAACTGCGGACAAAGTTGATGATGATAAGCCATTAAGTAAGGCTAATAAGATTATGTTATTCCTTATCTTAGGCGCTGAGTTCTTCTGGTTTATGGCGGATAATGGTATATCCACATTCCTTAATAACTACGTTATTTATGGTACCCACTCCGAAAGTACAAGCACGATGATCTTAACCATCTTAGGTGGTGTCGGTAGCGTCGCTGGTTTCGCGGTCGGTGGCATTATCGCTAGTAAGATTGGTCGTAAGTGGACACTATTTGGTGGTTTAGCGTTAACCTTAGGTAGCTATTTCATTTGGGCATTATTAACATTTACCGCTGGTTTACCACATGGTTCAATTCCAGTTTGGTTATATATTATTTGGTTAATCAAAGGCTTTGGTATGTCCTTAGTCCACGTTAACTCCTTCCCAATGGTTGTTGAATTATGTAACAGTAAGAAGATTGGTAGATTCACAGGCTACTACTACGCCGCTAGTATGGCCGCTCAAACAATCACCCCAATTGCTTTGGGTTCATTATTATTCATTGATGGCTTTGACTGGAGATTCTTACCAGTGTATGCTGGTGTCTGTATTGTTATCTCCTTAGTGGTTTTCTTCTTTGTGAAGAACGTTAAAACCACAAAGACAACATTTACAAAAGGTTTAGAAGCTTTAGGAGAAGCCGAAGATTAATTAAATATGAAACCATTATGTATCGCGCATCGTGGTAAGCACGATAAATACTTTGAAAATACATTAAATGCCTTTAAAGAAGCGGGAAAAGGTGAATTCTTTGGTATTGAAACAGATATTCATTTAACCAAAGATAACTATTGGGTTGTTCATCATGACCCAGACTTCTTAAGCAATGGGCAAAAATACGTCATTGCAGACATGACAAAAGACGAAGTTATCAAATTGCATTTAGATAACGAGCAAGATGATAAAGAGGCTTATATTCCGCTTTTTGAAGATTATTTAAAGATTTGTAAGGAAAGTGGCAAACGCCCTATCATTGAATTCAAACCTAAAAACCCAAAAGGTAAGTATTTAAAGAAGCTCGCCAAATATATTGATGAATATATGGGTTTAGAGAATGTTACATTCATTGCTTTCTATCCTTGGCCACTCATTAAGCTAAGAAATAAATACCACAAAAGAGTGCATCTCCAACTTCTTTTAGAAGAAGGGCACTACAAGATGCTCTATAAATGGGCGAAGTTTTTCAAAATGGATATCGATATTGAAGATAGATTATTAACACAAGATCTCGTTGATATATTCCATAAAAAGAACCTTAAAGTTAATGTCTGGACAGTGGATGATGAGAAGATGCTTAGAAAATTAGAGGACATGGGTGTTGATTACATCACCACTAACGTCTTCCAACAAAAAGATTAATCTTAAAACAACTGAAAAGAAAATTAACTATACTTATTCTGAATAAGATTTAAGTAGTTTAATTAAATCTGCAATTGAATCAATTATAAAGGTTGGCTTACGGTCAGCCTTTTTAAATTCCTCTAAAGTGGTTTCACCACTTAATACGGCAACTGTATCTACACCAGCGTTAAGACCTGCGACAATATCTGTATAGTAGCGGTCTCCTACCATCATGGTTTCTTCCTTAGTAACACCAAACTTTTCCATGACTTGATAAATCATTGTGGGTTCTGGTTTTCCTAAGAAAATAGGTGCTTTATCAGTGCACATCTCAATCCATTTGCAAAGTCCACCACAATCTGGGATATAGAATCCGTCTTCGATTGGACAGCGATAATCCATATTAGTGGCAATGAATTTGCTACCTTTTTGTATATATAAACATGCAGTCTTTAATTCGTCATAAACTAGTTCAGTATCAAATGACGCTAAGACGACATCAGGTATTTCTTCTTGATAAGTTTCAATAAGCTGGAAATGTTTCTTTAATTCCTCTTTAAATGATTTCACGCCCAACACATAAAGAGTTTTAACTTGTTGATCTTTTAGATACTTAATTGTGGTATCAATAGATGAATAAAAATTATCTTCATTACAGTCGATACCCATCCTTTTGATTTTATCAACATAGAACGCTAAGGAGTGGGAAGAATTGTTAGTCAAAAAAACAAGCGATATTTCGTTTTGTTTAAAATATTCGAATGTTTCTTTTGCGCCTTTAAATAAACGCTCACCGAGATAGACGGTGCCGTCCATGTCAAGGCATATAAGTTTTTTCATTTATGAATCAACTATTTCTTAGCGATTTTGCCTTTATTAGCACCTTTGGAGTTGTGCTTTAAAATTGCACGACCAGTGTTTTCTGCTTTTTCTTTAGCATAGGCTTCACCTTCAGCTTTTGTGGCGAATGTCTTAATGACTTTGTCACTACCTGTGATGAAGAGTTGCCATTTGCCATCTTCTCTCTTGGAGAGGTGGTAAGAAGCGTTAGCGCTTGGAGCGGCTTTCTTTGGTTCAGGCTTCTTTGGAGCTGGCTTTTTAGCTGGTTCAGCTTTCTTTGGAGCTGGTTTAGCAGCAGGCTTTTTAGCTGGTGCTGGTTTCTTTGGTGCTGGCTTGGCAGCTGGTTTTTTTGCTGGCATGATAATATTTCCCCTTATTTATATTTATTATAAAAATAAAGTTTTATTATTGTCAAAAAAGTATCAATCACAAGGGAAGATGACACCGATTTGCCTTCTGATTTCATCCATTAATTCCATAACATCCACGGATGAATTTAAAGAGACTAGTTCATTAGGTTTTTCATTTTTGATATATTCGGCGACCACTCTAAACTGGGTGGCAAATTTCTTTTTCTTATCTCTAAAGACTTCTTTACCTTCTTTAGTTTTTAAGACGGCTTTACTAGCCATATGGAATAAAGGAACTTTAATAATGCCTTTTTCACCTTTGATGATACAGTGTTCGCCCACCAAAGCATTGATCTGACTACTAACATGGGCTTTAAAACCATCATATTCAAATATTGAATCATTGAATAAGTCAATGCCGTTATATAGTTTACCTTTCGCGGTAATAGCGTTTGGTCTACCAAATAACTCATACACGTATCTAACGGAATAGACACCTAAGTCAAGAAGCGCACCACCATATCTACTTGGATTGATGTATCTACCTTTGGCTTTGTTATAACCAAATATTGGCATATTGAAGATGCAGTCAACAGAAAGGATTTTTCCAATTCTTTCTTCTTTAATCCACTGCTTCACCTTATTAGCGACAGGATTAAACCAAGTCCACATCGCTTCTTTTAGAAGAGTGTTATTTTCTTCACTTAATTTAATTAATTCTTTAAGTTCTTTTGTGTTACCAGTAATTGGTTTTTCACATAAGACTGGTTTATGGTTTTCCAAACATAGTTTGCAAAATGAAAAGTGCGTTTCATTAGTAGTCGCAATATAGACACCATCAACACGAGGATCATTTATTGCTTCTAACGCACTTTCATAAACTGTGGAATGATAAATTTTAGCGAATTTTTCCGCTTTAGCTTTGGTGCGATTGAAAACAGAGACAATTTGATGCCCAGGATTAGTTACTAATTCTTTAGCAACTTTCTTAGCGATTTGACCAGTTCCAATAAAACACCAATTAAACATAATTACTTATTGTGTTGACCTTCAACGCATTCAACGGCTTTTGCTTCCACTGGGACAGCGGCTTTATATCTTTCTAAGAATTTATTGAAGCCCTTAACTTCTTCTTTAGAAGCAATAGCAACATCTTCTTTAGCGTTAGCGAAGATCTTATTTTGTAAATAGTCTTCTAAGGTTTCACCTTTTCCTTTTTCTAACATATAAGCGGCTAATAAGGCTTCACCATATGGGCCACCTTCACCCGCACTACTTAATGTAGCAACAGGAGCATCTAAAGCAGCACTTAATGCTTTAGCGCCAACCACTGGTGTTTTGAAGAAACCACCATGGCCATATATTTTATTAACTTCGACACCTTGTTTCTTTAAGATATCAACACCGATTCTTAAGACTGCAAGAACGGCTAAGATATGAGATTTCATGAAGTTGGCTAATGACATCTTAGCGTCTGGTTCTCTCACGAATAATGGCCTACCTTCTTGAACACCAACTGCGGCTTCACCAGAGAAGTAGTTAAACGAGACAAGACCACCGGCATCTGGTTCACCTTCAAGAGATTTATTGAACAATCTCACGAATAATTCGCCACGTTGGATGGAACCACCCGCTAAAACGATTGCTTGATGTAATAATTCAACCCAAGCATTGATATCAGTTGTACAGTTATTCGCGTGAACAAGAACGGCTGGATAGCCACTTGGGGAAGCGATAACATCGATTTCCTTATTCATGGCAATGCTCTTATCAGTAACAAGAGTAATATTGCCAGATGTACCGAGGGAGGAGTTACCATAACCAACTCTAACTGAGTTAGTGGCAATCATACCTGTACCCATATCGCCTTCTGGTGGACAGAATGGGATACCTGGTTGCAAAACACCAGATGGGTCGATTAATTTAGCACCTTCTTTTGTTAAGTAGCCTGCATTTTGGCCCGCTAACATACACTTTGGCAAGATGTCTAAGATTCTCCAATCAACTTTATCTTTAATGACTTCGTTGAATTTAGAAACCATCTTAGCATCGTAATCTTTGGTGCTTGGGTCTAATGGGAACATACCACTAGCATCGTTGGCGCCAATGACTTTTTCACCAGTTAATAAATAATGGAAGTAGCCTGCTAAGGTTGTAGCAAAGACAATGTCTTTAACTTCCTTTTCACCATTAAGCATGGCTTGATAAATATGAGAGACACTCCAACGTTGTGGGACGTTGAAATTGAATAATTTAGATAATTGATCTTGTGCTTGTGGGCAGATGGTGTTTTTCCATGTACGGAATTCTGCAAGTTGATTACCATTCTTATCAAAGACAAGATAACCATGCATCATACCTGAAATACCAATCGCACCGACTTTCGCTAATGGGCGACGATATTTAGTTTCGAATTTTTGTTTTAATCCAGCATAGCAATCCGCTAAACCGATTTTGGCTTGTTCTAAAGTATAGATCCAAATGCCGTTTTTTAAAGTTGATTCCCAAGCATATTCATTTGATGCAATAATTTCATGATTTTCATCAAGCATGACAGCTTTAATATTGGTAGAACCGAATTCAATACCAATGACACATTTTTCTAAAATCATATTGAGCCTCCATGATTATATATGAAATGATTCACCTTCTTTATACAAGAACGGCGACATTTAATATATGACAAAACACAAATTCATGTCCGTTATTGTTGCGATTTTTACATGCTGAGGATTGACTTCAAATCCTTGATGGAGAGTGATTTGATTGAAGAATCGTTATCACTGATGACTTTATCAACAAGTTCTTTCTTCTCATTTTGAAGATTAACAACTTTTTCTTCGATACTATTTTCAGCAATGAGTTTAATGACTTCCACTGTTCTAGTTTGGCCAATACGATGGGCTCTATCACTCGCTTGAGATTCCGCGGAATAATTCCACCATGGATCAAGATGGATAACCACATCAGCACCCACTAAATTGAGACCCGTGCCGCCTGCTTTTAAGGAAATAAGCACAATCTTATAATCCTCATCTTTATTGAAATCATTACAGATTCTAAGTCTTTCTTTCGCGCTTGTATCACCAGTAATCATATAGTACTTGATACCCATCTTTTCGATTTCATCCTTAACAATGTTAAGAGCGGAGACAAATTGAGAGAAGATCAAGAATCTATGTCCTTCTTGCATCTTATCTTTGATAATGTCTTTTAAAGCGGTAATCTTTCCTGATTCACCTGTGAAGTTATCAACAAATGTTGAAGGATCAACGCATATTTGTCTAAGTCTTGTAATAATGGATAAGACTTCCATGATCTTAGAACCACCATCGGATGATTTGAGTTGTTCTTTGGCTTGTAAGCGGAAAGCATCATAAAGCTTTCTTTGTTCTTGGCTCATTTCAGTGGTAATAATGACTTCATATTTTTCTGGTAAGTCTTTTAAGACATCTTCTTTTCTTCTTCTTAAAATGAATGGAGCGACTTTGTCTCTCACGATTTCATAGTATTCTTCATTGTGCTCGTAAGAATCTTTGAAATCTTCATAATCTAAAAGATAATGAGGCATTAAGAAATCAAATATTGACCAAAGGTCATAGATATTGTTTTCAATTGGGGTACCGGTTAAGGCGATTGTGTGTAAAGCATTGATTTGTTTAACTGCGCCTGTTTTCTTCGCGTGCATATTCTTAATGAACTGCGCTTCATCAAGGATGCACATATCAAAAGTAATATCCGTTAAATTTTCAAATTCATTTCTTAAAGAATCATAAGAGATGAAATAGACACCAAATTTATCGTTCTTAATTTTCTTAATAATTTTTTTACGTTCTTCCACTGTACCGATAATCGCGTAGACTGGAATGTCACTAGCGAATTTATTAAATTCACTGACCCAGTTAAACACTAAGGATTTAGGGGAAACGATTAAGATTGGTTTATCTTGTTTAATGGAATTAATAAAGGCAATAGTTTCAATGGTTTTGCCTAAGCCCATATCATCAGCGAGAATGCCGCCTAAAGAGTATTTATATAAAACATTGAGCCATTTAACACCATCGACTTGGTAACTTCTAAGTTCACCGTTAATCTTAGGAATCTCAATATTAGAATCAGAGAAATTCTTTAATTCATTGAAGACGTCATCTAAATAACTATCCATTGATAAGAAACTATTGTCTTTGCCATAGGCTTTGAAAGCATAGTATAAAGGAAGTTCTTTTTTACTATGTAATGAGTTTTCACTAATTAAATCTAAGTCTTTAGCGAGACTATAGAATTCTTTTGTGTCATCACTCATTAAGTTGATGAAGTTATCACCAATCTTAACGAATTTCTTCTTTCTCTTTAAGCCAATCAAAATTGTCTTAAGTTCTTCATCACTATAAATGGACCCATCGACAAGTACTTCAAGCATTGAACCATCTTTCTTAATGGTGATATTAGGTGAAGTAAATGAACTGGTCTTTCTAGAATCTAAATCTTTAGAGAAATAGATTTCTGCGACTTTTTGTAAGTTTTCTAAAGTGCTATTTAAGAAATCCCAGACTTGACCACCATCACTTAGAACATGATCAAAGAAACCATAACTAGATAAGATTTCTTGATAATGTTTAACTTGCGAAACTTCATAGAAGTTCTTAATGTCTCTAGCGTCAATTTCTTGCTCATTTTTAAAATATCTAGTCTTTTCATAGACATTATCTTTTTCATAATCAAAATAGGCTTTAATCACTAAAGCGGATTCATTAAGTTCTTCTTTAATTTTGTCAGCGATTTCAAAGAAATCAGGATATTTTTCAAAGAAGGAATATTTGAAGTTATCAAAGTTATTTTGAATTGTGCTTAATGGATAGTTTCTTGCAGAATCAATAAGGCTATTGATATAAGCATTATTAGTTAATGGTTTAATATCGTTCGCGGATTTGCAGTAATAATAATTTCTTGTTAAAGGAATATAACCTTTGATAATGCCTTCTGGAATTAAGGAATAATTATCATTAACGCGAATCTTGATGTCCATCGCTTCTTCACTGACACGATAGACTTCATTATTGATATATAAGTAGTCACCCTTTAAGGCATTTAATAATTCATCAAAGAAAATGAGAGATTTATCGTTATTTAAATCAATGAAGAAATCAGGATTATATTTCTCTAAAATCTTAATGATTCTTTGGCTTGTTTCATCAAAAGAAGACAACACGTGCACTAATGTAAGGTCTTTACCATATCTAAATTCTTCTTCGTTAATGAATCTCGCTAGGAAGCGGTCGATAGAGGCTATTTTATATTCTCTACCTTTAGCGATGGTAAGATTCACACTATAGGAGAATCTTGTATCTTCTAAATAAACTTTGATTCTTGCTTTTGTGGATGCATTAGCGATTTCTTCTTTTCTAATTTCTTTAAAGACCTCACCAATTTCTAAATCAAAAGCAGATTGTTGTTCTCTTCTATCAACATCAGATATTTCAAAGGCAAACTTTGTGCTGACTTCTTTAATTTGTTCATATTCATCTTTTAAGAGTTTGCTCGCTAAGATGGAGAAGTGTCTACAAGGTTCCTTTTCTCGACAGATTTGACATGTATAGTTAAGTCTACCTTTATAATCTAAAACAAATTCAAGAATTTGAATGCGATTTATCTTAGTAAATAATTGAACATAGAAAAATGGATGATTAGCCTCATCATAATCAATGCCGTACTTATAAGAGAAGTATGTGAAAAGTTCTAAATCCTCAGGAGTTAACTTTTCTAAACGATAATGTTCTAATAATTCCACGACGTTCATTTTTAACGCATCCTACTCTTCTTTGGTCTTCTGATATTTTGATCCACTAGTTCACCAATAAAGGCACCATTTGGAATCTTTTTACTTAATTCAATTGATAAACGAATTGTTCTTTCGTCAATATATTCATGTTGCAACGCAACACCAACGAGAAGTTCCGCGACTAATGGATAGTCTTCTTCTTTTAAACTATTGATATTGGCGTGAACAATTTGAATATATCTGCTCTTATCATTGCTATAAGGTGCAACTTTTAAGAAATATTCCAAAGGAATTTGTTTAATTTTGTTATCATCAAGTGGCAATTCATCAAATAACAATAAATAGATACTTAAACGATTCTTCGCTGGGGAAGAGAATAAGTCTTGCATATAATATCTATGATTCATTTGGAATAAATAGCAATCTTTAAGCGCAGCGATTTGCTCGATTGTTAAATCTTGATATTTAATGAATTCCATCATTACTTGGCTTGCTAATCTTTCTTCACTGAAGTTCTCTTCAGCGTGCTTAAGAAGTTCCACTAAAGCATCACAGTTAGGGGCAATCAAGATGTTATATAAATTAGCTTTTCTAGTAACACTCTTTCTCTTTTCTAATTCATCTCTTAAGACTTCATAATTATTTTTAGCCTCAGTGAGCATTGTTTTAACACTCTCATCTGCGCTTTCCATAATCTTTTGGAAGTTCTCAACGTTATGTTGATTAAAGAATAATGGAGAAAGAATATCGTTAATCACACGAGCTTTATATTGACCGCGTTGATAATACGCTAAAAGTTCATTAATAAATGTGGTCGCGGCTTCTAGACCTTTGATTTGATAAGAAATCTTGCTAATAAGTGGAAGATTATCTCCACCTCTTAAATAGAGGTATCTTTCTAATAAATCTTTAAATGTCTTTTCATTAGAGTTAATTGAGGCCACTACTTTTTCGCCTTTTGGATCGATTAACTTTTTAATTGTTAAGAAAGCAGCGTATAGATGCTTACAAGGTTCACTGACTGGACAAGAACAAGATAATGTTACAAATGAATTTGTATCAATTGATATTCTGAAAGAATATTCCTTTTGGCCCATGATTGTGCCATAGCATTCATTTTCACTTAAATGCATGTTTTTAATTGCACCATCTAGATAGTCATTAGCCTTGATCTTTGTGTTCGCATCAAATAAGCCTTCGAACAAACCTAAAGAAACAAACTTAGAAAGGGAAATGTTTTCCGCGACAGATAATAGAGGATGCGATAAAACAATGTTTTTCACATTTCTATCATCAGCGAAAAAGACACGCCCGATGTCGTTTGGTTCTCTTTTAAGTAAAATTCCATATCCTAGCGAAACGTGCTTAAGGATTAGATAACGAACTGCCATACCTAACCCTTATTATAACAAAACATCAAAAAACTGAATATAAAATCTTCAATGAATTTAAATTTGTTCTATAATAGTTCGGGTTATGAAAAACACTAACACTATTAAGCGCATTACTAAAAACGCCATCATGCTCGCCATGCTCTGTGTGATTGGCATGTTCTCTATTCCTTTAGGGGATAATATTAAAGTCTCATTACAACTATTGATGGTCTTCATCATTGGTTTAACTGTTTCTACTTTTTATGATGGCATTATTATTACTGGACTATATTTATTAATCGGTTTATTCGCACCCGTCTACGCTGGTTTTAATGCTGGTATTACTCCAACGTTTGGCTTTGTAATCTCGTTCGTGATTATTACGCCTATCTTATATTTCTTAAATAAATTACCAATTAAGAATCAATTTTTAAGAATGTCTATCGCGTGTGTAGTTTCCTTAATTATTTGTTATTTTATTGGCGCTTTATTCTTGGCATTGTATTTACATTTTGATATACAAAAAGCACTACTTATTGCCGTAGTGCCTTATGTACCTTTTGATATTGCTAAAATCGTAATTGCGGTTTTAGTTGTTTCAATTTTAAACAAACGTACTATTTAGCTTTTTTAGCTTTGATTTCTCTAATTAACCAAGCGAGTAAGATGCCGAATTGAGAAGCAAAGTGGATGATGATTTCCACTGGCTTAGCGGCCAATCTTTCAAGTGGCATTGCTGGTGATAAGGATGAAACGAATGTTGTATCGTTCATACCAATAATCGCCACTGTGAGGAATAAAACTAAGTTAATAGCGAATAACGCGATTACATAAACAAACTTATTTAATTTGATTTCATAAACGTCAAAGACCTTTTTGACTAAGATGGCCATTGGCACTAATAAGAATAAATAGAATAAGAATGTAAGGTGGAAGTTTCTAAGTTCCACATAAAGTGGCATGGTTAAGAATGCACCGAAACGGTTGAACGCTAAAGCGGTGAATAAGAACCAGCCCATGGTGAAGAAGACGTGCTTAGCGCCAACTTTAAATTGTTCTGTATCTTCTGGCATAGCTTTAACAGGTTTTAAGTAAGCAAAGATTGCACCACCTAAAACAAGAGCGTGGCCCACTAACATGAGGATTAAGAATCCTGGGAATGGATATGGGGCTAATAAATTACCATTATAAGTAATCACACCAGAGAGAATCGCGAATACTAAACCTAAACCCGCTAAAACGAAGGTAATCTTTAAGTATGTCTTAGATAATCTCTTACAGATGTTTGGTTTTAAATAAGAGCGGACAATATACATCGCACCCATCACAAAGTAAGCACCGAATAATAAAGCACTGAAACTTGTGAAGATTGCGGTATTCATAATATCTGGTCCAAAATATGGAACGTCAGTAAAGAACAAGTTAGAAGCGGCGAAAGCCATTAATGAGCCGAGGACGGCAATAATTGCTAAAGCAATCAAAGAAAATTTCTTACTCATATTACTTCACCTCCGCATATGTGTGATAGTATCTATCAATTTGTAATGAATGGTCACTATGAATGGTGATTGTTTGGCAACCCATCATATCTTCATCGTGATAAATACGGTCAGTAGATTTAATGCCGTAGCAGAACTTCACACCTTGATAATCGGCTTCAAAGTTATTGATATGGTCATGGCCAAAGAACATCGCCTTTGTGGAACCTAATTCTTTAATTTTATTGAAAAATCCATAGTCATGATCTGGTGGGCAAGAAGCTTCTCTTTTTTCACCATAAATCTTGGTGCCTTCTTCCCAGGCATTATTAATTTCTGGTAATGGAATGTGATAGAACATTAAAGAATTAACGGTTTCACCACCATTTTGTTCCTTAGTGTATTTAACAATACTTTCATACCAATCGATTTGGTCTTGTTTGAAGCAGTCATAACCTAATTGACTTAAGTTGAAGTTATAACGGTTAGAGTCCATTACGAATAATTGGTCATGAACTTTACCATCCTTCATTAAGTTAATAGCGAAGTTACAATTGCCATTCACTGCGTCATCTTGTAAATCTTTGAACATACAGTTTGAGCCAAACTTGGTAAGAGTTTCAGTTAACCAATCCACTGAGAAGTAGCATTGTTCATCATGGTTACCAAAACAAACAGTCCATGGGACACCTTTACCATCGAGATAGTTCAATAAGCTTTTCGCAGTGCCTTTACTTGCGAAAGTGAATAAGTCGCCAGTGACCACGACAAGATCAGGACTATTAGCGTCTTTATAGAGCAAATCCATGAACTTGAACTGTGTTTGTTGATCATCCTTATCAGAAAGATGGATGTCTGTTAGTTGTAAAATGCGGAAATCATCCTTGTAATTCATCGTAAGGATGTAATCTTGAGGCTTGTACTCCCTTGTCCCGCAGGCACTTAAAGCCAACAAAGAAATAAACGCCAATGCAGTTAGTTTGTTTTTCATAGTGCCCAAATTATAACATATCAAAAGTTAGATAAAACTAATCGCCAGGCTAAACGATACAAAACAAAAAAACTGTCAAACTAGTTGCCATATTTGACAGTTTCTAAGAACTTCATGTTTTTAAATTTGAATGTCCAGTTATGTTCACCCACAGTTCCTGGATGATTAATCCTGGCTTTATCATCTAATTTTATTAGGTCTTGCATTGGGAATATTGTGATGCGGCTTGTCATATTCCAAACTTCTTTAAATAAGGAACCATATATATCTTTTGAACCTTTATATTCTTTTCTTAAAATCGCTTTATGTTCTTTATCTAAGGACTTAAGCCAACCATATAATGTTTGGTTATCATGTGTACCTGGATAAACGATGATGTTATCGTTTTCCTTTAATTCTTCAAAGGCTACGAACTGAATGACTCTCATACCTGGAAGTTTATAGTAATCTCTTAATTCGTGCACACTATCGAAGAGGATACCTAAGTCTTCGGCGATGATTTGAATATTTGGATATTGTTCAAATAATTTATCAAAGAAATCATTACGAGGGCCAATCTTCCATTCCCCGCGTCTTGCGTTTTCATCTCCCGCCGGGATGACACAATATGTGTCAAAAGCGCGGAAATGGTCTAAACGGAGAATGTCCGCTCGACTGGCTAAACAAGCAATACGATTAATTAAGAATCTATAGTTATTCTCTTTCATCTTTTCAAAGTTATAGATTGGTGTACCCCATAATTGTCCATCATCAGAGAAGGCATCAGGAGGACAACCAGAAACAACAGTTGGATTATAGTGTTCGTCCATCATGAACTCATCTTTATTTAAATAACAATCTACACTATCAAGACCGACATAGAATGGGCAGTCCGCGATAATCTTTACACCATTCTTATTAGCGTATTTCTTAATGTCATTCCATTGATTCAATGCAATAAATTGACACCAAATATGGAAGTTGATTTCATCTTCTGCAAAGCTTGGAATCTTTTTAATAATCCATTCATTCCAAGGCTTGTTATCGTTGATGCTTTTAAGCACTAAATATTTAGCGTATTCATTCACCCATGGGTTTTCTTTAATGAATTTTTTAAGTGAAATTTTAGAGTTTTTATATGCACTTCTTAAGTATTTTTCTTTAAACGTTAAAACATCTTGATAGTCAACTCTACCTACTTCAGGGTGATGTTTTGGGGCTTTATCTAATAAGCCTTGATCCACTAATTTGTCCAAAGAAATGTAACGGATATCAAAGGCTTCTGAGCACACTGTGATGTATGGTGAATTAGCGGGACCAATTGGATTAAGTGGTAAGATCTGCCAGTAATGATATTTATGATTTTTTAACCAATCAATAAAAGCAAAGGCATAGTTAGAAAAGTCACCTATTCCATGGTTACCTGGTAATGAGAATACTGGAAGTAAGACACCGACATTTCTTTTTTTCATAGAAATTAGTCTACCCTTTTCTAAGAAAAGAAAAAAGGGGTAACTGCTTGCTAACAAACTTTTGGGCTATATAATAGAGGTATGCAAACAGTCAAACTATATGTCGCTGATACGGAATTAGGGAAGAAACATTTCCGTTTTCTTTTAGAAAATGTTTCCATTGGTCAAAAAGAAAAAGCTTTGAGATATGCGAATGAAATTGATCAAATTAGGTCACTACTTTCTTCATACTTGAAGAACCAATTATCTAGAGAAGAGTTACTTAAAAATGAAAACGGTAAGCCATATTTCGCTAATGGACCTTATTTTAATATTTCTCATTCTGGTAAATATGTTTTGATGGTTGTTTCCACTGCTGAAATCGGTGTGGACATTGAAGAAATTAAAAGCAAAGATATGTCTTCACTAGTGAGAATCTTTAATGAAGCGGAAGCTAAGATGATTAAAGAGCACAGTGACTTCTACTACTTATGGTGCGCTAAAGAAAGTTTGATTAAATGTATGGGTTTAACTGTTGGTAAGGTTAGAGAAATACCAGGCTTACCACTTAATGGATTAAAAACATTCAAAGGTAAAGACTACCAATGTAAGTCATTTATCTATGATAAACATATCGTATCTATTACAAGAGAGGGAAATGAAGAGTACGAAATTGATATCAAAAAGGTCAATAAGTTGCCCTATTTGATGAAGTAATAGTTCTCTTTGCGTTGCAAAAAAGGCAATTAAAGTTTATTCTTTCTATATCGCTATGAATGCTTTACAAGAAAAACAATTAAACATTTTGAAATACTTCATAAAAGTTTGTGAAAAGCACAATCTTCAATATTTCCTCGTTGGTGGTTCAACATTAGGGGCTATTAGACATAAAGGCTTCATCCCTTGGGATGACGATATTGATGTCGGGATGCCAAGAAAAGACTATGATAAGTTCGTCGAACTTCAATCAGAGTTTGAAGGTACACCATATTTTATTCAAACATTCAAAACTGATCCTTGCTACATCTATAACTATGGTAAGTTGAGAGATTCATCCACTACCTTCATTGAAAATACATACAAGCAACATCGTATTAATCACGGTGTTTGGATTGATATCTTCCCAATTGATGGTTTTTCTAGAGAAATCAAACCAAGAGAAACATTTAAAAAGAAAATCAACCACATCTGGTGGCAGGTCTACTTAAGCTATTTGCCAGCGCTTAGAAGAAAAGTTCACGCTAGAACATTCTTCAAAGATATTCTTCTTAACATTGTTGCTGGTCTTTTCTATGTCTTTGATATTGCCCACTGGCGTAATAAACACGTTGAAAAGTTAGTAAGAAAAATCCCGTTAGAAGAATCCGTTATGGCGGGTAACTTCTTTGGTTTTAATATGAAAAGAGAGGCGATGGACTCCAATATCTTTAGAGAATTCATCAAAGTTCCATTTGAAGATATCGAAGCCTATGTCCCTAAAGACTATGACACATATTTAAGAAATCTTTATGGTGATTACATGAAGTTCCCACCAGCGGATAAACAAGTTGGTCACCACTACAACTCTGGATTTTCTTTAGAACAGGGATATGAAGATTACTTAAAAGAACATAAAATATAGTAAAGGAGTTATCCAATATGAATATTGCTCTTATTCTTGCCGCAGGAAGCGGTACTCGCATGGGTAATGCAGATAAACCAAAACAATTCCTTCCAATCTATGGAAAGCCATTAATGATCCACACCATTGAAGCTTTTGAAATCAACGATGATGTCGATAAGATTGTGATTGTCACTAATGAACAATATATAGATCAAGTTAAAGTTTGGTGCAAACAATATGACTTAAGTAAAGTTAGAGGTGTTGTAGCGGGTGGTAACTCCAGACAAATCTCTGTTTATAACGGTTTAAAAGCCGTTGAAGAATTAGTCTCTTCTCCAGATGATATTATCGTCATCCACGATGCCGCTAGACCATTAATTAGTCAAAAGATTATCAACGATAATATTGCTGTTTGTAAGAAGTTTGGTGCGGTTGATACTGTTATTAAAGCAAGCGATACGATTATTAGAAGTAAAGATAATGAAATCATTTCTGATATTCCAAATAGAAACGAATTATATCAAGGACAAACTCCTCAAACATTCAAATTCAAGATTATTAAAGATGCCCATGAAAAGGCTTTAAAAGAAGATATTCCTAATGTCACTGATGACGCGAAGTTAGTATTATCTTTTGGTATTGATGTCCATTTAGTGGAAGGTAGCGCTCAAAACTTTAAAATCACCACATTTGATGATTTGATGATGCTTAAAGCCTTATTAAAGATTGGAAAGACTGAGGTTGTCCTTTAATGTTTAATAATATTTTTAAAGTTACCTCTCCTGGTGTTATTGAAAAGTTCATCGACACTGTGGAAGACATGGATAATAAAGTCTTAGTAAAAGTTGATACGATGGCCATCTGTAAAGCGGATATCCGTTACTTTTTAGGTAATCGTGATATCAACGTTTTAAACCATAAATATCCATTAGCCCCAATCCATGAAGCTGTTGGTGAAGTGGTTAAAGATCCAACAGGCACATATAAAAAAGGTGATAAAGTTATCTTAGTACCTAACTCATTTGATGATAAATTCTATAGCGATAACTCCAACCGTAGATGTCATAGAAAAGACTTAGGCGATAACTATTATCCTAAGGCTGTTTTTAGAAGCTCAACAGCGGATGGTTTTTTAAGAAACTACTACACGTGTAGCCCGGATTTACTAGTTAAGTATGATGAATCCATTGCTCCAAGTATCGCTGTTTTCTCTGAATTATTAAGTGTTGCAACTGCGGCATTACGTAGAATTAACTTTGACGAAGTCGAAAAATTAGCGTTATTCGGTGATGGCATTATGGCATATATCGTTTATATCATGTTGAGATTCGATCATCCTGATTTAGATTTAACAGTCTTTGGTATTGATGACCATAAGTTAGAGGCTTTTAGGGACGCTAAAACTGCGAAGTTTGAAGAGTATAAGGGCGAGAAGTTTGATACTTTAATTGAAGCAGTGGGTGGCAAGTTCTCCGCGGATGCGATTAATAACATGATTGATTTATCAATCCCAGGCGCTGATTTAATCTTAATGGGTGTTAACGAAGAGAAATCCCCTATTAATACCAGATTAGTGTTAGAAAAAGGCTTGTCGCTTAAAGGTGTTACAAGAAGTACAAAACAAGACTTTGAACATGTCGCTAAAGCATTAAACGATAAGAAAGTGCAAGAAGCCTTATCCATTATGGTCTTATCAGAAAATAAGATTAATAATGTTGGTGATATTTATAGATGTTTTGAAGCCGATATTAATAACAAAAAAGAAATTGGTAAAAACTTAATGCATTGGTGAAACTTATGACCACAAAACAAATTGTAATTATAGCCTATGCTTCATATCTAGTTCTTCTTTCTCTTATTACTTTTATCGCCTATGGCGTAGATAAGAAGAAAGCCAAATCAGGCAAATGGAGAACTAAAGAGAAAACACTATTGCTATTATCATTCTTAGGCGGGGCCTTCGGTGGTTATCCAGCGATGTTAATCTTCCGTCATAAGACAAAAGGTGAACACTGGTACTTCACCGCGGTTAACTGGTTGGGTTTAGCGGTCCATATCACCTTAATGATATTATTAATATTTGTCTTTAAATTTTAAAAGAAAAGCCCATCATTTCAATTTGATGGGCTATATTTATAAGTTAAGAGGTAATTATTTTTCAACGGAGATATCTTGAGATAACTCTTTTTGTTCTTCGTTAAATCTATCAGCTTTTCTAATATCTTGTTTGCTGACTTGTTGTTGATCAGCATCTTCACCCATATGCACAACGAGTTGATTGAATGGTATTTCAATGTTGTTATCATCAAACATGATTTTGATTTCACGGTTAAGATCTCTTTGAACTTGATAAATATCATCTTCTTTACACTTGGCAACAAAGAGCAATCCAACACCAGATTCCCCTAATTCGGTAACACCCTTATAGAATGGACCTTCTTCAATAGCAGGAATCTTTTCTTTAATCTTCGCGATGTTATCAGCGATAACCGCTTCAACTTTTTCAATTCTAACGTTATAGGAAACAGAGACATTAGCTTTTGCTAAAGAGAGCTCTTGAGTTTGGTTAATGATCGTTTTGATTTCACTATTGTTAACGATTTTAACGTTACCACCGGCATCTAATAACTTAGTGGTTCTCATACCTATTTCTTTAACTTCACCTCTCCAACCATCGATGATAACGATGTCGCCAACTTGGAATTCACCTTCAAAGACGATGAAGATACCGGCTAAGATATCGGCCACTAAGGATTGGGAACCAAGACCTATGATAAGAGCAAGTACGCCAGCACCAGTTAATGTTGCAGTAGCAGGTACGCCCCAAGCATCTAAAATAAAGAATACAGCGGTTAAGGCAATAGCCCATTTGATAAACGACACTAATAAGCGAGAAATTGTTTTGCCTTTCTTACTTCTAAAGACAATCTTTGCTAAGTAATGTAAGGCAATTGCAAATGTAATTGCAACGCCAGCAACTTGGATTGTTCTTAAAGTATTAGGAATAGCGTGTTCTAGGAAATAATCGCCAAAGGCACTGCCTGTTTTAATTTGGTAGAACATAGGTTCAATATCCCAGGCATAGTCTTTACCATTCCAATCACCGAATTCGTCTAGAACTTTGTGGTAGTTTTGACCAAAAATTTGGCTGCTGAATACAGTAATGACAATTGTCGCTATCACTAAAAGTGCATATAGCGACCACTTGATAATTGTGTTTCTTGTTTCTTTCTTCATAATAATTACCTCCAAATATTATATATTAAGCCGAGAGATTGAATTTATAACTCTCGGAAACAACCATAGTTGTATAGTCAGATTCAGAAGGTGTAATGCCTTCTTGTACTTTAGCGAATTTCATCGAAATCTTCACTGGGTTTTCAAAGTCATTCCAGACAGCTGTTTCATCAAATCCTTCTTCACATTCCGCTAATGAAACATATGAATAATTGCCTTGTGTTGGCATAGTGTATGAACATGTATATTTCTTACCTGTTGAACACTCAAAGACGAAATAGACACTATAGGCATCAGCATCACCTGAATAGATAGGTTTCATACCAATTAGGTATTCATCAGCATAAACATCTTGACCAATAACATTTACACCATAAATTGTTTGATTTTGGTTTAAGGTAAATGTCACATTATCTTTGACCCATACTTCTTGTTCAATGACATCTGGTCCACCAGTTTCTTCAGCGTCAACGTTTAACATTGAAGCCGTTACTTTAATTTGGATATTAGAGCCACTTAAGTCATTAGGATTGAGAGAATTACCACTATTTCCGTATAGAGTGATATACATCCAATCATGTGTAACTGTTTCACCTTCAAACATGAAGTGACCAACTTCCAGTTCATCGGCGATTACTGAGACACTAAAGCTTTGATAGATATGTGCGGCGTCATCAAATAAGAATCTCATTGGAAGATGGAAAGGGCCATCCGTTAATTCGGAAACAAAGTCATATGATGTATCGATGCCTTGGAATGTACTAACTAATGAATTCTTGAACTTGAATTCTTCACCTTCCACGACGACATATTCCATATCTTGATTCATATATTTAAAGGAATAAGAGAGTCTATGGTTAACGATATCAATGTAATAAACAGATTCTTCGTCGATATATTCTTGAACCTCATCAACAGTGATGGTTTGAACATCTGTTGTTTCTTCTAAATAATATGTTCTTTCATTACTTGTGGTTAAATCAGTTAGAGTGAGTTGGAAACCATATAAGTAACCTAAGTCATTAGTGTAATCTAATTGCACTTCAAATGTTCTAGTGTCAAAGTTGGCTTTCTTATCAAAGATAAGTTCACGGAACTCAGTGATGGCACCGCTAGTATCGGTGAATGTTACATCACCTTCATCTAACACTTTTAATTCATCGTAATAATTGCATGTGAGCTTATAGTGATAGGAGTCAGATAGCATTACTTCATAACCATCTAAATCCACTGTTTGAACTTCTGCGGTTTTTTGAAGTGGAATATCAACACTCATATCATCAATAAGTGTCGCGCCTTCTTGCTCATATGTACGGAACATAGACAAAACAAAATTATCAAAGACATCGAAGTCATCAACAAAGTCTAGTTGTACTTCAAATGTTCTATTGATAAAGTTGGCGGTTTTATCAAAGATAAATTTATTCCATTCAGATTTAGCACCACTATTATCTTCAAAATGGACTGAACCACTTTCAGCTGTTACTTCAACACCTTCATCCATATAGGTAAATGTGTATTCATAAGTTTCCACTAGGTTGAAGAATTGATTGCTATTTAATTGAATTTGTTGTTCTTCAGTGGTTTTGACCAAATCATAAGAAATCTCATTTGCCCCATCTGCAGTAACAACTTCAGACTTAAGATTAAATTTGAAATCAAAGAAACGATCATAGTCATCTTGGTAATCAAGTTTGACATTCATCATCATCGTTAAGAAATTGCATGTTTTATCCCATGAAATTCCTCTGAATTCTGATACCCGTGTCTCTTCTTTTAATGTTGTGAACTGTTCATCAAAGATAGTTTCACCACCAAAACGATTCTCGCTTAAAACAATGTGATATTGTTGTTCTGGTTTTAAACTAGTGAATTCACCCCAGTTAAAGTCATAGTATGTCGGAACTGAATAATCATAGTATTCGTTATAGACCCTTAAAGTAAAAGGTGCATTCTTTTCATCTTCTCTATCTTCTTCATTTGGTCGATCATATTCCTCATATGATTCACCATCCGCTCTTTTTTCATCATTAAGGTCAACAACAAATAGTTCATAATACAATGCATCTGAAGTCACCTTAAAACTATTAAATCTATAATCATAGTTATGGAGCGCAACTGAAATACCAGCACCCACTGCAACAGCGGTTACCGCTACAACTGAAGCAGCTGTTACTACTGTGGCGGTTGTGGCAGCAACATTACTCGCTGTTGTAGCGCTTGTTACTGTTGTGGAACCATGTACAGGAGCAACTGCTTTATTTTCATATTGAACATTGACTTCCGTTTTCTTACGGATAGTCTTACCGATATACTTTTCGTTTAGTTCACCCTCTGGTAACTTATTATCTTTTTGAAAAGTAGCTTCTAACTTCTGAGTTTTGCCAAATTCAAAACCCATTGTTTGCTTTTCGTTTGTTATTTCTATCTTATTAAATTCGTCGTTACGCATAAAGATACACAAAAAATATATAATATTTTGCTGCTATTTTCATTAAATTGTTGCGACTAAATCAAAAAGAAACAAAAAAGTGGCTTAAAAACTCTTTGAATAATAGGTATCAATCATTTATGATTAAAGAGTATTTGAACGATACATATCATTAGGAGGTCATTATGGCTGAAAAAACAAAAAAGAGTTTTTTCGAGACGCGTTTGATGCGTTCGAAAATCAAAAGTAGAACTGTTTCTCTTTTTCCTGAAGCTGGCCTTGGCTACTTATTAGGACCTATCCTAGCGTTAATGGGTAATGGTGTTATCAACATCTGGCTCATTCAATATTGGGATAAAGTTTTAGGCTTGGGCACATGGAATCCACTTTTTGAAACACTTCTTCCAATTATCTCATCAATAATCATTATTATTGGTAACATCTTCGTCGGAAGATTAATGGAAAGAAAACCAAGCCTTGCTGGTAAAGCAAGACCACTTATCTTATTAGGTATGCCTGTAATTTTAGTGGCTATGCTTGTCTTGTTCTTAGTACCATTCCCATCTGCCGCTGCAGAAATTCCTGATCCAAACGCTGTTGACAATGGATTATTAGTTTCCATCTTCATCGCTGTTGGCTATAACTTATACTATGCAATCGCATGGCCAATGTACTACACATCACACAGTGCGTTAGTTAACTTATCCACTCGTGACAGTGGAAAACGTGGCTTATTAGGTACCGCTATCATGGCTGCACAATTAGGTGCTGCTGGTGTCTCCGGTATGTTCGGTGGTTTATTAGTCGACTTATTAGGTTTATTACCAAAATATGAATATATGGCTTTAAATGACAAGGGCGAAATGGTCAAGATGGTCACAAACGACCTTGGTGAAGCTGGTGCTGTTTATAACACTGTTATCTCCCGTGCTGAAGCTAACCAAAAATGGACAATCTTGATGATTGTTATGATTGTTGCCTTAGTCCTTGGTTGCTTGCTTGAATACTTCTTCACACGTGAACGTATTACTGAAGAAAATATTAAGAACGCTGAAGCCGCTGCGACAAATGGTGACGTTAAAGGTCAACCAAAGAAAGTCACAATGGGCAAACAAATCAGTATTTGCTTGAAAGATAAATACTGGTGGATGATTATGATTTTCTGGTTCTTATACCAATTCGGTGGCATGATGAAGAACAACGGTATGTCCTTCTTCTCACAAGCCTTAACCGGTACAAACTCTGTTTCATCCGTTATTAATACTGTCGGCGCTGTTCCAACAGCCTTAGGTATGGTCATTGTCTGGCCATTAGCCGCGAAATTAACAAAAGCAAAAACAATCTCATTAGGTGGTGTTGTTGCCGCTTTAGCAGCCGCTGCATCATTCGCCTGTTTAGGTTTCATCGGTAACACTGGTGCTATTACTGGTATCTCCGTTGCTTCCTTCTGTATTAAAGCTTTAGGTACCGCTCCTGCGATGTACATCTCTATTGCTTTAATGGCTAACATCTTAGATCACCAAGAAGCAGTTTATGGTGTCCGTACTGACGGTTTCACCATGGCAGTCTATGGTTCTATCATGGTCGCTATGAGTGGTATCTGTAATGGTATCATCGTTGGTCTCAACGCTGCATTCCCAGATATCGCTGCTAGAAGAGTCCTCCACACCCTCTTATCCTTCGGTGTTGAAGGTATCTGCTACTTAATCATTGCTGTTATGTTCATTTTTATGAACGTTGAAAAATTCACTAATTCTGATAACAAAGCTATCGTTGCTGACCAAAAGGCTGAAGTTTTAGCCGCTGGTGGTCAATGGGTTGAACCAGATGTCAGAGCCAAACAAGAAGAAGAAGAAAATGCTCGTTTAGTCGAAGAAGCTAGAGTGGCACAATTAAAAGAAAATTGTGAAAAGAAAGGCTTAAACTTCGAAGAAGAAAACGCTAAGTTCTTAGCGCAAAAAGCTGAAGCGGATAAGAAAGCCGCGGATAAGAAGGCTGAAGCTGAAGCCAAGAAACAAGCCAAGCTTGATGCCATGAGCGCTGATCAAAAGATCGCTATGGAAGAAAAAGCCAAAGCTCGTAAAGCAAAACAAGATGAAAAGGATGCTGCTGCCTTAGAAGAACTCAATGTCATCAGACAAAGAGTCGGCAGACAACCAGTTGCTGAGTAATCAATCCTTACAATTTGAAAGAGTGGTCTCGTACCACTCTTTTCATTTACTTCTTCTTTGGAAGAATTAGTAACATATGTGTATCTTTTTTATATTGTTCGTAATCAGGTTTATAACCTTTGAAATGTCTTTCTTCCATTGGGATAGAAATGAATAAGAACATTAATAAGTTAACAACCGCTCCAGCGAGGAAATACCAATAATTGAAATGAGAAATAATTAATGTAAGAGCAATGCCGAACCAAATGGCAATTTCACCTAAATAATTAGGATGTCTTGAATATCTCCATAATCCTTTATCTAAGACTTGTGAACGGTCTATTCTAGTTTTCACAAATTTCTTCATTTGGATATCGGCAACTAATTCAAGTAAAACGCCTAAGATAATAACTGACAAGCCAATCACATCTAACGCGGAAAATGTGGTAATTGAAGCATAGGCGATGACTGGTAAAGTTGCAGCGTAGACCACGAGTGTTGGGAACATACAAATACCTAATAAGTTAACAACTTGATAGAACTTACCAGTTTTCTCTTTGAGCATCTTATAACGCCAGTCAACATACTTTAATGAATGGAAGCCTAAGATAAAGTTCAAAGTTAATCTTAATGAGTATAAGGATATGACCACTAATAAGAGAATAGTGCCTACATGCCAGTTTTGATATTTAAATAATAAGCAAAGATAAATCGCTAAGGTTTGAAGTGACCAATATGGGTCATAAGCGGAAGCAGTTCTTAAAATCACACCACTGGCCCACACTATCACTGTAGCAATAACATCCGCTAAAAGAATAGCGATATATTCATTTATGCCTAATCTTTCAAAGAGCATAAATAAGAAAATGCCTGTGACAAATGCTGTGGCGTAGATGATTAATAAAGCAGATAACCCAATGACTCTTTTCATATTTATCTGGTAAGAAGAATAGCATATATCAAAAGAAAAAATAAAGAAGTTGATAACACGCTGATACTTTTGTAACAGATTATTGATATTTAATCGTCTTATTAGCAGAGGTTATCTGGCACTTTTATAAAAATAAAGCAAGTGATAAGATATGTAAGCATGAAGAAAGACAAGTTCGTTAATATCTTTAAAAAGTACTTCCCATATGCAGTTATTGTTATTGCATCTATTCTTTCGTGCTTTGTTTATCTTTGTAATGGTGTTGCTGGTGGGGACGATATTGGTTTCCATTTAGGCATGGTTAACGATTTAATCTACGGCTTTGACCATGGTTATTTTGGTTATTCCACGAATCACTTATTCATCGGCGGCTTTGCTATTTATAATTATACATATTACGGTCCAGTTACTCATTATGGTGCGGCTATTTTTACATATTTATTTAGATGGATGGGCGCCACTCCTAGTGATGGCTTAAAATTCATGATATTTGCGAGCGCTATTTTAGGTGGCATTTATATGTATAAATTAGCCCTTAAGATGTCAAATGGTCGTCCCGCTATTGCGGTTATCTGCTCTATCATCTTCTTATTACTTCCTTATCGTATATTCTGCGCTTTAGCGAGATGTGCTTATGCTGAAAGTATTGCCATGTCACTTATTCCAATGGTTTTCTATGGTGTATATAGCTTTATTCATGATAAAGAATACCGTGTCGAACCATATGTCGTATTCGCTAGTGGCGCGATTCTTATTGTCTTATCTCACCCATTTACCGCTTTGATCACCGTAATCTTTGGCGTTTTGTATGTCTTATTCAACATCAAAGGTGTGATTGCTAAGATACGTGATAAACGCGCTCTTATTTCATTGGGTTCAGCGATTATCATCATTATCTTCTGTGTTTTATTCTATGTCTTGAATAGCCACCACTACGAATCTTCAGGTATCTATAATATTTCAGATGCGGAAAGACAATGGACTACCTATGAATTCATTTCAGAAGACACAAGTAGATCATTCCAATTCAGTGGCTTTATTAACTTTATATTTATTAATGGTCGTCAAGGTGATCTAGTTTGGGTTAAAGACACCATTACAACCTTGGTATTCAGTATTATTGTTTATGTTATCTCGATGGTATTAGCCATCTTAATTGATAAGCTTTTAACCAACTTAAAATATAGTAAGTACTATAAGCATGCTGCTGCTTGTATCGCTGCGTTTGTTTTCCCGCTTATTTTCCAAGTGAGAGTGGAAATCTATTTAGCAATCCTAATTTCCTTAATTCTTTATTTCTTTATTTCTTTCTTAGCTAATAAGTTACCTGATTCTACTGAACAATACGTTCCTTTATATAAGAGTGTCGATTTATACTTCTTAATTGTGGCCTCTATCATTACCCTCGCGCTTATTTTTGTTCCATGGGCATGGAAACTAGTGCCTCCAATTATGTATAATGGCCAATTCCCTTGGAGAATGTATAGCATGCTCTCATTCCTTATTGCAATGTTAGCGTCTCTTATCTTCTCACATCTTAAAACAAATAAGATTGCCCTCACTATTACTTCTGTGATTGCCTGTGGCTTAATGACTATGACAATGGGCACTCTTGAAAAGAGAGTAATATTTGAACATAATCCAACCGCGATTATCACTCAAGATGGTGAACAATTCGCTAAAGATATTAAATATTCTGGTGCGCAAAATGAAATGATGCCACAAGTATTCTATGAAGACGGATATGCTGTGACATACACTAATTCTTTATATAGCACTGTCAGAAGTCGCGTATTATCTCAAAGAGATTTCATCTATGATTTAGAAAGTTATATCAAACCAGCTGTCTTAGAAGGTACAGGTGAAGTTGATATTTATGAGTACAATACTCCTAATAATAAATTCCATGTCAATATTACTAGTGAAACCGCTTTAGTGCAGTTCCCACAGTTCTACTATGATACTTATGAAGTTAAGCAAGATGGTAAAACCATCAGTAAAGTCCAAAACGTTGATGGCTTAATTGCCTTTACCTTAAAAGAAGGTACTTATGATATTGCCCTATCATTTAAACCATGTAAGGCATATCAAATCACCATACCGTTATTCTATATCGGTGCGTTCTTATTAGCCTCTGGTGGCGTATTTGGATATATTTATCGTAAGAAGTTAATGAAACCTGCTACTTTGATAGAAGAATAATTACATATTGGCTATTTTCTTATCGATAAAGCCATCAAGTAAATCATATAACGCTAAATATTTATCTTCTAATGGTCCAACGTGACTACCAAGTTCCATAACATCACCATTAGAAACATATTTATCCCAAGTTGGTAAACCTTCACCATTCGGATTACCAGTTTTAGCGAAGTTAGACCAGTAACTAACCATCGTCTTTTCTAATTGATAATCGCTTTCATCATAAGCGAATGATTTATTTTGTCTTTCTAAATTGCCATAGCAATAAGGCATTTCACCTGAATGATATGTGCCATGGAAGCCGTTTTCTTTAGTGAATTGATATCTATATACATCTATTCCACTACTGAGCGCAGCATTAGACCAAGAATGATGTGGTTGAATAAACCAATAAACAGAAATAATTTCATTAAAGGCTTCAAAAGCGTTCTCTTCAATTTTGTCTTTATAAAGGTTATAGATTTTTTCACCAAATTCTTGATCAAAATAATTAATTAAACGCTCTTTAGCGTTGTTCTTATTCGTTGGTGAGAATAAGAAAGTAGGCACCACAAAGGCATCTGCTTCTTTAACGTTGTAACCGTTTAATAAAGCTTCTTCGTTGTTTTCACCATCAAGATAGACTTGATATGGGTTTTTAGTTAAAGCATAGCCATCGAGAATCATCTCTTGGTTCTTATATCTAGTATTAACTAATTTACTAGCGGGAACTTTTCTTAATTCTTCAATAGAAGAACAATTAAATTCTTTTAAGATGTTGTTACTGATTTTATAAGCATCATCCGTTGTGCGATATGTATGAGGAGGACGTTTAATGACTAAAGAGGAAGATTCCCCTATTGCTCTTTTAAATAGATTCTTTGCTAATGGGGAGGCGCATATCACGGAAACACTGGAACTACCAGCGCTTTCACCAGCGATTGTAATATTATTCTTATCACCACCAAAGTTAGAGGCGTTTTCATTAATCCATTTAAGAGCGAATATTTGATCTAATAAGCCATAGTTACCTGTGGTTGCGTGCCCTTCTTCTTCTAAAGCTTCCGCTTTTAAGTCAGGATGGGCAAAATAGCCAAATACATTAAGACGGTATTGAATAGTGATCATGATGACACCAGTTTTAGCGATTGATTCACCATTATAACTTTCACTCGCACTAGTGCCAGTAGTTAAAGAGCCACCATGAATATAAACTAAGATTGGTAAATTAGTTTCATCAGTGTTTGGTTTCCAAATATTAAGATATAAGCTATCTTCACTTTTCTCTTGCAGTGGTTGCATTTGATAATTTGGATACCAACCTTTTTCAGAATAGATATCAACAAGTGAACCGACTACTGGGCTATTATCTGGTTGCATACTTCTTGGACCGAAATATCTGCCGTCTCTAATTCCTTCCCAACTATAGGTTTTAGGGAATTTCCATCTTTCCGCTTTTGCGTATGGTATACCAGCGTAGATTTCCACTGTTTTATCCTTGTTATAAATGCCTTGAACCTTACCTTCGTTAAGGTTTAAAGGCTCTGCTATAACTGTTGGATTAGAATAGTATGCTGCACTTTTCTTAGTAACTGTTGGTTGGCTAAATGAAATAAAGGCCACTGTAAGGCCTAAAAAGCCAATCCATGTAAATAATCTAAATAGGAATTTTCGGTCCCTAAAGAGCGTTCTAACGATAAAAAACGCCACTAATAGAACTAGTTCTAAGATGAAAAACACTAATGGACCATTAGCGAGGTCAAAATAGAACACCAATAAGGCGGTAATTAATGTCCACCCGATGGGGAATAAAATCCAGAATAATAAATGATTCTTCTTTTTCATAGATTCATTATGACTGAAAGAAAAAAGGCAGACAATAAATCTGCCTTTATTTTTTTATTTCGTTTCGTTTAGAACTTTACGATATTTCTCAAGTTCTTCGCTGTTAGCCATAACGAAGTGTCCAGGAGTGATTTCTACGAGGCTTGGAGCTTCTTTAGAATAATCATGCTCATTAGCAGGAACATAGATGTATCTCTTTCTTTCCTTTTCACTTAATGGGTCTGGCTTTGGAATTGCTGAGAGTAACGCTCTGGTGTATGGGTGTAATGGGTGAGCAAATAATTCATCACTACTTGCTAACTCAACGATATTGCCAAAGTACATAACGGCAATTCTATCACAGAAGTATTTAACAACGGATAAGTCGTGAGCAATGAACATAATGGTTAAACCCATTTCATCTTTTAAGTTATTTAATAAGTTGATGATTTGGGCTCTAATAGAGACGTCAAGGGCGGAAATTGGTTCATCACAGATTAAGAAGTCTGGATTCATAATTAACGCTCTTGCGATACCAATACGTTGACGTTGACCACCAGAGAATTCGTGTGGGTAACGAGAAGCGTATTCTGGTAATAAGCCAACCTTGATTAAGGCTTCTCTCACCTTTTGTGAGTTTTCAAACGCATTATATTGACCTTGGATGTGTAAACCTTCTTGAATGATGTCTTCAACGGTCATACGTGGGTCAAGAGAGTCAACTGGATCTTGGAAGATCATTTGCATCTTGCTCATTAACTTCTTATCAACATGTTTGTTGTCGTAGTTATGTTGGGCAATCTTTTCTTTTTGTTCCTTGATTAAAGCCGCTAAATCGGTTTTTAATTTTTCGATTTGAGCGTTATATTGATCTCTAATCTTAGCACTTTCACTTTCAACAAATTCTTTGTTACCTTGTTCGTCAGAAAGAACGCGAATCTTTTCATTCATTTCGTTCTTTAAGTCTCTGATCTTGCGATTTGTTTTAATTCTCTTCCATTTGATTTCTTTTTCATTCCATCTATTACCCGCAACAATACGGTAACCTTTGAAATAAACAGAACCGGAAGTAGCCTTATATAATCTGATTAAAGTTCTACCAGTTGTGGTTTTGCCACAGCCAGATTCACCAACGACACCGAAGCATTCACCTTTTTTGATATCAAAACTGATATCGTGAACGGCTTTGGTAACGAAAGCATTTTTACCATGTCCGAACTTAAAGAATTGCTTTAAGTGTCTGACTGATAATTCAATATTGTTATCCACTAATTCGGGAAGATAAGTAACTTTTCTATTTGCCATAGTTATTTGTCCTCCTTCTTAGCTTTTGTTTTTTTAGCTTCTCTAGCTTTATGTGCTGCTAATGAGGCCTCAATACGAGTCTTAACAATAGCAGGCATTTCCACTTTTGGCGCTCTTGGGTCTAATAACCAAGTAGCGGCATAGTGAGTATCACTAACCTTGAAATATGGAGGTTCTTTCTTGAAATCAATCTTCATCGCATATTTACTACGTAAGGCGAAGGCATCACCCTTAGGTGGGAAGACAAGGTTTGGTGGAGTGCCAGGGATGGCTTCCAATCTTTCCTTACTATCAACGTCAGGGATAGAGGCTAATAGCGCCCATGTATATGGATGCTTTGGATCATAGAAGATCTCTTCTTCTTTACCATATTCAACGATTTTACCAGCATACATAACTGCGACACGGTCCGCCATATTGGCGACAACACCTAAGTCGTGAGTAATAAAGATAACAGAGATGTTTCTTTCCGCTTTTAAACGGTTAATTAATTCAAGGATTTGAGCTTGAATGGTCACGTCTAAGGCTGTAGTTGGTTCGTCACAGATTAAGATATCTGGGTTAGCGGTTAACGCAATCGCGATAACGATACGTTGTCTCATACCACCAGAGAATTCAAATGGATATTGTCTGAATCTTCTTTCTGGGAATGGGATACCGACTTCTTCCATAACCTTAAGCGCTCTGCGTTTAGCTTCGGCTTTGGTAATTTTAATCTTGGCGATGTACTTATCCTTAGCGGCCTTTTTATCAACGCCATTTCTAAGGTCTTGTTCGTATTCAGCGCGGTATTGTTTTTTAACTTCCGCGACTTTAACGTTAGCTTCTTTATTCTTCGCTAAATATTTAGCTTTAGCTTCCGCGATGATTGGTTTATATTTCGCTGTTAATTCTTTACTATTAGCGTTCTTGTGAGCTTGAGCTTCGGCAATCTTCTTATCGAAGTCCGCTTTAACTTTCGCTAATTCTTCTTTATTAACAGCTTTCTTTTCTTCTGCTTCTTTAAGAATTTCTGCTTTCTTAGCGGCATACTTTTCATCAGCGGCTTTTAATTCAGCTATTTTTTGTTCTTTTAAGGAAGCAATCTTATTGTTAACATCTTCGATAGTTTCTTCGCTATTTTCGATTTGTTGACCGTTTTTGAAAGCGGCAAGTTTTTCGTTTTCTTTAGCGAGTAATTCATCATAGTTATGCTTAATGTGAACTTTTTCTAGACCATAGTCTAATTTCAAAGCATAAACTGCACCATCGGTTTCGTTTTTAACAATGGCTTTGATTCTTTCAATTTCTTTTTTCTTTTCACTCTTTAAGAATTTGACAGTTTCTTTGCCTTTGTTGAGTTCGCTTTGATAAGCAGTAATAGCGTTCTTATAAGCAACGAATTCCTCGGCAACGAGTTCTTCTTTCATCTTCTTTAAGTGATTACCATTTAATAACATGGCTTCGGTAATTTGTTTACCGATACGCATGATTGGGTTTAAAGATGATAATGGGTCTTGGAAGATCATACCAATCTTACGGCCTCTGATACGATGGAACTCATCTTCAGAAACCTTGGTTAAATCTTCACCTTCATACATGATGGAACCATCAACGATACGACCGTTTGCGGCTAAAATACCCATGATGGTTTTACTGGTAACAGATTTGCCTGAACCAGATTCACCAACGATACATAATGTTTCACCTTTATATAAATCGAACGAAACGCCTCTAACCGCTTGGACATAACCATGGTCTGTGGAGAAGTTGACACGTAAGTCTTTAACGGATAATACAATTTGTTTATTTTCCATATTAGTCTTCTCCTTTCAAGCTTGGGTTAACAGCGTCTCTCAAGCCATTACCGAACAAGTTAAATGAAATCATTAATAAGGCGATGATAATGGATGGGAATAATAGTAAGTATGGGTGAACACTCAACCACTTTTGGTTATCGGATAAGATAACACCTAATGATGAAACGTTTTGTAAGCCTAAGCCTAAGTAGGCGATATTGGCTTCGCTAAAGATAACGCTTGGGATTAACAAAACTTCAGCAGTAATGATTGTACCTAAGCCATTAGGGAAGATGTGCTTAGCAATTAATCTAGCATCACTTGCGCCTAATGTACGTGAGGCAAGAACATATTCTCGACCTCTAAATCTATAGAACTGCGTTCTGGTTAAGGAAGCAGTGCCAATCCAACCGGTCATACATAACGCCATAACAAACATTGGTAATGATGAACCCCAGTGGAGGATGAGCAATGTCATTAAAACCATGAATGGGATACGACCTAAGATATCGGTAATTCTTTCCATGATTAAGTCGACGTTACCACCGAAATAACCAGAGATGGAACCCCAAATAACACCAAATGTGAAGCAGATGAGGAATGTAAGGGTGGCGACGATTAAGGATGTTCTTAAACCTTCAAAAACATACTTAAGCATATCTCTACCTGATTCATCTGTGCCTAAGAGGAATCTTGGCATTGATGAATAACCAAACTTTTTATAGCGGCAAACCTCTGCCTTACAAACGATTTCACCGACCGCAATACCATCGCTTGGTGTTGGATAAACAAAATCATCAATGGTTAATGGCTTGGTGATAGGACATTTTTCTTTATCTAAAATCTCGCAGGTGAATTCATTAACATTAAGATAGAATCCTAAGTCTTCGAGGTCACGAAGTGTAGAATCACCAAGTGGAGTTTTGAAAGAAATCCAACCATTCTTTTGATATCTTAAAAGGTCTTTGATGGAGAAGTTTGGATCAACGGCAACGCCATATTTAGCTTCATATGTATCATAAACAAATGAACAGAAATATGCTTTGGAGAGGTAGATGGCTCTAAGACCAGTACTACTCCAATAGGCAAATCTATCATCTGCTGTTTTAGTTAATGCTTTAGTGGCATCAGTGAAAGACATATCAGCAAAGATAGCGTTTGTTTCTTCTTCAGCAAAGTTGCTTTCGAAAGCAAGAGCGCCGATTAAGTTACAAACAAGACGGTCTTCACCGGCTGTCGCCATTTTGATGGCAAAACGTGCTTTTTCAAATGTTGTTTTACCAGTTTGTGTAGTAATGACATTAGCGATATCGACTTTGTCTTTTTTATAAGAGGCAAGTGCACTACCGATATTGTGTACTTTAGCGTAGTCCACTAATTGAACTTCTTGTTTTGTCTCCCCTTCATAATAAGAGAAGAATAAAGCGACATCACCAAGGACATAATTGGTTGGAAGACCAAAATCTTCCTTGCCTTCTTTTGCTTGGATTTTTTCAGCGTCATATGTATCAAAGGCACTGAGATATAAGCTATTGGCAGCTAATTCTAATTCTGGAATCTCTTGAGAAGAGAATTCAACGAAGTCATTGCCTTTGAGTTCGTTTCTATCAAAGCCAAATTGCACATAGCCTTCTTTACCGAATGTACCTAAGTTAGAAAGGCTGTTAACATATGTCAAATCAGTGAATTTCTTTTTGGAAATCGCAGAACGTTGAGTATAAACATCTGGACTTGGCCACCAGTGTTCTTGTTTTTCTTCTTCGGTGGTAGCGTTTGGCATTTCAGAAATATCAACAGCGATGTTTGAATATCTTTCTGTGCCATCCCAAAAGCCTGTACCAGCATTAAATAATTTTGGTGAAAGGAAAATTTCTTCTGGGTGAGAATTTTGAATATCGCTTCTATCAACAAGTGGAATAACAATTGATAAAAGCACTAAAGTGCCCAAAATGTAAGTCGCGGCCACAGACGATTTATTCTTTTTAAATCTTCTGAAAGCGTCTTTAGTAAATGTTGTTGGTTTTGTTTGGAACTTTTGTTCGTGAATTGAAGAATCAACTTCCGTTAAAGTGAAATCATCAGCGGTAATCTCATCTTCGGCTGGAACTTCTTCATTAGTAACAGGGGTTTCTTCTACGAATTCGAAATCTTTATCTTCTAACATAACTATTTCTTCGCCCCCATTCTAATTCTTGGATCAATGAATCCATATGATAAGTCAAAAAGGATGCCGGCTAATAAACCAATGATGGTAAAAACAGCCATGTCAACCATTAAGACGTTATAGTCTCTTGGTGTATTGTTTAAGGCTTCAAAGTAAATGTTACCAACGCCTGGAATACCATATAATCTTTCCAAAACGATGGAACCACCTAAAATACCAATAAATTCAGCAAGAATACTTGGAAGAATTGGCACGAAGGCATTTCTTAAAGCATGACGAATGATTGCTTGGTTCTTTGTTAAGCCTTTTGTTCTAGCAAGTAATAAGTATTCACTAGACATAACTTCACAAAGTTCCGCTCTAACACCTCTACCATAGCCACAGATAGAACCGAAAGATAGAGATAAGACAGGAATGATATAGCC
The DNA here is from genome assembly GCA_017940265.1 of Bacilli bacterium. Classification (GTDB taxonomy): domain Bacteria; phylum Bacillota_I; class Bacilli_A; order RFN20; family CAG-826; genus RUG14515. The sequence continues at coordinate 30,317 of JAGAYY010000020.1, read as the reverse complement.
TAAGATTCTTGTGCCTAAAGGAGCGGTAGAGCTCGGCCATGAAGGTGGGAGCCAACCTGTTTGATAAGAGAAGAAGAAAATTAAGAAGGTGATGACGACGAATCCAGGAATGGAAACGAAGATCATGATTAATGTGGAGATAGTATGGTCAATCCATGTGTTTTTCTTTAAACCAGCATAGATACCAAGAAGGATACCTAATGGAACAGAGACTAAAACAACGATAATATTGATGGACATTGACACTGGCAAACGTCTACCAATAAGTCTAATCGCAGAAGCATTTAATTCTAAGGATGTGGATGTGCCCCAATCCCATTTAGTGAAAATGTTACCAAGCCATGAAAAATATTGTTCGAGAATTGGTCTAGGATAATAGAAATACTCTTTTTTATCAACCACAAAGCTTTCTATGATTTTAAATGTTGGTTTGTAATGTTCAGTTTCAGGTTTAATAATGACACTAAAATAGCCAAGAGCAACTTGTTTGTCATAGAAACCCATTCTTTCGCCAGCACTGGTTGAAATCTTGAGTGTTACAGGAAGAGCCTTAACCAAGATAAAAGTAAGTGTAAGAATAATAAAGGCGGTTACAAATGCAAGTAAGAGTCTTTTTAATGAATACCTTAACATTAGTTTTCTCCTTTCTCCACTTAAATTAAGTGGCTCCTAAATATACCACAAAACAAGCCATTCTTCAAGAATGGCAAATGGTATTACAAATATCCTATAAAAAAGACAAGATAATATCAAGATAAAAAATAAAATAAAAGGACCGCTTTAAGCAGTCCTTTTGTGTTTTGCTATTACGATTAGATAGCGAATAAGTAATCAACAGTTTGATATCCATCTCTAGCAGGGACATAGATTTCGCTTCTGTCCGCACTGAGTTCATCAATTTTGATATCAATATCCATGATCATTTGATATTCGTAATCATCAATAATGTAATCTTGGACAAGGTAGAAGTAGATAGCTTCCACTTTGTTATCCTTAACAATCCAAGTTGAATCTTGGGTTGTTGGAGTTGGTGTACCAACTGGGATACCATAGTTTCTTTCATCATCATTGTCAGCGGTGCTGTCTTTGAATGTGAGAATACCATGGACAAACAACGAACCATCACCCATTGAGCCAACTTTCTTATCTTCAACGTTGTTGTAGTCATTTTCAGCGATATCAGCGATATCTGCGAAACTGGCATTTTCTAATTGATTTTCAAAGAATGTGTGGCCAACAGTGAATAAGTTATCTAAGACGTCATATAATGGCGCACTTCTTACACCAGCATCCATATAGTCTTGGGTAGCTGCTGCATAGAAGGTCTTAGCGTCACCTTGTTGGTGATAAACGAGTGTATCGTAATATCTATTTGTGTGGAAAATCCAGTCATATGTTGTGAAGTCAACAGCGCCATCAGTAACTCTGACTTCAGAGTCTGTTTCTAACATTCTGAGGTAGGCATCTTCAACACTGAAGACCATCATTTCATCAGAATAATCTGCGGAAAAGACGGTATATGGTGTATCGTTTTCTGGTTCACCTTCAACAGGTTCAACATATGGACGTTTAGCGAATGTTCTAGTAATTCTCTTGCGTTGAACTACTTCATTTACTGGATGTTCATTTTCATAAGCCTTTAGAGCACTTGTGATGCCGAGAACATCGGCGGAAGCAACTTGACCATAAACAGCCACTGGGACTGTTCTTTTGAACTCTGGATTGTTCTTGTCAGTAACGACGATTTCTGTTTCGCCAGCTTTTAAGCCAGTAATGAGACCGTTTTCACTAACAGTAGCAACAGTTGCATCTTTAACTTCGTATTTGACGTTGTTCGCGGCATATCCGAATTGCTCTGTGGCTTCTAATTGAAGTGTTTCATTAACCATCAATGCGGCCACTCTATGATTAACGAGGAGTTCTTCTGGGAACTTGACATTATCGTTATCGTAGCCTTGGACTTCAGAAGCTTCTGGAAGAATCATTGATGTTGGAACGCCGTCATCGGCTTTGGATGAGGTTTTTGTACCACATCCAGCCAATGTAGCAACGGCTAATAATGAAGTGAGGAATAAAACTTTTTTGTTTTTCATGGTTTAATCCTCCTTATTAATCTTTCCAGTCGTCAGCGTTCTTTGCAGCAGTAACATAAGCTTCGGTTGGTGTGCCTTGTTTGCCTTCGGAAGTGATGGCTAAACTATAGAACACGTCAATGTTCCAATACTTATTGTAGTTAGCATAGGTGAATGGTGTTTCGTTCCATAATTTTGGATATTTATCCATGTCGTCCATGTGGTTAGCATGTCTCATATCAGCATTGATTTGAGCCGCCAATTCTGGAGATAAGTGAACATTTGCAACCAATTCGCCTTTTTCGTTAACGCTCTTTGTGAATTCAACATCGACACCACCGTAGCCAACAACATAGATTTGGACACGTGTGAGGTCAATTGCCGCCGCTTCAGCTTCAATGAACTTAGTGCAGACGGAGAAGTCTAAACCGTTATAGAAGTCATTTCTTAAGGAATCGACGTAGCTGATTTCAACTGTCTTAGCAACAGAACCATTCTTGACGATGCCGCCGTGGTCAGCGACTGACCATAAAGCATCGAATGACCACATCTTGTCATCATAGATTAATGGCTTTGTCTTGGAAATGACAGATGTATCTGTGCCCCAGTTAAGTGTAAATGATGAAGAGTTATCACTCTTTAAAACTTCTAAGAAGTTAAGTGGGTTATAAGTGTTGCCGGAAATAGCACCGAAGCCTAAGTCGAATTTACCAACTTGTAAGTGGTCAGTATAGACTTTATCCCAAACTGTAACGGCTTGTTGATCGAGTTCAAGTTTGATTGTACCACCAGAAACGTCTGGATCATTGAAGGCATCTGTGAAGTATTTTTCAATATCTTCGCCATATTGTTTGATATCGCTTTGATACATCCACCAAATGTTGATGCTAATCTTGTTTGGCTTATCGACTGAGCCATATTTGAGCTTGCCTTGAGCGACTAATTCTCTAACCGCAGCTTTGAAGCAAGAAACAGCTCTGTCTTTGGAATAACCATAAGTTGGATTGCCATCGGCGTCATATGTTTGATATGCCGCAACAGCGTTCTTGTGGGCTTCTGTATCGTTATAAGAAACACCATTTTCTGGGTCACTTAAGTAAGAATCAGAGAAGTAGTTGATAGATGGTTGCGAACCTTGTTTTGTAGCAAAAGTCTTTCTATCAATGGAGTAGAATAAGCCATTTAAGAAGTTATCGTTACTCATCCATGGTTTGCAGATGTATCTATCAGAATCTGTGTGCTTCCATAATTTTTTATTTAATGTATCCCACATTTCTTGTGTACAAGAGTTAACGTTGAGTTTGAAGGTAGAGTTACCTTTTGTTTGGAAAACGTCTGGTTGACCGACTTCAACATCAATATATTGAGATGGAATACCGCAGCTATCTAAGTCACCAACTTGTTTGAAGCGGTCATAGATGGCTGTTGGGGATTGTTGAGCGGCTCTGATGATGAGAATCTTGATACCTTCGATGTTGTATCTACCTGGTTCATTCCATTCAGTATTCTTCTTGTAGAAGATGCTCATATCTTTGTCCCATCTTTCAAGCATATATGGGCCAACAGAGAGAACTGAGTCACAAATCTTGTTTTGATGGGCGGCAGGAACACTACTGTTATCGTTGAATGTACCATATCTCTTGGAACCATCTCTAACGAAACCGATTTGATCTTCAGATACACCAGCTTTATAGCCAAGAGCACGGATGAAGTCTTCTGGGATTGGAGAATATAAGCTAGAAGATAATGTGTACATCGCGGTAAATCTATCAATAGGATTTAATAATGTTAATTGAATGAAATCACCATTTGTATCATCATGACCTGTTTGAAGGCCTAATTCGCCTTTGCTCTTCATGTTATTCCAAACATTTAAGGCCTTTTCGTCGGACATATCTTTAACATTTGTGTTGTTATAGTATCTTTGTGCACCGACGATACCATATGTTTGGTCAGAAGCGATTTGGGAACCACGGGATAAACCGTGAGAACCAGTAAGAAGGTTACGGAATGCAAATTCGTAGTCTTCAATAGCAACTGGTCTATGATCGTAATCAACACCATCCCATGGTGTGCCGCTATAGCGGTATTTGAGACCATCCGCACCAGTTTTAACATAGATTCTCCATGTGCTATAGAGACCTAATGGGTTTGGATCTTCGTCTGGTTTGACTTCAGTGCCATTATAAACTGGGATTGGTCTATCGTTTGCACGATCGACACCGTTAAATTTAACTGTGTCTTTAGCAAGAACTGGATACCAGACATAGCCGTCTTTGGTATCGTTCATCTTGGTACCCCAATATGAAGAGGTAATATAGCCTTCTAAGTCAGAGACTTGGCTACCATCATTGTCTCTAGCGTTGACCATGTGTGGGTCAGAGGAAGAGGCAGTGTGTAAATAATTCTTATAAGCTGATTCTGTTTCAGCGGCCATTGGTTCTTTTAAAGAACCTTCACTTAATAAGCCGAAACCATAACCAGTGATGTATGTGGTTGTTGGTAAATTGACACGTGATTTGTATTTAACATAGCCACCATTTTAGAATAAGGTGATACCTGTTAAGTGATTATCCATCGCATTCTTTTCAAGAGCACCGAGGATTTCGGTTCTCTTTTCGATAGCGGATTTACCAGAAGCGGAAGCATAGTTGAAGCCACCATCTGCTGGTGAAGCATCGATAACCGTTACCTTTAAGGAGTGTGTCTTTTCAGATTTACTTTCACTAACGGTGATAATTGTTTCACCTTTTGCCAAAGCGGTAACTGTACCGTTTGCATTAACAGCCGCAACTGATGGTGTTAAAGAAGTATATGTGAATTCTCTAACATCTTCTGGATTGCCACCGATTTCATCGATGTTAACGTGAGCTTCTTCACCTTTGTTCATGACAGTTGAGCCATTACTTAAAGAGACGGAGAAGTCATAAGCAACAACACTAGAGCCGTGGCCACCATCACAAGCAACGACAGCACCTAATGAAAGGAAGCTAACTGCTAAAAGTCCTAATGTAAATTTTTTCATCTTACTATTTACCTCCTTTTTTCTTTTTAAAGAATAGTAATGAGGCACCCAATAAGGCAGGAGCGCCAATAATGAGTGATAATGAAGCGATTGCGCCGTTACAGCCTTTCTTTGTTGGCTCAACTGGCTTTTGATCTGGATCATAATCGATCACAGCGTTGAAGTTAGCCTTCACATATCTGGAATCGATTTGAACGTTTTCGCCTGTGTTAACGTTCACAAATGTAACTTTGTTATCTTCACCGACTGTGAAGTCAATGAATGTATCTAAGTCAGCACCTTGAATCATTTGATAACCTAATAAGAAGTTATCGTAGTTGTTGAAGTGGACGACACAGCCAGAAGTACCTCTAGCGTAGTCAACACCACCGATGAATAAACGTTTGTCACTACCACTACTCATTTCATTGATAGCGTTATCAACGAATTCTTTTGTAGCTTCAGCGTAATACATGTTCTTGTCAGCATCGAAGTTGACATCGACGATGTAGTTACCGATGAAGGCGTGGGACATCTTTTCTTCTTTGAAGTAAACTCTCACTTGATTGACACCACTAGCATCTTTGTATTCAGTGATTGTTTCAACAACTGGAGCCTCGCCATCAATGTGGATGGTGTAAGATTTACTGACCCAATTGCCTGTACCGGCTAATTGGTAATTGAACTTAAGTTCATATTCACCACTTGCGAACGCTTCGCCTGTAACTTCATTAAATAATGGGACAACGGCAAAGGCTCTATGAGCGACATAACCGGCAGATAAGTAACCAGCATCAACGTGGGATTTATATAAGGCCCATTTGCCAGCGGTATCACCGAATAAGCTATCTGCTAAGGCAGAAGCATAGACTTGTTGGTTATTGTCTTTTCTTGTAATGGTGAAGTAGTTTTCCTTCACGGATCTCAACATAAATTGTTGAATAATCATGGTGTTGGATTGTTTAGCATTACCAAGATAGATATCGTTACTTGGGGTAGCGGTATATTCACCATCATTTGGTCTTGTACCGACTTTGTAGAAGCCTGCTAAACGGTCGAATGATTGATCGTTTGTGAGAATGGAATCTGTATTAATCTTTTCTGGCTTTTCAGCATAACCAGCAACGATCATAGATTCAAAGTTAACGTTATCTTTACCAATTAAGGATTTAGTAATGTCATTAACTAAGTCTGATGGATAAACTTTAGTAATATCTTTTTCAAAACTGAATGGTTCAGTAACAGGAGCGTTGTCATAAGTTGCATCAGCATTCTTATCAGCACCTGAGTAGAAGCCTAAATATGGGATGGAGAGATCGGCTTTGTTATCTTTACTCTTTAAAGTAACGAAACCTTCAATCATACAGCCATATTCATAATTATCTAAGATTTTCTTCTTAGCATCAGCAGTTAAGGAATAAGGATTAATTGTGATTGTGCTTTCACCTGGAGCAACGGCCACTGTTTGACCTTTAACTTCGGCGATAACAACATCCTTAGTGGATTGAGCTGTGAAGCTTGGAAGAGGTTGCCAATCAACGCCTTCATTAGCGGCATTGTAGTAGTAACCTTGTTTGATAACTGTTTTTCTAGTTGGTTGTTTACCAGCTTCGATATCGGCTTGGTCAGCTTTCCAAGCTTCTTCTGTAGCGTAGTATTCAATATCTTTAGAGGCCTTAACGGCATCTTTATAAGCGATAGAACCAGAAGCAATTTCCATTCTTCTAACATCAGTATCAAAGTAAGCCATACCGGAAAGGTTCTTGATGTCATCAATTTCACCTTTGAAGTTGTAGTCTTTTGTAACGATGTTATTTGGTTGAGCAAGAGCTGGTCTCATGACGGTTAATGTGACGTCATAATTTCTAGTTTCTGTGCTTTCGTTATGAGCTAAGAATGATAATTTGATATCACCTTTAGCGATGTCTGGATTATTTCTTAAAGCAACTTTGGCTTTGCCAATCTTATTGCCCTTTAAATCTAAACCTTCAAGATAGACATCTGTGCTTAATGCGCCCGCTAAGTCGGCCATACCAGCACCTTGAATTCTTGGTGAGATAAGGCTTCTGACGTTGGTTTCTGGGTTTTCATTACCTTCACCATCTGTCATTGGATCAGCGGTTGACATTAATCTCATATCAACTGTTCTTCTGAACGCAGCAATTTGTTCTACTTCTTCATCGGTAACTGATCTACTAGCAGCTTTTGCATCGTGGTAGATAGGACCAGCAACTTTAGAAAGAACGACAGATTGTGCACCAGCATAGTTAGGAGCGGACATGGATGTACCACTTAAATATTGGTAACATCTGTGCCAGTATTCAGCTGAGTGAATTTCGTCTTGTTTTAAGTTTGTCATCGCGTGTTCTGGGACAGCACCTTTGATGTTATCACCAGGAGCAGTGATTTCTGGTTTGAGATCTAAGTCGAATGTTGCGCCATCAGTGGAGAATGAGCTTGTTGTATAAGCATTTGGGTTATCACTAACTTGTTTGTGAATGATACCGAATTGACCACTTGGGTGATTGACGAAGTATTCTTTATCTTTGAATAAGACAAGAGCGCATGGCATTGTTGGATTGAAGCCATCACCGAAACTACAACGGAAGTTGAAGTCGGAAGCGGTTGGGTCGTTATTGATAATAACTAAGGCTTTAGCGCCTTGACCAACGGCTGTGGCGTATTTATCAGCGAATGATGTACTACCACGATTGACGACGACAATTTTGCCTTGGCAATCTAATGTGCCATAATCGGCGAACGTACCGAAACCTGGAACATATTGATAATCGTAAGATTGAACATTTGTGAATAAGTCACTAACACGGAATTCGTCTCTGTAGTCATCTTCCATACCAGGTCTATTGACGATTTGATCTTCGAAAGCGATATTCTTTTGTCCTTCTTTTTCATCTGGAACTGTGAAAGCGTTTTCATAGAAGATTCTGGTTGGGTGACCAGAAGCAATGGTCATTGTGTTAGCGTTATTGGCATAGCTTGACATAATGCCTGTTTCCGCCATGCTTGTTGTCCAGTTGGCATAAGCACCGGTGGAACTGAATGAGGACTTACCACTATTACCAGCGGAAATGGCGGATAAGATACCTTCATCGGCAAGTTTCTTTAATGTTTTTAATGTGATGGAATCACCATCGAAGTCATCTAAGTCACTACCTAATGACATGTTGATACCATCAACTTTTAACTTAATGCAGTCTTCAAGTGCGGATAAGATAACTGTATCGTATGCACCAGTAGAATTACTTAAGCCGATTGTTTTACCAATACCTTTATCAGCATTGTAGTCTGTGAAGACTTTCATTAATGCCAATTGAGCTTTTGGAGCAATGCCCTTGTAAGTTGGAGCATTAGCGGCGGTAATGGAAGAAACGTGGGAACCGTGATATGAGAGGTCGCTGTGGACATCGTATTTTGGATCGCCAGCTTTACCATAGGATAAGCTTTCACCGCCGTAGTCGAAGTAGAATGGAACTTTACTATTTAAGTATTCAGAACCTTCTTCACCTTCTTTGGAACCGAATTTTCTGGTGCTAGCATTTAAGCCAACGATGTTTTTGATAGATTTGAATGTGTATCTAACACCGACATCACTATCTAAGGCATCGTAAACTTCATGGTGCCATTCTTCGGAGTCCTTTGTTTTACCTCTGAGGTGGAATTCGTTATCAAGAATTGCAACGATTGTACCTTCACCATCATTGGTATCATTTGGTTTATGCATTGTGGCTGCGGAAATGTTTTCTTCAACAGAGCCTTCACTTCCTTGAGCTTCTGCATCGAGAGCAATAAAGCCATCGTTATTGTAAGTGCGTTTCCAGTGCATCTCATCAAGAGTGACGCTGGCAACACCTGGAACTTCACGAATACGTTCGATATCGTTACTATTCACTTCAAGAACAAAGGCGTTATTCAACTCGTTGTAGCATTTTGTGCGTCTAACGTTTGTTGTGGCATATTCCATGATGTTGTCAAGGACAGCATCTTGGGAATTTCTAATGCCTTGCTTACTGAGAGACTTCACATTGCGATTCACTTCAACAATAATTCTCGCATCTCTTTCTGGCTGTTTAGCAAGACGAGACGCTGTTAAACCACCGACAGCAATGACTGCTGCACATGTGGCGCCTAGAATGAATCCAAGTTTTTTCATAGTCTACCTCCTTTTTGCATAATTACAAAAATTATAATTGTAATAATACACGAGCGCGCTAGACATGTAAAGTCAAACGTACTTAAAGAGGCGAAAATAGTATAGAATATACTAATTTTGTAACTATTTTTTTAGCCTAAATGATAAATGATTTCGAGGACAATTATGGCAATTGAAAGTAATAAACCGGCAAAAATCACAACGATAAAATTGTAAGATGACGCGTCTCTTTTTTGTGTCATTTCATCACGATAATCTGTGAACTGACCGTGCTTCTTTGGATCCTTAGCAAACATGAGGGCAATTAGCTGTTTAAAACCGAACACAAGAAAGTCAAAAGTGCCGAAATGAGCGACCATCATAAGTAGACCAAATAGTAAGACAATTAACCCACCTAGAGTGGCGCCATCAATCGCATCAATCATGCTTCTTGAACGAGTAAAAAATACGATACAGAAGATGCCTGCACCGACCGCTAATGAGACTAAAAATGTGATCAGATTTGTAAGCCAATATTTTTTAATTTGTGAGAATACTTTATTCATATTTTTTCTTTATATAATCTAATTTTTTATGTTTTATACGTGTGAAGTTTTTAAGCGGATTTAAAAACATCATTCCTATTATACACGGAAAAAGAAAAAGGTGGTATCTCTAATGAGACACCACCATTGTTTTAGTTTTTCAACTAAGATTAGGCTTGTGGAAGAATAACAAGAACTTGATAGTAGTTACTGTAGTTCTTATCAGCATCACCTAATAATGTGATTTGGACGGTATAACCGTCAGAGTTTTTGAATTGACCGACAAAGTCATTACCATTCATACCACTGCTCTTTAATGTGAAGCCTAAAGCTGTACAAGCGAGTAAGTCGGCAGCAATATAGCCTCTTAAGATCGCACTACCATATTGTTGTAATGAATATGTGCTTGAGAAGCCAAATCTACCAGAAGCACCATACACGCCTTCTTGGACTAATTGTAAGTTGACACCTAAGACAGCACCAAGAGCGTTAACAACTGGATCGACTGTTGTATCAAATAATCTAGCTGTGATGAATAAGACTGGGGTATTACCATGGTATTGTGAGTAAAGAATTTCAACTGAGCCTTCTTCACAATATAAGATGATCTTAGCTTCTTTAGTATCGGAAACGTTGGAGACTAATAATTCTAAATCAAGAGATTCAGCATTTAATAATCCGTCAGCGATTTCACTAGCAACACTCTTAACTGTTTCGCCTTTACCTAAAGTACGGTAGTTAGCGTAAGAGAATGTCTTATCTTCATCATCCCATGTGAGTTGATATTCTGATGGAAGAGCAGCATTAATCTTTTCAATTAAATCAGATTCTGGAGCAGCTTCGTAATCATAGAAGACAATTTGAACGATTGTGGCAGATGTTGTTGTCCAAGCAAGGAATTGAATTCTAACGTTGTCGTTAGCGTATTCAATGTGTTTGGCAGCTTCACCACTACTCATTGTTGTATCGTTTAATGGAACAATAACTTTGAAGCCTAATGTTGTATCGGCATCTAAGATATCAGTGAAGACTTTGAGAGCGTCAGCATAAGCAACACTGGCAGCACTTCTAACTTGTGTATAAGCATAAGCACTGGCTGTTGGTGTAGCAGCTGTGACGTTAACATTGTCAACGTTAATACCTAATAAGTTAATAGCAGGAATGAATTGTTCTGGAACTGCATTGTATTTTTCAACAGAGATTTGGACACCTGTACCATCTTCATCAGAGAAAGCAAAGATAGTAACAGAAATGTTCTTGGCTGTGCTGACATATGTTTCATATGCGAGACCTTCACGTTCTTGTCTTGTACCCTTTAAAGCAAAGGCACCTTCTGTGTCGTTTAATAATGCTGGACTATACTTATCGAGTAAATCGCCTAAAGTTTGGCCATCGGCTAATGTTTCATTGAATGTGTAGAAATAGCTATCGCTATCGGAACTGTAATTGAAGACATAACCTTTACCTGGGATATTGTATAAGTTAGCAACATAGTTGACATATTCTGGGACTGTTGGTGGAACATCGAAACGGAGTGTCATGATTTGATTTGTTTGATCATAACCTAAACCGAGTCTAATGCCACATTCTGGTGAGAAGACGTCATACATAATGTCTTCTCTTGTAGATCTCTTGAATGTCCAACCAGCATTTTCTAAAGCGTCTAAGTATTCATTAACGAGAGCGACAGTAGCGCCTGCAACTTCGAATCCAACATAGCCGTTTTGTGCTTGTTGTTCAAAGATTGTGAGATAACGTTTAAGATATCTTAAACCTTCTGGTAAATCTGGAATATCTTCAGAGAAGTTCATTGCGCCTTTAATAGCGGCTTCAAATCCAGATGCTGCCCAATCATAGAAGTAGGAATCACCGATTTCGATGTAGAATTGACCACCGTTGGAGAATTGACCTTGGGTATTAATTGTTGCAACTCTAGCTTCGATATAGCGTTGTTTGCCTTCGGATGTAACAGCCTTTTCCATGATGTAGTAATATTCTTCTTCTTCCAAATTTGGAACTGTAGAAGCAACGAAGCCATCAGCGATGAATAAATCACCAATTGGTTTTAATGGGCTGTCTTCACCTTCTTTTTGAGCGGCGAGAGTACCACCTAATGCCCAGAGAGCTTTATCTTCGGTATCTTCATGCCATTCTAATGTGCCGAGGCCAAAGTCTGGGGAATAGAAGAAAGGTGGAACGTAACCATAGAGATTAGCTTGGAACTTAGCTGTTAAATCAGCATCCCAAGCGGTTGGTTTTGCTTGAGCAACTGTAATTGTGAAGGAGTCTTTTTTACCTTCAAATGTAACAGTAACTGTTTTGTCACCAGCAGTTGAGAAGTCAACTGTGCTGACTGTGTAACCTTCAGTGATGACCTTTTGTGTTGCATCACTATAGTTTGCTGTGACGACCATGCCTGTTAAATCTAAGGCGGTGTCAGCGGTTGTGTAGGCTAACTTAGTAGGAGCGGTAACAGAGATGGAAACTAATGTAACCACGACTGGAGCGCTGGAAGAAGTACTTGGATCTGCGCTGGAAGAACTTGGCGCTGGAGCGCTGGAAGAAGTACTTGAACTACTAGTGTCTGGACTACTACTAGATGTGCTAGGAACATCGCTACTTGTTGTGCTTGGAGCAGATTCGGAACTGCCCTTATCACTGCTGCTATTGGTTTGAGTACCGCAAGCAACTAACATAGAGGTGGCAAGTAACAATGTAAGTAATTTCTTAACTTTCATAAAAATGCCTCCATTAAAAAATTGGTAATATTTTACATTTATAAATTTCATATGTAAAGAGTGTTTGCATATATGCGCATTGTGTAAGACGGCTCAAGGGAAATCAGATTGACATTTTTTGCCCAAAATTGCAGTAAAAAATAAAAACGCCCCCGAAAAAGAGCAATTTTTCATAAAGTTTACAAATGAATTAATTAGTAAATTATTTGTTATTGATAGCGTAGTAAATACACTGATGCTTAGTTCCTTGGTACTCAATTACCTCAGTTTTATCGATTTTTTTCATACCACATTTTTGCATCACTCGACCACTGGCATGATTCTCAACAAAGTGCGCTGCCACCACTGTTTTATAGCCTATTCTGAATAGCTCTTTTATTGCGATTTCTAACGCCTCAGTAGCATATCCTTTATTCCAATAATTTGGATGCAAACAATACCCAACTTCTATCTCATCATTTTCCACATTTACATCATTGAGAAGACCAATAAATGATTTATTATAATAAATCCCATAGCAGAATCTCTCGCTTTTTTGTGTGTTTTCAATGAGTCTAATTAAGAACTTTTCTCTTGCCTCATCATCAGTGAAAACTGGCAACATGTATGTCTTGCCAACAAGGGTATTTTCAAACACAGAAAAGACATCATTTCTATCACTTTTTTCAATTGGTTTTAAGAGGAGGTTTTTTGTGGTCAATACTTCTTTTCTTTTTAGCATAAATCTTTATAGAAAGAACGCTCGGGTGAGCGCTCTCTTATCTTATTATATATATTTATAATTACCAAATCTTAACTCTTTGGTTTTCTGGAATGTACATACCATCGCCTGGTTGGATGTTGTATGTTTCAACAAATTCATCGAATTGAGCTAAGGTGACATTTGCTCTTAAATAATGGAATGGGTGTTCATCTTCTCTAAGGGTTTGAGCATAATCCATACCAAATGGAGCGTTGCACCAGACATAAGCGTATGATCTGAAGAATAAGTCATAGTTGAAGTTAGGAATCTTCTTGGCTAAATGTAACATGACTCTCATACCGCCCATATCAGCGGTCGCTTCGGTATTATTCTTTTCACCAATAGCTTTAGTATCACCATAAAGAGTAATGCTGTTATAGAAGTTGACCATCTTTTGCACTTTGGCTTGGAATTTGTTCCAGTCAGCATTTTCCCACCAGCTTGATTGTCTACCATATTCATCAAATTGTGAACCACTGCTATCAAAACCGTGTGTAATTTCATGACCGATAACAGTACCTAATGTGCCATATAACACTTCGGTATCTTCACTATATAAGAATCCTCTAACAAGACCATTAAGGATAACGAATGAGTTAGTTGTTGGACTATAGAAAGCGTTATTTGTGTATGTTGGCATCGCACTCCATTCATCGCTTGGCAATGAAATACCACTGAAAATAGTGTCAATATAGGCGGCACGGTAGCGATTTAGCAAGGTAGCGCCAGAAACTGTTTCTAAATCATCATCTTGAATTTCAACGAAGTTTTTATAGAAATCTGGATAGCATGATTCAAATTTCATCATTTGGATTTTTCTAATCGCTCTTTGTCTTGTGGAATAGCTAAGCCATGTTTCTTCCGCGAAGATTTCTTCAAAGCCACCTAAGATTTCAGTTATTAATTGTGCAACTTTCTCTTTAATTACTTCACTGCCTTGAGTGGCAAGATATGATTGTTCATAAAGAATTGGGAATGCTGCGGATGCTAACTTGATTAAAGCACGATCACCATCTGTATAACAAATATAAGCTTCATCACCAAACATGGCGCCATTAGAATATCTATTCATTGTTGTTAGGCTCACATTGAGGTTTTTGTAATTGTAAATACCAGCGAGGAAGCGGCAAGCAAATTCAATTCTTATTCTAATAAGGTTTTCTAATGCTGCGCGTTTATTAACAGCATAATTTTCATAGATGTTATAGAAGACAGAATCATAGTGATTTGGAATCCAAATCGTAGCATCTTCGGCGACGCCTAAATCTAATAAAGCACTCTTAAGAGAAGCCCATGGAATTTCATTGGTTTCATAACCAGTTGAACCTCCATTGTAGTGGGAATAGGCAGTGCTAATGAAATCATATTCAATATCACCAGCTGCATTTCTTTCAGCTTCGCTTGTAGAAACACCAAAAGCGTTATCTAAGATATCAAGGACTTTGAATAATTCTTGAGTGAAGACTTCACCACCTTGATATTTGCTATAAAGCCAAATCATAGATAAACTATCGTAGTTACCATTGAAGTAGCCATCATCAATACCAATTTCATAACTATCGCCATCTTTATTGATTGTGAAAAGTGGCGCAACTGATGTAAATGCATCTTTGCTACTTAAATAATTATCTAAATTGAAAGAAGATATATAACTAGCGGCACCTGTAGCATCGCCTTCAGTTGCTAAATTACCAAAAGTCCAAAGAATATCGTTATTGATGGTTTCATCACCATAGAAAATATCATTGATGGCTTGATTGACTAATTGATCAGATCTACCGAATGCACCATCATCACCAGAAAGAATGTTTTCATAGTTAACAGAGGCATAGAAGTCATCTTTCAAGGATGGCTTTTTAATCTTGTTAATTTGACCATTGAGGTTTGAGTTAATCCAAGGCGCGCCTTGAAGATCGGATTTTTTAGCACCTGGTTGTAATTCATAGTCGAGTAAATCAAAACTAAATACTGGATCACCATTAACAAATTGAGCGGTATATGATTGATTGCCCGTCACAGCGGTCACTTCTGGAGACCAGCCAGAGAATGTTTGCTTGAAACCACCCACTGTTGGTTTTGTTGGTCTATCACCATCGTATGTTGGAATAGAACCATAAGCGACATTTTCATCGACTTCTAATGTTGAACCATCATAGTTTAACCAAGTGACTGTATATCTTTTGATGTTTGAAGTGAATGTTGCGACATAAGTAATATCACCTGTCACTGGGCCAACTTCTGGGGACCAACCTTTGAAAGCGTAGTCAAAACGACCATCACCAATTCTTTGTGGTTCAGCACCATCATAAGTAGGAACCGTGCCATACGGTACATTGTTATCTGTCTCTAAGATGACACCATTATAGTTCATCCAAGTGACTGTATATTTTCTTGGACCTTCTTCAAAAGTGGCGGTATATTGCGCTGGGCCAGTAACTGGCACGACTTCCGGAGACCAGCCAGTAAATTCATACGAAAAACGATCTGTTTGTGGTTTTGTTGGGGTGGCACCACTATAGGTAGGAGTTTTACCATATTCGACTTCATCGACACGTAAAACGTTGCCATCGTAGTTTTTCCAAACGATTTCGTATTTCTTAAGTGTTTCTTTAAATGTAGCGACATAATCTATGTTGCTTGTGACTGGTGCTAGACTTGGAGTCCAACCAGCAAATGTGTAGTCATATTGTTCGTCAGCAGCCTTAACAGGATCTAGTCCGTTATAATTTGGATTAGTTCCTTCTTGGACTTTTTCATCAACTTCTAAAATAGTTCCGTCAAAGTTTTTCCAAGTAACCGTATACTCTTTCGGTGCTTGGCTAGTGCTAGAGCTCGAGCTTGAACTCGTAACAGTAGTACCTTGACATGCAGTTAATAACAAAGAGAAGACGCCTAGAGTAATAGTTAATTTATTTAGCCTTTTCATACCCTTTTCCCCTATTGGCTATAAATCATACACGAAAACGCGTGCATGACAAACATTTTTACATAATTTTTTTCAAGAGTTTTAAGCGTGTTATGTGATTTTTTTCTCATTTATTCTTAAAAAGTTTTATAAAAATAATTTCTTGGAATTTTACATTCCATGTTAGCTGTTTTGGTAAAAACCACTAATAAAAAGACAAGAAAACTAAATGTTACAAATTATAAAAAATAGTCAATGAAAATTGGTACTATTTCAATCGTTTTTTCTTAATCAAATTTTCTCAACTTTTTAAAAATATTTCGTTGTCGATTTTTATGCAAAAAGATTCGACTATATCAAGACATAAATTATATCGCCACAAAAGTAAAAATTAATTAGAAAAAGTAAACAAAATAGTTTGGCATTGATATAAGAAATTTATTTGTTAAAATACAAAAGTATTATGACGTTATTATCATCAAGCGGCGCTCTCCCAAGTAATTTACACGTTAACTATTATTTCGAAGTTTGTTCGTTAGTGTTCCTTGTGGCAATTACGATTGCTTACTATGGTAGAAAGAAGTTCCCTGTATCTACTTATCGCCTCTTTGGTGTCGCACTTATCACGCTTGTCGTTAACGTATCATTAAGTATCTTATTCTGTGTTTTATTAGATAATTCCAATGTCGTTCCAATTGGTTTGGTTGAAGTTGTTGCGGAGTTATATTTCTTTATGCAATTTGTGGAATCTTATCTCCTCTTTGCGTATGTGCTTTATTCCATTGGTAAATCATTAAGATATTCCCCTATTTATCTTTTAACTATTCTTCCATCAGCCGTAGGGGCAATTTTCATGTTTACCAACTGCCTTCACCATTTGAACTTTTCATTTGTCTTAAATTCTGAAACCGGTGTCTATGATATGCTTCCAGGACCCGGTTTTATTTCGATGTATGTCATTAACTGGGGCTTTAATACAGTGGCCACTCTTGTTTATACAATTGCGTTTAGAAAATCTTTACCCAAACAAATTCTATTCACTTTGTTATGCATTATGGGTATTGTCGCTACCGCTGCGGTTATTCAAACATTAAATCCACAAGTTATTCTTTCTGGCGTTTCGTTTACCTTATCTGTCATGCTTGCCGTTGTTTCTGTTTGTGATCCTGACGTTAAGGTTGACCGTTTCTCTAAAGCTTTTAATAACGAAGCCTTTATCGAATATATCAACGTCCAAAGATTTGAAAAGCAAAGAAAGCACTACATCATCTTTGATATAGAAAGCTTTGGTATGTTCTCCGAGAAGTTCGGTGTTGTCGCCTCTAACGAACTTGTTTCTATCGTTAGAAAGTTCATCGAAGGTGTTAATAAGAAATCATTCATCTTTAGAACCACTTCTTCACGTTTCGTTGTTTTATTAAGAAACGAAAAAGAACAATTAGAAATGGTTAACGCAATCAAAGAGAGATTTGATAAGCCAGTACGTGTTAAAGGTAACGAAGTAGTCCTCACTATTAATCTTTTCTATTTTGTTAATAATATGGCTTTCTATAATTCAGATTTATATAACAACTTTGTGGCTAGAACACTATCTGCGATTAACTTTAAAGATTCCAACTGTGTGGAATTAGGTCAAGAATTCATGGACCGTGTTAATAGAGATAGAAAAATTAGAGATATCTTAGAAAACTGCTTAAAAACAAAGACCGGTTTATATATGGTTTATCAGCCAATCTTTGACATGAATAAAAAGTGTTTTAATCATTGCGAAGCATTGATTAGACTTGATAATGATGAATTAGGTTATGTCGGTCCAGGTGAATTTATTCCAATTGCCGAAAGCTTTGGTTTAGCTAATCAAATTGACTTCTTTGTTTTAAATGAAACATGTGCGTTCTTACAAAGACATCCAGAAATCGAAAGCCTAGAAGTTAATATCTCCTGTGCGGAATTCTTTAATAATCCAAGCGAAAGATTCCTTAAGACAATCAATCAATATGGAATTGATCCAAATAGACTTTGCCTCGAAATTACTGAAACAATCGCGGTGAAATATCCAACTAAGACCAGAGAGTTTATGAACGATTTAGGCCAACACGGTATCAAGTTTGCGATGGATGACTTCGGCAGTGGCTATTCCAATATGGCGAGATTTATCACATTACCATTTAGTGTTGCTAAACTAGATAAATCATTATTAGGAGAAGCTGCAAACGTAAAGGTCTTCTTTGACGCTGCTGTTAACTTATTTAGAAGTTTGGAAATCCCTATCGTCATCGAAGGCGTTGAAAATGAAGAACAATTAGCAATGTCTAAAAATAAGAAGATCGATTTCGTCCAAGGTTACTACTTCACCAAGCCTTTAAGAGAAAAAGAATTGTTAGAATTCTTAAACAGCAATAAAAATAATTAACCTCATTTTGCATTATTTTCTTGCAATCGTTTTTTGATGCGTATATTATAAAATCTTGCGATTAAAGCATTTAAACGAATATTTTGATAAATATTAAATTGAGAGTGTGACTATCATTTGTTTACACTTTTTTATTTTTTGTATCATTGATTTTTGTCATTCTTGACATCTAAAATCTTCTATCACTTTGATAGTAATTTTGATTATATATTTATAAATAAATAGGAATCGTTTTTTATCACGATTGTCTTTTTTTCATTATCAAAATTGTCATAAAAATCACTACTTTTCATTGTATAAATCTATAAATATTTTTTGTTGTCATGCGTTACACATTGAAATATGATTGTAGACAAATTTATATCTTTAAAAGGAGAAAAGACAGTTTATGAAAAAAACTTCAAAAATGTTTGTAGGTTTGGCATTAGCTGGCATGCTCTTAACGGGCTGCAACTTCCAAGGTCCAAACGCTGCAATCAACAGTCAAGCTGGCACTTATGAAAAACAACAAATTTATCAATTGTACAAAGCTGCCGGCGGCACAATGTCCTATGATGAATGGTTAGACTCTGTTAAAGGCGCCGACGGTGCGTCACTCTTAGCGGACACAAGAAACCCTTCTGATGCAGATGGTAAAAATGGTGACGTTTTCGTCAATATCTCAACTTGGGACCTCTTTATTAAAGTTGGTGGCGCATGGCAACCAGCTGGCAACATCAAAGGTGCCCAAGGTGAAAAAGGTGAAAAAGGTGACATCGGTCCTCAAGGCCCACAAGGTGAACAAGGTCCTCAAGGTCCTGCCGGTAAAGACGGCGTCGATGGTAAAGACGGTAAAGATGGCGCTGATGGTAAAGACGGTAAAGATGGTCTTGACGGCAAAGACGGCAAAGACGGTAAAGATGGCGTCGATGGTAAAGATGGCACATCCTTCCTCTCTGGTAATGGTCGTCCAGCCAACTCTTTAGGTAATGATGGCGATACATACTTCGACTTCGTTAATAAAGACTTCTATCAAAAGACCAATGGCTTCTGGAAGAAAGTTGCCAACCTCAATGGTGAACTTCAATGGAATGCTGAAGTTTCCGCCGATATGATCAAATACCTCGGCGAAACACTTCCATTCGCTGACTACGAAGAAGAAACAATTGAATTCGGTTACTATAATGGCTACGAATCCTCTTATGGCATCGGCTTATGGTACCTTTGGGACTCAAGTGAAAACTTCGTCCTCGAAGACTATGGTGATAAATTATTAGCCGCAGGCTTCGAATTAGGTGGCATTTATACAACATCCACCACTAACTACATTAAAACAACCGCAAGTGGTATTGATATTGAAGTTGGCTTTGGCTTTGATGCCGGTAACGTTATCAACGTCTATATGCCAAAATATGTCCCACCATTCTCAGCCGATTACTTCTTAGAACAAGGCTTTGAAGCTGTTGATGGTTGGCCAGCAGACCACGTTGCCTTAACAGTTGGCGCTGATAGATTCGCTGGTGTCAACAATGATGGCACATGGTATGAAAAATTTGGTATCAACGGTGGTGAATACTACTACGACTTACTCGCTACTGAAGGTTTATATGCTGAAGCTTTAGGCGCACAAGCCTTAGCCGCTGGCTTCTTATATGAAGAAGAATACAAAGTCTACTTCGATGCCAAGGGTGATGCTGAAGCTGTATTCGATCCAGATAACGATGCATACCTCGTAATGCAAGAAAAAGATGGTTGGACATACGCTAGATTCTTTGGCGAAACACTTCCATTCACAGAAGAATACTTCGAAGAAAACGGCTATACAAAGAACGCTGGCTTCCCAGAAGAACTCATCGCTGAAGCATTCTTCGAAGAAAATAGATTCGAAGGCGTTAACGTTGATGCTGATTGGTACGTTAAATCAACAAAGACAGAATACACAAGCGGTGCTCACATCGGTACATACAAAATCAACGGTGAAATCTTAACCGCTGGTGACGTTACAGAAGAAATGATTGAAAACATTTTAGCCGCTGGCTTCATTTGGGAAGACTACTATGAAGACTATGAATTACCAAACGATGGTATGACATATTTGTATGTCACATACAAACGTGGTTATACATCCATTAGATTCTATGGTTCTTACATCCCAACAGGTGAAGTTATCGATCTCCCAGGCGTTGATGAAGTCAACGATAAAATCGCTGAATACTATGCTGGTCAAAACATTGCAGTCGCAGTTCCAGAATACGTTGCTGCTTCTGCTAATGCATACTACGAATCCGCTGATGAAGGCGCAGTCTACAAAATCTATGGTTCCAACACCGCAGAAATGGGTGACTTCGCTGCCGCTTTAGAAGCTGCTGGTTGGCAAATCAACTACTACAGTGACTACTTCGAAGATGACTTCAAAGCTTACATCGGTGATGACAATGTCTGCTTAAAAGTCGAAGACTACTACAGCTATGTTAAGATCTCTTGCTTAATCGAAGCTGCTCCAGCACCAGTCGTTAAATACGCTGTTTCTGAAATCGATGCATACATTACTAGCACATTCGCTAGTGTCGATGTCGCTGTCGTCGCTGCTGAATACGCTGCTGCTAACCCAGATGCATACTTCATCCTTGATGGTGTCAAAGCTAAACTCTATGGTTCCGACAAAGACGAAATGGATGCATTCGCTGCCGCTATGGCTGATTATGGTTGGACCGATACAGTTGATAGCTATGGTAACCACACATTAGCATTTGGTGCTTCAGGCGCTAAATTGTATGTTGGCGATTACACAAGCTACATCCTCTTCCAACCAAGCTATACTGCTCCAGTTACATTTGATCTCGCTGAATTCCCATTAACAGAACTCAACGCATTCTTAACACAATACGATTTAGGATTTACACTTGCTGAACCATTACCAGATGCTGCTGGTCTTGGCTACTCAATGCAATCTGACGTTGCAAGTGGTTACCACTACTTCCTCGTTATCGTTAGTGGCGATCAATCTGCTGCTATCACAGCTATCCTTGAACCAATCCTTCTTGCTGCTGGTTACGCAGAAAAAACAGATTCTACTAGTGGTGAACCATACTACTCTAACGCTGTTGACCACCAAGTCTCCATTCGTTTCTACTCAGATAGCAACACAACAGAAATTCTCTTCTTCGAATAATATTCGAGATGGAATAAAATAGGGTCAGAAGAAATTCTGATCCTTTTTTAGCAAAATCACTACTGCTTTTACGTCTTATTAGTGGAAGTGGTTATCGCGGTAAATAACCACATAAATAAAAAGCCTCCTAGTCCTGTCCACTGGGAGGTTTCCTTTATTATTTTACGTAATAGCCGATATCATCTACGCGGTAATAATACATGTTGTATGAATTATCACCATCATCTAGTTCTGTTGGGACTTTTATATCTTTATATAAGCACTCGTTTTTTATGTCAGTTTCTCTCCAAGTGAATAATTGATTAGAGACATAAGCTATTTCTAATGTTTCACTATTATATTTCACATATTCATAACGGGAATTTTGAGTGATAGTGACATATTGTGATGTATTAGTGTCTTTTATGATGTTTTTGGTTTTAAAGACATTGTTTGGTATTTCGATATCCGCTTTTATGGCGTCTAGTCTTTCTAGTTCGGCGTTAAATTGGTTTTGGTCATATTTCATAACCAAATATAAAAGATATGAACCATTAAATAGGTCTTCTCTAGTTTTATAAGAGAACGCAATAGCGTTTTCAGTGTTTATTTTGCTAGGAAAAACATAGAGTTCACTATGAAAGTCGGAATTATCAATTGATTGTTTTAATAAAGTCTCATATTGGTTGACATCATTATTAGTTTTAGTCGCACATCCCCCTAGAGTGAGGAATGGTATCATCATTAATGTTGCAATAATTGGTTTTTTCATACTATCTAAGTCCTTTAAATCTCTCTTTTGTCTCATTATTTATTCTAAAGGAATCCACCATTTTGGATATGACCTTTCTTTTTAAAATTATATCTTCACATTTAAGGAGATATTCATATATTTCATTCGGATAATAGATAGCCACTGTCGCTAATAACCAAGCTTCTGCCATCATCACCATATATTTATCATCTTTTTTGATGTATTTAGTGACATTTAATATCTTTTTGTCTTTTGCGAGCTTTAATCCAAGAACATAGGCCATACGTCTATCGTATGTAAAAGGAGATTTAACAAGTGGAAGGAAGAATGACCAGTATTTATCAAATGTTAGTTTCTTTAAAAAAGTAGAAGCGGTATCTGTGATTGCCCATGATTTAGCCTTCTTGATATTTTGTTTTAGGAATTCTAGTTGTTCATCAATATTTTTGATTCTAGAAAGACCTAGACCGAAATAAATGAAGTCAATTTCTAGATATTTACCTGTTTTAAAGTCATTTAAGACTAATTCTTCATCTTTAACGTGTTCTTTTACGATTTGGCGTAAAACGGGGTTCTTAACGCCAAAAACAAGGTATTCACTATTGGATATGGTTTTAGAGAACTCTGAGAACTTCTTATTTCCGTTATCTTCTAAATATTTTTCTAATTCTTTATACGTCATAGCTAGGATTCATTATACACCAAAAAAGATACCCCCACTACTTTGTGAGGGTATCCCGGAGAAATTTATTTACTTGTCTTCCTTTGAATTTTTAATATCTTTTAAGACTTTTGGGCCTAAGTAGCCAAGAAGGACTGATTTCAAATCGATGCCGAGTGTCTTATTGATACCAGCGAAGATTTGATCGCCATGTTGTTGAATTTCTTCCACTAATTTGGCTTCGTTGCCAGAACCGTACATTGTAATGCCATCGATTTGGCCTAATGCAGCAGCGATTGGTTCGCTATATGCTCTGACTGTTTCTGGTAAGACACCACTATCTAAGACTAACTTTAAGGTAGCAGCATCGTTGAAGGCTTTCATAGCTTCTGCTTTTTCTCTTGTGGCTTTAGCTTCCGCATTACCTTTGGCTTCAATACCCGCAGCTTCTGCGAAGGCAGCTTGTTTGTTGGCTTCAGCTTCTAATTTGACAGCTTCAGCAGCTTTTTCTCTAGCAATTCTTTGAGCTTCGGCTTCCACTTTGACCTTTTCAGCTTTTCTTTGAGCTTCAAGAAGTTCTGCTTCTGCAGCTTTTTGTCTCTTATAGAGTTCTGCTTCAGCGAGTCTTTCAGCGGCGTATTTTTCCGCTTCGGCTTTCTTGTTGATTTCCGCGGTTAATTTCTTTTCAGTTAATTCGACTTCTTTATTACCAAGTTCGACTTCTCTTTCTCTCTTGGAAATTTCAGCGTTAACTGTCGCGGTGTTGATTTCTTCTTGTCTCTTTTGTTCTTGGATCTTGTAAGCGGCATCCGCATTCGCTCTTGCGGTATCTGTTTTGATCTTTAATTCCGCTTCTTTTAAAGAGTATTCTGTATTCTTTTGGACGATAACGGTTTTGGAATTGACTTCTGCTTCGTTGGCTTCTTGAGCCGCTTTAGCTCTGGCGATGCTAACATCTCTATCGGCATTTGCTTTAGCAATAGCAGCTTCTTTACTGATTTGGGAGATGTTATCAATACCCAAGTTTTCAATCACATGGTTGCCATCTGAGAAGTTTTGAATGTTGAAGTTCACTAATTCCAAACCTAATTTGCTCATGTCTGGAATAACATTTTCTTTAACGGCTTCCGCAACACCTTTTCTATCTTGGACTAATTGACGAATGCCAACTGTACCAATGATTTCACGCATATTGCCTTCAAGAACTTGTTTGACTTGTTCAATTAAGTCATCTTGGTTCATGCCTAACGTTGCTTCAAACGCTCTTTCGAGTAATTCTGGATCACTGGAGATCTTTAAGTTAGCAACACCATCAACGTTGATGTTAATGAATTCATTTGTTGGAATTGATTCACGTGTTTTGATGTCAACTTGGAAGACCTTGAGTGATAATCTGTCTTTTCTTTGTAAGAAAGGAATTTTCCAGCCAGCTTTTCCTCTTAAAATCTTTCTTTTGCCTAAACCAGAAATCATGATTGCTTCATCTGGTCCCGCTTTGGTGTAAGAGCAGAGAATGAAAATTACGATAAGAATCACTAACGCTACACCTAATAAAATAAATAACCATTCCATTTTCGTTTCCTCCTTATATTCCGGTATGGATCGTGAGCATGTTTTCTTTTACATCCCACGTTGTACCGTATTTGATTGGCTTTTCATCAAGTACGATACCTAGTGCTTTGGCTACCTTCCTCATTAAGTCTGCGGAAGATATCCTTGCATAAGTCTTTTTGATGGAGATTTGATAAATTGCATAGCCGTTTATATCCCCATCGCGCATTCGCTCTTTACTTACCGGCTGAATAACAACATTTTTGTTTTCATCGAGTCCCACTTGTATCCGATACGCACTCTCAAGTGGCACTGAAGCGATGGTATTTAATGTGATATTTGTGCTGTAGAAAGAGGCAGCGCCATTTTTTGCATCTGAGCTAAACCATTCTATTGCCATTTATTTACCTCCTGACACTAATATAATACGAATAAATAATTTAATATTCAAGAAAATTCATAAAAATACATAATAATTTCAACAATTCAAAAAATTGACAATATTACTAAATATATTTAATAAGTAACAAGGATATAAAAAGACCGCAAAGTTGACATATTCATATGGACAAAGTTGTCTATAATCGTATTTTTGTGTATTGGTAAAAAGTATAAGAAAAAGATCACGCCGTGAAGCGTGACCTTTGTTTTGCTTGTCTAATTGATATACCTATGCGTTGTTATAAACAACGTAGATATCAGCGTATAGTTTGCTATTGTAGACGTTAGCAATGACTTGGACAGTGAAAGCATTATCAGATGTGTAATACTGTCTCAATAGAGCGGTTGAGCCTTGGTATGTAATTTGATAGTTATTACCATCACTCACGAAATATCTTGGTAGTTTACCATCGACTGTATCAAGAACAGCACCAAGATAGCTTGCACTACCAGAGCCGAATCCAATGTAGGCATAATATCCATCAATAACGTCATCTTCATCTTCATCAATAGATTGAATAACGCTATATCCAACTAAATCATCCCATGCATAAGTTGGGCTATAGAATGGTTCTAAGACGCCCCACATGATTGATTGTAAGGTGGAATTTTCTGGTGTTGGTAATGGTTTAATATTCTTAATATCAACAACAACTGCAATACCATAATAGCTCCATGGGCAAATATCTAATTCACCATTTGGTGATTTATAATGCATGTCACCATAAGAGTCAGCACCATTTTCTGTCCAGTTAGCAGCTAATAATTCTGTGCCATATTGAGCAATAACAGCGTCTGCTTCGAGGTCTTCTTCGAAGATAACAAATAATTGGCCACCTTCGTATTGATAGTCTTCAACGCCTGAGCTTAATCCAGGAACCTTGTCGACAAGTGTATCATCTTCGAGAAGTAAGTCTGCATAGATATAATCTGAAATATCAGCAACTTGATAGGCGAGTGTTTCAGATAATGGACCAAATGTAATTGTGGCTTCACCATTACCTGCAGCTGAGAGATCAAAGCCTGTGACTACATAAGCATCATCATCAAGGACCTCTTCACTTCCGTCAGCAAATTCAACAGTTATTTCAACGCCTAATGGAGCGGATGTGTTAGCAAAGTATGGATATGGATTGTCATCGTTATCCAATCTAGTGTCTTCCACTTCCATAGAAACGGCGCGGTTTGGAACTTTGAATTCATATTCAGAATCATCGGTTAGAAAGATTGTATAGATATCACAATATCCGTCATTACCTGTTTTCTTAATTTCTTTGATGCCAACACCTTGTTCGCCTTTTTCGCCTTGAACACCTTGCTCACCTTGTGGGCCTTGTTCACCTTGAGGGCCTTGTTCGCCTTGAACACCTTGTTCACCTTGAGGGCCTTGGGCACCGGTGTCACCTTTGTCACCTTTGTCACCTTTTTCGCCCTTTTCACCTTGAGCGCCTTTGATGTTACCGGCTGGGCTCCAAGAACCACCGACTTTAAGGAATACATCCCATGTTTCGATGTTGATGAAGACGTCACCATTCTTGCCATCTGCATCAGTTGGGTTTCTTCTGTCCGCTAAGAGTGACGCACCGTCGGCGCCTTTAACGGAATTTAACCATTCGTCATAAGACATTGTGCCGCCGGCAGCTGCATACAATTGATATAATTGTTGCTTTTCATAAGTACCGGCTTTGCTGTTAATCGCGGCATTTGGGCCCTGGATGTTACAACCAGCGAGCAACATACCAGAAAGGCTTAACGCTGTGATCATTAAAGATAAACTTCTTTTTTTCATTGAATTGTCTCCTTTTAAAAATATGTACTTAGGGGTCATTAAAACTACACTAAATAAAAATATTGAGTTAAGTATTACGACCGGAAGTTTTATGGCTCCATTATACGACCATTTTTTGCATTTGCTATAATTTTTTTGAAACCGAAAAATAACACAAGATAGGTTACATATTCAACCTTTTTATATGTTTTTTACTAATAATCGTTACTTTTTACATGTGAACGCGTGTGTCTAACAATATCAAAAAAATTAAAAAAGAGCGCGACATGCGCACTCTCTTAATAGTATACATATGGTGGATCCGACGAGGATCGAACTCGCTACCTCATCGTTGCGAACGATGCGCTCTCCCAGGTGAGCTACGGACCCATAGCGTTTCTTATAATAAATATAATTCGCTAAAAAATCAATCAAACATTGTATGCGGAGATATCAATTTTCATTTCTTCTTTGGTATTTCCAGCATGATGTCCTTTAAAAGCAACGAAGTCCACCATCTCTTTTGAGGCATATAGACAGTATTTATCGATGCTTGTGGCCACATAATCACCAATAAAGGCTACTGCTTTAGGATTAACTTCACCTTCACCAAAGATTTTAGATTCTAAAACCTCTTCTTTGCTCAATAATAAGAAATGTTCACCATAGTATTTTTTGAATAATTCTTCAAATTCCTTGTTAGTGCCTTTCTTGATGAAGAAAGTTGGTGTTCTTTTTTCAAAAGACATTGGTTTATCCAATAAAGCATATAAGTCTTCATGTTCGCATAAGTCTAAGAATTCTACGTTGATATGACCATGGTCCGCGAAAGATAAGAATAATGTATCCGGATTGGCTTTTGCTAAACGCCTAACGATTCGATTAATTCTTTTAACTATGCGGTGCACTTTAAATGAATCAATACCAGTTTCATGCATTTCATAATCTGGTGAATCAAAATAGAAATAGCCTAAGCATTTATCAACACCTTTAATGGATTGATTAACAATTCTTTCAAAGTCTCTAAAGTTCTTTGGGCCATTAGGGTCAATTGGGTATCTTTTCACATCAAAAACAGTGACGTCCTTATTATTTTCCTTAACCAACTCTAAAATGGACTTAGTTGGTAATAATGTCTCGGCGATATTTTTTGGTTCTAGTTTTTCATCAGTGTTATAGTCAGTATTTTTAAATAAAATGATGTTTCTTTTATATTCTTCAAAATATTGCGTCCACGACATCCAGCCTGTTTCAATTGGATATTTACCAGTTAAAAAACCTAATGTCGCTGCGGTTGTGGTTGGAGGGAATGTGGAATTAATTGTGCATAGATAATGACTTCTAATATAGTCCTTATCTTTTAAATGTAATCTAACGATATTTTGACCCATGCCATCAAATAGCATGACCACGACTTTCTTATGGCCTTTTAAGATTTTATCTACTTCTGGCTCAGTTTGGTGAAAAGTTTTCACACCGAAATGTTTTAAAAGGCTGTTAGAAAATGTGATGAGGTTATGATCGTTATAATTAACCATTGTTGTCTCCTTCAATCTGTTTGATATCTTCCTCTAGATCATTACTAGTGCTGATAGCTTGGAACTTGTTAGTAATCTTACCAACACGATGATCTAAGGATTCTCTTGTTTTGGTTGTTCTATCTAAAGCATTGGAGAAACTTTCCCATTCACGACCAAACATCTCAAAGTCTTTAGCGAGACGTTGTAAGTGACGGTTGATTTCTCCCGCGTTTTTGCTTCTTTCCACTTCAATTCTCACCATATTAATGGTGACTAAAATAGCAGGTAATGTTGATGGGGAAGTTAAGATAACTTTCTTACTTCTAGCGTATTCAATAACGTCATCTAAGTTTTGATGAATGAAAGCGAAGACGCCATCATTAGGAATAAACATTAAAGCTTCAGGAGCGGTTTTTCCTTCAACGATATATTTATCTTTGATAACAGTAATGTGTTTTTTAACAGCATTACCAAATTCTTTAGTTAATCTTTCTTTTTCTTCTTGGGACTCGGTTTCAAAGATACGTTGATAATCTTGGAATGGGAATTTTGAGTCGATACAAATCATCTTATTTGGTTCTGGCATAAAGACCACTGCATCAGCGCGTACATCATCACCATCCTTGACCTTTTTCATGGTGTATTGTTCTTGATAACAACCAGTTGTGTCCCCAAAAACGTTATGTAAGACCATGGATAATTGATATTCACCATATTGGCCTCTTGTTTGATTGCCTTCTAATACACCTCTTAAAGAAACGACATCTTTAGATAATTCTTCAATGTTCTTTTGTGCGGCATCAATAGCTTGTAATCTTTCTCTAACTTGGGCCATTGTTTCACCAGTGGTTTTAAAACCTTCAGCGAGTTTTTCATCCACTTTCTTATTTATTTCAATTAACTTATCGTCAATTTGTTTGTTAAGAGCGTCGAATCTTTTATTAAGTGATTCAGTAATACCATTTTGGAAACGTTCTAACTTTTCGTTATTTAATTCGTTACTCTTTGTGGTTTGCTCTAAAACTTTATTTATTTCTTCACTGACAGATAGTTTGATATTAGTTTTTAACTGCTCTGTTAAAGAATTTAATTGTTGTTGAAGCATGCCAATTTCTTTTAAATCAACCTGTGGTACTTCACCCTTCTTATTAGAGTTTTTGATGATTAAAATAATCGCAACGATAATTGCAATTAAAGCAAGACTAGAAATGATAATAGCGGCAATTTCCATAGTTTTTAATCCCCCACTTTTATTAAACCACATTTAATTAAGTGAGAGATTAATATAACAAAAATATTTTTGTTGTCAAATGAAAAACGAGTATTTTCGGGCGTGACATCCTCCCCCACTTATAGAAGATGGGGGCTTCCCACTCAAGAACTCTAATGAATTCAGTATCAATGGGCTATCCCCGAGAGTCCCTCGGTTAAGGATATTTATTAACAAGATATCCAACTTGTTTAGATTAGAACTAATTAGAAGGATTAAGGACCATTCTTATTCCTTCTTTTTTGATGTTAATCGCGGCATTTAAATCGCGGTTATGTCTAGTTCCACATTCTGGACAAGTCCAACTCCTTTGATTAAGCGTTAAATCGCTTTTTCGATAATTACAGCACGAGCATAATTGACTAGAAGGGAAGAATTTGTCTACCTTAACCAGTTTTTTGTTAAGCCATTCTAATTTGTATTTAAGATAGTTAAGAAAAGTCCCATATCCTAAATCAAAAATAGTAATTCCAAGTTTTAAATCAGCTTTTCTTTTGCTCATCTCTTGTAAATCTAAATCTTCCACAAAAACATAATCATAAGTATTAGCAAGCTTTCTAGAAACCTTGTGGAGGAAGTCTTTTCTTTGATTAGCAATGTGCTCATGAAGATTCTTTATTCTCATTAATTGCTTTTGACAATGAGAAGAGTCT
>JAGAYY010000003.1 GCA_017940265.1 Bacilli bacterium | reverse complement strand
AATTTAGAATGGACATATTTATTAGAGACATCTTGACCAAAGTCGAGCATGTTTTCTTTGATTTTGAAAGAAGATGGGAACTTATTATCGATGTTTTCACCAGCGACAGAAAGTGTTGAGATTTGAATAATTCTCGCTTTCTTTGCTTTAGCAATTTCGATGAGATTCTTCACACCACCGACATTCACTCTTTCAATGATGTCATCGTTAGCGAAGTGTTTAACAATCGCCGCGGAGTTAATGATGATATTGAAATCATAATCTTTTAATTTTTCATATAAATCATTATTAGTGACATCAGCGTCAACGACTTCAACATATTGTTCAATTTCTTCTTCGAATGGTGAATCAAAATAATATGTTAACATCGCTAACAAGCGATCTTTAGCGGATAAGCTACCACCTCTAACTAAGGCCACGACATGATTCTTTTGTTGAATTAATTCATATAATAAGTGGATACCTAAGAAGCCAGTAGCGCCAGCGAGTAAGACTTTCTTATATTCGAAATCAATCTTGATGTCATCAACTTCTTCCACAACGTTATGTTTAAGTGAAGCGAATTCATATTCTTCTTTCTTTTCATCTTGTTTTTTGGCATTACCTTGTAAAGAATTGATGTGTTCTTCAAGTTGTAAGACAGTTGGATACTCAAAGACATCACCATAAGCGATCGGTAAGTTTTCATTTAATGCGAGCATCGCAATCTTAGAAACACTTAATGATGTACCACCGAGTTCAAAGAAGTCATCATCCACACCGACATTTGGATTAGCTAATGCTTTTTGGAATAAGGCAACGAGTTTCTTTTCAAGTTCGTTACTTGCTTCTTTGATTTCTTTTTTAGTTTCGTTAACTTGAATGGCTGGCAAGTTTTTCTTATCGACTTTGCCATTCGCTGTTAACGGTAATTTATCTAATTGCATCATCGCCTTTGGAATCATATATGGCGTTAATGATTTAGAAATATGAGCGGTTAAATCATCTTTATCAATTTCTTTGCTAGCAACGAAATAGGCCACTAAGTAATCACCTTCTGGGGCGTTTTTCACAATAACGATACTTGTGGACATGCCTGGATAGGTGTTGATAACCTTTTCAATTTCATCAAGTTCAACACGCAAACCTCTTAATTTAACTTGGTTATCAAGTCGACCAAAGAATTCGATGTTACCATCGCCATTAATTCTTGCTAAGTCACCAGTTCTATAGGCACGTAAACCGTTTAATTCAATGAATACTTGTTTGGTTTTTTCTTCATTACCTAAATATCCCATACCAACAGATTCACCAGCGAGAGTTAAATCACCAATAGCGTTGATTGGTAAAATATGACCCGCTTTATCTAAGATATAAGCTTTAGTGTTACCAACTGGTCGACCAATGGTCATGTATTCATCTTTAACAGTACTATATGTTGATGTAATTGTTGTTTCAGTTGGGCCATACCCATTATTGATTTGAGCGTTAACGCCTAAACCTCTAAGTTTTTGACATAATTCGATTGGCACTGCTTCCGCGCCCATATCTAGGACTTTGAAATTACGTAATGCTTCAACGAACTGTGGAATATCTAATAAGTTAGAGACAAATGATGGTGTCATAAACATGATATTTACACCATGCTTTTTGAGTGTTTGAGCGAGAAGTAATTGATTTTCAATTTCTTCTTCACTAGCGATAACAACAGTATAACCATGAGTTAATGGGACGAATTCTTCTTGCAAAGAAGCATCGAATGATAATGAAGCAAATGAGCAACTCACACATTCTTCCCCAATATAACGATATTCAGCGGTTGTTAAATTGTTGCCATCTAAAACGTAGTTAAGGATATTGCGGTGTGAAATCATCACGCCTTTTGGTTTGCCTGTACTACCTGATGTATAGATGACATACGCTAAATCTTTTTGACTAATCTTAACGTTTGGATTGTCCGCTTTATTTGATTTAGCGATATCTTCGATTAAGAACACTTTAACTTTCGCGTCTTTTAATAATTGTTCTTTTTCTTCTAAGACTTTCTTGGTGGTAATGACGTATTGAGTTTGAGAATTTCCAATAATATAGCCAACACGTTCATCTGGATATTTTGGATCGATTGGTAAGAAGGCTCCACCGGATTTAACAATACCTTGTCTCACCGCATAAGCTTCTTTTAATCTAGGCATTAACATCACCACTGTTTGGTTCTTAGTCACACCATTATCGATTAACGTGTGAGCTACTTTGTTTGCTAATGCATTTAATTCTTGATATGTAAATTGGCTACAGACATCGATAACTGCGACTTTATCTTTATGTAATTCGACTTGTTTTTCAAATATCTTATTTACAGTAACATCGTTAGGAATTTCAACGTCAGTATCGTTTGTGATGGCGTATAATTTCTTATCTTCTTCTGGAAGAGTATTGATGTCTTTGATTTGCTTTT
>JAGAYY010000019.1 GCA_017940265.1 Bacilli bacterium | reverse complement strand
GATGGCACTATGTCAGTGGAATCATTTGAGATTATTGATAAATCAATAAAAGATGAAGACTTAGAAAAATTAATCAGTTCATATTTATTCGCCTTTAAGGCCACAAACCAAACTTCTAATGCGTTAGAAAACAGATTTGGCAAAGCTAAATCATATGAAATTGAAGATACAGTTCAATTCTCAAGCGCAAGAAAATATTCTGCAGTTAAATTTAAAGAATTAGGTTGGTATGTTTTAGGTGCTCCTGAATATATCACTGGAGACCAAACCATCCTTAGTAGAGTTAATGAATACGCTAAAAATGGTTTAAGAGTTGTCTTATTAGCGAAAATAGGTGAGAACTTCACAAACGAAGATAAACTCCCAGGCAAAAGAAGTAATGTTGCAATGTTTATCATTAGAGACACAATTAGACCAGAAGTTAAACCAACCATGGAATGGTTTAGAGAAAATGATGTCGATATTAAAGTTATCTCTGGTGATAATATCGGCACAGTTAGTTATATTGCAAAGCAATCTGGTATCGCTAACTGGGATAAAGTTGTTGATATGAGCAAAGTCACTGATAAAGATGACTTAGAAGAAATTGTGATGAACAACTCTATCTTTGGTAGAGTTAACCCAGACCAAAAAGCAGATATTATTGCAGTTCTTAAAAAGAACGGAAGAACTGTTGGAGTTACCGGTGATGGACTTAATGACTTACTTGCTTTTAAGCAAGCTGATTGTTCAATCGCTTTAGCTAATGGAGCGGCCGCAACTAAAAACGTTGCAAATCTAATTTTATTAGATTCCAACTTCTCAAACATGAAAGAAGCTGTCTTCCAAGGAAGACGTGTTGTTAATAATATCCAAAGATCTTCCACTTTATTCGTGATGAAAGATTTCTTATGGCTATTTATCACATTACTCCCAATGTTCTTAGGAGTGT
Source organism: Bacilli bacterium (assembly GCA_017940265.1). Taxonomy (GTDB): domain Bacteria; phylum Bacillota_I; class Bacilli_A; order RFN20; family CAG-826; genus RUG14515. Next base: position 1,251 of record JAGAYY010000019.1, on the reverse strand, counting down.
CTCATATTATCGAACCAACAGTTATGTCTGTTGTTAATATCTTTGTTACTGGTATTGCATCAGTCTTCGTCGCTCTTGAGCCAGATAAAACAAGAGTTAAAGGTGACTTCTATAAGAACGTTGTTAAGGCTGCTTTAACTGCAGGCTTATATATGTTTATTCCTGTTGTTCTTGTTTTCTTATATTTCCTAATTACTCAAGTTACCAAATTTGGTTCTTATAACATCTTAGATATGAATCCTAAATTCGCTGACGGAGAAATGATTAATTTCGGTTGGACCACGGTAATGAGCATATGCATCACTATATCAGGCTTCATAATTTTCTTTGAAAATTGTCGTCCATTCACCAAGTTTAGAAAAGTGTTATTTGGATGCACCTTAGGATTAGTAATTTTAGTCTTATGGTTAATCCCAGAATTCTTTACAGTATACGGTACTGGAATGATTGAACATGGGGCGTCTTACTACGGTAATGCGATTACTGGTATCTTTAATTATGAAATTGCGCATTTAGGACCTAACGCTCAACTTGCCTTCTATAAAAAGCTTTCTCTAGAAGAAGGTTTATTTATCTTGGGCTACGCAGTTATTTCATATCCACTTTATGTTGCAAATAAAAAGCTTGGTGGATTATTAATCGACAAGCTCTTATTCTCTCCTCGTGAATATAAAGACGAGTAGTTATTTCTTTATTCTTTTATTTTTAAAATAATCTTTAATAATTTTTGAACACTCATCTTCAAGCACACCACCGGTGACTTCTGGATAATGGTTCAAATTTTTTATATCTAGGAAGTTAAGTGAAGATTCAATCGCTCCACCTTTAGGGTCTTTAGAACCGTAATAGACGTGACGGATATGAGATTGATAGATTGCACCCATACACATGATGCATGGCTCAATCGTGACATATAAATCACAATCGACAAGTCTCCAATTATCCAACTTTTTATTTGCTTTTCTAATTGCTTCCATCTCCGCATGAGAAGAAACATCTTTTTTATTCTCGCGGTTATTATGTCCTTTAGAAATAACTTTGTTATCTTTAACAATGACACAACCAATTGGAACTTCATCTTTAAAAGATGCTTTCTCGGCTTCCTTAAGAGCAATAGACATAAAATGTTCGTGAATATTTTTCTTCATAAAATAAAACCGCCGCACATGATTAAGGTATTTAAGGCTGCTACATCCCTGTCCTGACCTGGTTCATAGTTAACCATCGCGACGGCAAAGTTATTATATCATC
>JAGAYY010000018.1 GCA_017940265.1 Bacilli bacterium | reverse complement strand
CTATTAGGAGAACAAGAAGATGAATAAGCTTCATTAACTTTAATTAATTCAATGCCAACTAGTTTTAACTTATAGTCTAACAACGAATAGATTTTAGAAAAGTTGATAGCCTTGACATTCTGGTTAAAGCGGCGTTTTTCTTTGTTATTAGCAAACTCCTTCTTCGTTTTTAACAATCCTGATAAGTCACCGATTATAACTTTTGAGACATCATGAGATAAACAATAATCAACAATTGTTCTTGTGGCTCTATGTAAGGCTAACTTAATCCTTTTATTCTTCATATCATATAAATGCTTAATCCTCTTAGTGGTCTCTCCTTTCTTATGATTTGGATAGCATTTATCAAAAAGTGATTGATAATAAGCAATCTTTTTTGAGAAGTAGTAATTGGTATTTAAAAGAGAATGACCTGAGACAATAAAAGAAGAACCGTTATTGTCATAAACTGAAAGCAGGTTTTTAACTCCAATATCAATACTTATATAGTGCTTATTATCTTCGACTTGTTTCTTTGCTTCTTTTTCATATATCACATAGACTTTGTATTTATCTTTATCAACATATGAAAACTCAATTTGTTTAATATCATCAAAGTGTCTTTTTAACTTGATATAGAAGAAGTTATCATTGATTTGATATTTATCATTAAGGTGTTCTTTGAGCTTTTTAGGAATAGAAAAACGAATCTTATCACTAGTAACTTTGAAACCAGATTGAAGATATCGAATATTCATATGGTAACCATCTTTTTTATAATAAGGTGATTGAGGTTCATTCTTTCTGTCATTATAAGGAACATCTTTATTTTTCTTTTCCCATTTATTATGTAACGTTAAGTATGACTTCCATGAACGATCTAAGATAGCTAAAATTTCTTGACTAGTTTGAGAAGGTAATGATTTATACCAAATATCATCTTTTAATCTTTTCTTTTGATCATACCAATCTGGCATCGTATCAAAGCCAAGGGATTTATATTCTTTTCTTTCATAATTACCAATGTTGAATAACTTGCTAGCAGCGTATGTCAAATGACCTAGAATAATCCCTAGTTTGTTATTAACTTTGATTTCAAATTGGTAAGTTAGTAGCATAGTATTTATTAAAAAAGACATGAAATGATTTAAACTAATTCCATATCCTTTTTCCTATTAATATTATATCAATTTATTGATATAAACACAACAAAAACATTTTAAAAAGCATTGATTATAACTATACTTATTTACTTTCATCTCGGTAGTTGAACAACCGAGGATTCCCGTTTAATTTCCTAAATATTAGCGAATATATCGTGAATACAGTCTGTGATTTCATTGCAGACTTTTTCATATCTACCTGTATACCAAGGGTCTTCTATCTCGTATATAGATGGTGTGAACTTATTAATTCGATAAATAATGCCTTTATTGTTATTTAATTGTCTTAATAATGAATAATAGTTTTCATCATCCATACAAAAGATATAATCCGCTGCTTCATAATCTACTTGTCTAATACGAGTAGCGGCATGAGGATACATAGGTACTCCTCTTCTATATAATTCTCTTTTCATAGGAGGATAGACATCGTTACCGATTTCTTCAGAGGATGTCGCTCTAATAAGGATATTAAATTCTTTATCTCTATTTATTTCTTTTAAGTATTGTTTTGCAATAAAAGCCGCAGCAGGGCTACGGCATATTGAACCATGACAAACAAAGATAATGGTCTTCATTACTCCAACTCAACAGCGCCTGTATATAGTTGATAATAGGCACCTTTTTCTGCAATTAAGGATTCGTGATTACCTCTTTCGATAATCTCACCTTTATCTAAAACAAGAATATAGTCAGCATTTTGAATAGTGCTTAATCTATGGGCAATAACAAATGTCGTTCTACCTTTCATTAATTGATCCATACCTTTTTGCACTAGTCTTTCAGTACGAGTATCAATAGAAGATGTCGCTTCATCAAGAATCATGACAGGAGCATCAGCGATAGCCGCTCTTGCAATAGAGATTAATTGTCTTTGACCTTGAGATAAGTTACTTCCATCACCAGAAAGCATTGTATTGAAGCCTTGTGGTAATCTCATAATAAAGTCATATGCATTAGCGATTTTCGCTGCTTCATAGACTTCTTCATCAGTAGCGTCTAATCTACCATATCTGATATTATCCATGACTGTACCAGTGAACAAATTCACATCTTGTAAAATCACGCCTAAAGAGTGACGTAAGTCGTCTTTCTTAATCTTATTGATATTTATGCCATCGTAACGAATTTTGCCGTCTGCGATGTCATAGAAACGGTTAATTAAGTTAGTAATAGTGGTCTTACCCGCACCAGTTGCGCCCACTAGAGCGATTTGTTGACCTGGGTGAGCGTAAACACTAACGTTTTTAAGAACAGTCTTTTTACCATCATAAGAGAAGTCAATATCGTCAATTACGATATCACCTTTAAGTTCAGTATATGTAATAGTGCCATCCGCTTTATGTGGATGTTTCCAAGCGTAGTCTCTAGTTCTTTCACTAGTTTCTTCAAATGTACCATCTTCATGGTATTTGATATTCACTAAAGTGACATAGCCATCATCCGCTTCAACGACTTCATCTAATAAGTCAAAGCATCTTGATGCACCAGCGGTACCCATAACGACGAATGTCACTTGTTGTGAGAAGTTAGAAATGTTTTGTGTAAACATTCTCGATAACATTAAGAATGGCACAAGTAAGGTACTATAGAATGCTGTGGTATCAACAACCTTCATACCAGAAAGTGATAAGTTTTGTGCGCCTGGTGTGAGATATAGGATACAGCCAATAATTGCGATAATAACATAGATGAAGTTACCAATGTTACCATTGATTGGCATCATGATATTACCAGCGATATTCGCTGCTGTTGAGTTGTTATATAATTCGTCATTAACTTTCTCAAAGTCTTTTAAGCTATCTTCTTCGTGAGTGAATACTTTAATGACTTTTAAGCCAGTAATACTTTCTTCAATATTACCTTCAACTTTACCAATGCTCATTTGTTGTGCGACAAAGAAACGTGAAGCACGTCCACCAACAATCTTGGTGTTGAAGAACATTGCAATAGTGCCTGCAATAACAACTAGAGTCATCCAAATAGAGAAGGATAACATCACGAATAAACAACCAATAACTGTAATACCAGTAGAGATGATATTTGGTAATGATTGTGAGATTAATTGTCTAATAGTATCAATATCGTTAGTGTATAACGACATAATGGCACCATTTTGGTGTGTATCAAAATATTTGATAGGAAGCTTTTGCATGTGGGAGAACATTTTATTACGGAAAAGATTCAAATACTTTTGTGTAACAATCGCCATTGTTCTAGTCCATGTCCATGAACAAAGAACACCCACTAAATAGATGATGCCTAAAGCAACCACTAAGGTCACTAAGTTAACACCCTTAAGAGGAATACCACCTAATAAGGAAATATCAAATGAACCAGTAAGGATATTAACATCCGCTAAAGGATCCATCTTCATTGGAATAGCCTTTGTTAGTAAGTCAGTAATCATACTAGCGAAGACTGAACCACTTAAGTTAACAAAGATAGAAAGGATAAGAGTGACTAAGGAAATAATTAATTCAAGTTTAAAGTTTTTCCAAAGTGATTTAACTAAACGCTTAACTGTGCCTTTTTTAGGCTTAGCGTACTGTCTAATACGAGGAGCTGGCATATTAATTACCTCCTTTCTGTGTTTGGGATTGATAAACTTCACGATAAATCTCGTTATTCTCTAATAACTGTTTATGTGTACCAATACCATTAATTTCACCATTATCTAAAACAATGATTTGATCAGCTTCTTCAATAGAGCTAATTCTTTGAGCGATGACAATCTTTGTCATATCTGGTAAATCATTCTTTAAGGCTTTTCTAATTAATCTATCAGTCTTAGTGTCGACAGCGGAGGTGGAATCATCTAAGATTAAAATCTTAGGATTCTTAAGTAACGCTCTAGCGATACATAATCTTTGTTTTTGACCACCAGAGAAGTTTGCGCCACCTTGTTCAACAACTTTATTAAGTCTTTCTTGTGTGGCTTCAATTGTTTCAGACATTTGTGCTACTCTTAAGGCTTTAACGATTTCTTCATCTGTCGCTTCTTTATTACCCCAACGCATATTAGAGGCTACTGTACCACTAAATAAGAAGTTCTTTTGAAGAACGACTGCGACAGAATCTCTTAGCGCTTTCAGGTCATAATTTCTAACATCGTTGCCACCCACTAAAACTCTTCCTTCAGTGGTGTCATATAATCTAGAAATCAAATTAACTAATGTGGATTTACCGCTACCAGTAGAACCGATAATACCAATAAATTCACCTGACTTAATATTGATATTTAGGCCATTAACAGCATAGCGTTCTGCTTCTTTTTTATATTTGAATGATACATTATCAAATACTACTGAACCATCATTAACTTCCATCACTGGGTTTTCTGGATTCTTAATTGTGGGTTCTTCATCTAAAACTTCACTAATACGTCTTATTGATTCAAATGACATGACTAACATGGTGACAATCATAGAAATCATCATGATAGACATTAAGATTTGAATACCATATGTGAGTAACGCGGACATATCTGGAATAGATAATTGTCCCCATTGGAATAAAATGGTTGGATTACCATCAGCATCAGTGCCCCAATATGGTGTTGTTTCTTTAAAGATTAACGTTGCCGCGAAGAACATTGTAATAATGTAAACAACGTGGATAGATGTGTTCATTAAAGGTGTCATTAAAGAGACAATCTTTTCCGCTTTAATGAATTCCTTACTTAAGTTATTAGAGGCAGTGGAGAACTTATTATCTTCATAGCCTTCTCTAACATAAGATTTAACCACTCTCATACCAGAGACATTTTCTTGTACTGATTCATTAAGAGCATCGTATTTCTTGAAGACCCTTCTAAAGATACCCATCGCAAATCTAGCTAAGACCACGAAGATAATGCCAATAACAGGAATCGCGGCTACAAAGATCCAGGCTAAGTTACCACCAACAACAAAAGCCATAATCGCTGAGAAGATGAGCATTAATGGCGCCCTAACAACGATTCTAATGGTCATTGCAAATGAGTTTTGTGTATTAGTGACGTCTGTGGTCATTCTAGTCACCAAACTAGAAGCATGGAAATGGTCGATATTCTCAAATGAGAAAGATTCAACTTTCTTATATAAATCGTGTCTTAAGTTTTTAGCAAAGCCACTAGCAGCGTAAGCGGCAAATCTACCACCCAAGATACCACAGGTAATAGAAACAATTGCCATGGCTAATATCACTAAAATGAAAGGAAGTAATTCTTGAATGGAATTAACTTTCTCAATTCTTTCGACAAATTCACTCATTACTAGTGGTAAAGCACATTCAACTGCGGCTTCACCAATCATAAATAAAGGAGTAATAATCGCATATTTCTTAAATTCTCTAACGCTTTTTAGAACTTTAAATATTGATTTAAGCATCTAAATGCTCTCCTTTCTTATCATGCTAGAAAATTGTAAAGTTCGATAACGAACTTGTCAATTGAAAAACAACAATGACTACCAAAGTTGGCGGAAACTCATGCAAAAGTTGTATAATATAGGGGCTATGAAAAAGAATTATGATTATTTAATTGTTGGCGCTGGTTTATTCGGCGCGGTGGCCGCTCATGAATTAAACAAACGCGGCTATAAAGTTTTAGTGGTGGAAAAACGTAATAACATCGCTGGAAACATCTACACAGAAGAAATCGAAGGTATCCAAGTTCATAAATATGGACCACATATTTTCCATACCTCTAAAAAAGAAATCTGGGACTATGTTAATCAATTTGCGAAGTTCAACGATTTCATCAACATGCCTTTAGCCTATTACAAAGGCAAGTATTATAACATGCCATTCAATATGAACACATTCCATCAAATTTTTGGAGTGGATAAGCCAGAAGAAGCCAAGGCGTGTATCGAAAAAGAGATAAAAGCCGCTAATATCAAGGAGCCAAAAAACCTTGAAGAAAAAGCTATCTCAATGGTGGGTACAACTATTTATGAAATGCTCATTAAAGGCTATACTCAAAAACAATGGGGCAGACCATGTAATGAACTTCCACCTTTCATCATCACTCGTTTACCAGTGAGATATGAATATAACAACAACTACTTCAATGATATCTATCAAGGTGTCCCAATTGGTGGTTACACCAAATGGATTGCTAATATGCTTAAAGGCATTGAAGTAAGATTAGGTATTGATTATTTAGAACATAAAGATGAATTAAACGCTCTCGCAGATGAAATCATCTATACCGGAGAAATTGATAAGTTCTTTGACTATAAGTTAGGCGCTCTTGAATGGAGATCTCTTAGATTCGAAGAAGAAATCATTGATAAACCTGATTATCAAGGTAATGCTGTTGTTAACTATACAGAATATGAAGTGCCATATACCCGTATCGCTGAACATCAATACTTTGAACCAGGACAAAAGCACCATAAGACAGTCATCACAAAAGAATACTCTAAGACTTGGACTTTAGGGGACGAAGCATATTATCCTCTTAATAATGAGAAGAATAGTGTGCTATACTTAAAATATCAAGAATTAGCCAAACAAAACCCACATATTCACTTTGGTGGTCGTTTAGGTACCTATTCTTATTACAACATGGACGTGGTAGTAGAGAAGGCGCTTCAATTAGTAGAGAGCCTTCTTAACTAAGTAACTTGCATAAATATTCTACTTTACTATAATGTTTTAAGGCTGAAGGGCCGTGTTTAATAACGAATTATGAAATACATTACATTTACAATTCCTTGCTACAACTCACAAGACTACATGCGCCACTGCATCGATAATCTCGTTGCTGCTGGTGAAGATGTTGAGGTCATCATCGTCAATGACGGTAGTAAAGATGACACAGGAAAAATCGCTGACGAATATGAAAAGAAATACCCAACAATCGTGAAAGCTATTCAAAAAGAGAATGGTGGTCATGGCTCAGGCGTTATGGCGGGTATCCGCAATGCTAGTGGCATGTTCTTTAAAGTTGTCGATAGTGATGACTGGATTGAAACCAAAGATGTTTTAGACATGCTTGAATTAATCAAACGTCATGAAGCAGAAAAAGTTAATATCGACTTATATATCACAAACTATATTTATGAACACGCTGCTGACAATTCACAATATGTCATGCATTACCGTAAATGCTTACCACCAGAACAAATCTTTGCCTGGGAAGAAATGAAGCGTGTGAAATTAGAAACAGTCTTCTTAATGCACTCATTAATGTATAGAACTTCTAAGTTAAGAGAATCCAAGATGGAACTTCCTAACCATACCTTCTATGTTGATGACATCTATGCCTATCAACCATTACCATTCATGAAGAAAATCTTCTATCACGATATTGATTTATATCATTACTTCATCGGTAGAGCGGATCAATCCGTTAACTATGGCACAATGTGTAAGAGATATGAACAACAAATGAGAGTGTTCAAGATCATGTTCACAGCCTATAAGTATGATGAAATCGTCAAACAACCAAAACACTTAAAGAAATATATGTTCAAATGGTTAATGACAATATGTGGCATTACCATTATGACCATTGTTGGCACTAAAGAAGATAAAAAGAAACGTTGGAAAGTGTTCCATGAATACTTCGACGAACTTAAAGGACTCGATAAGAAACTCTATAACAAGATTAGACATCGTTCCTTGGCGTGCTTTGCCTTCAACTTACCAGGTTATGGCTTAAAGTCATTCGCTAGTAAGAATGGTTATAAAGTCTTCCAAAAGAGATTAAAACTTGGTTAATAACAAAGACCTCTCCATAAACGAGAGGTTTTTTGTTGCAACTTAGAAATTTCTTTTAGGAAATCAAACGAGAATCCTCGGTTGTTAAACTGCCGAGATGAAAGTGTTTAAAAGAGTCATTACCACTTACTATATGTAAGGTAAAAATAGATAAATGCGAATAAGATAAATAATATAAATATTATGTGGAATAATCTACATATTTTTGCTATACTATATGTAGGAAAACCTATGGAAAAATTAAGACACAATAGAACGTGTGTCTTTAACATTAATTATCATATTGTTTGGTCTACTAATATAGGAGAAAGGCTTTAATTCCTAATATCGAAAATAGGTTCTATTTCTGAAGAAGCAATTAAAAGATATATTCAAAACCAAGAAAAGGAATAAAAATGTTACTTACTTACCAATTTGAAATCAAAGTTAATAACAAACTAGGGATTATCCTAGGTCATTTAACATACACTGCTTCTAAGTTG
>JAGAYY010000017.1 GCA_017940265.1 Bacilli bacterium | reverse complement strand
GTTAAGATACATATTGTCCTCCTTATTTTGATTCCTAACACATCAATTATAACGAGGACTTTTTTAATGAGAAAACCTGGGTAGGCTTCAACTTAAAAAGTGGACAGCCAAATTTCTGTCCACCTTTCTTGGCGGAGAACCTTTTTTCTTAATTACACTTGTAACAATTTGTAAATAACCACAACTGATTATTATTGTTATAATGGAGTTGAGGTTATACATATGTACACTTTATACACTGATACTGATACCGATATCACGCCAGAAGTAGCGGCTAGATACGGATACAAACTCATTTCTATGCCTTACACAATTGATGGGCAAGAAATTCGTCCTTATGTTGATTTTAAGGAATTTGATTACAAAACTTTCTATAACAAATTAAGAGCGGGTACTATTCCAACCACAAGCGCTCTTTCTCCTGTTGAATACATTAATTACTTTGAACCAGAATTTGCCGCGGGCAATGATATTCTTTATGTCCATTTCTCTGCGGCCATGTCAGCGACATTTAATTCTCTTCGTTTAGCGATGGAAGAATTAAGTGAAAAGTATCCAGAAAGAAAACTTACTCTCATCGATACCAAAGGTATCACCTTAGGTAGTTATAACATCTGCTTAAGCATTGGTGAGATGTATAAAAATGGTGCTTCTATTGAAGATATTCAAAAATGGGCCTCTACTGAAGTTGATAAGACAGCTTTCTATTTCTACGCTGATGACTTAAAGTTCTTCGGTAAAAGTGGTCGTGTCTCTGGCTTTGCCGCTTTCTTTGGTAACATCATTGGTCTAAAACCAATCATCTACATTGGTGAAGATGGTAAGATGGCCACTAAAGACAAATGCCGTGGACGTAAACAAACATTACAAAAACTCTTACAATACGTTATTGATTTAGAAGATGACATTAAAGGTCATAGAGTGATTATTGCTCATACTGATGCTTTAGAAATTGCTGAAGAATTTGGTGCGATGCTTAAAGATCACTTCGGTCAAGATCTTAACATTGAATATGAAGTGGTGAATCCAACCGCTGGTAGCCACTGTGGTCCTAATGCAATGGGCGTTAGTTTCCACGCTAAACACCGATAAAGATATGGCGCTAATAAGCGCCTTTCTTTTTGCTTATAAAATGCTATTATTATTTTGTTATGCAAAGATTAATTATCATTACAGGTGATTTAGCCGCTGGTAAATCAACTCTCGCCGCTGCCATAAGTGATTCTTTAGGTATTCCTTATATCATTAAAGACACTCTTAAAGAAATAGCGTGCGATAATATCGGTTATCAAACGCGTCAAGAAAATAGGCAACTATCCATAACTGCTACGCAAGATATGATTTATTTCTTTAAGCAATGCGCTCTCGTGGGTAATGATTTAATCTTAGAAGCTAATTTCCGTACAGAAGAATTATTAGAAATAAAAGGTATTGCGGATGAATATAACTACAATGTCGTGTTACTTATTCTTACTGGTGATATCCCATTACTCTATCAAAGATTCTTAGATAGATTACCAAATAGACATATTGCTCATCGTTCAATGAATCTAGATTATTCTTTAGAAAGATTTGCTGATTATATTAATGAATTAAGAGATCAAGACTTTGTCTTCACCCCTAATTATTTAGATATGTCTAATCTTGATGAAGATGAAGTGACTGAAGAAGCTCTTCAAATCATCAACGATGAACTAGGGAATTAATATGCAATCAATTAAAAACGTCTTTTATATTGGTCATGGTCCAAGTAGTTCACATACAATAGGACCCACTAATGCAGTTAGATATATTCTTGAAACATATAAAGATATTGAAAGTATTAAAGTCACATTATGTGGTTCTTTAGCCTCTACTGGTAAAGGTCACTTAACTGATTATATTCTTGATAAATATTTAAAAGGTATTAATCACCATATTGTTTTTGATGCTAGAAAAAAGACCAAACATCCTAATACGATGATCTTTGAAACTGTCTTAAAAAGTGGTGTTAAAAAGAAAGATGTTATTGCTTCCATCGGTGGTGGCGCTATTTCGATAAATAAAGAAAAGAAGCAAGACGGTAGTGATTTATATCCACATCACACCTTATCTGAAATCATGCATTATTGCCGAGAATATGGTTATTCTTTATGGGAATATGTTTTATTCCATGAAGGTGAAAGCATCCTTTCTTATGTTGATGAAATCTATCAAGCAATTAAGGAATCAGTCCAACGTGGCATCACTGCGGAAGGTGAACTTCCTGGTGAATTACACGTTAAAAGAAAAGCTAAAGTCATGTATGAAAACATGCTTAAAGAACATAAAGAAAATGATATCCAAACTAACGTCGCTATTGCCTCCTTTGCCGCGAGTGAAGAAAACGCTGCTGGTGGTGTCATAGTGGTGGCCCCAACTTGTGGTAGTGCGGGTGTTATACCAGGCGTAGTTAAATATCTAGAAATGAAGAAAGTTCCTTATGAAGATATTCGTAAAGGCTTCTTAGTGGCGGGTCTTATTGGCTTACTAGCCAAAAGCAACGCCTCTATCTCAGGAGCGGAAGCAGGATGTCAAGCAGAGATAGGTGTAGCGTGTGCGATGGGTGCAGCGATGATTGCGGCCGCTCTTAACTATGAACATAAAAAGATTGCCCAATCCGCTGAAGTGGCGTTAGAGCATTCATTAGGCTTAACTTGTGACCCAGTTAAAGGTTATGTTCAAATCCCATGCATTGAAAGATGTGCGATATTTGCCCTAAAGGCAATTAATGCCGCTTCTATTGTTGATATCATGCCAATAGAAACCGCAAAAGTCACATTTGATGAATCATTATTAACGATGTATTTAACAGGAAAAGACTTACACGCTGGATATCGTGAAACAGCGAAAAAGGGATTAAGCAAAGTGCTAAAGAAAAATAAATAAGCGTATTTCTTAACATTTCAAAAAAATGTTATAGAATGATACCAGTATCGAAATTTAAGAAAGGAAGATTAGTTATGTATCGTAAAAATGCTTGGTTAAAGTATAAAGACAAAAAACCAGTGATGGACTTCGCTGAAGGCTATAAAGATTTTATTACTGTCGCTAAAAACGAAAGATTAGCGGTTCGTGAAGCTGAAAAGTTATTAAAAGCCAATGGCTTTAAGAACGCCGAAGAAGTTAAATCCGTTAAAGCTGGTGATCGTGTTTATTTCATTAACAAAAAGAAAAATGTTGCCGCATTCATTATCGGCAAAGAACCAATTGAAAATGGTTTAAGAATCTTAGGAGCCCACATTGACTCCCCACGTTTAGACTTAAAAGAACACCCATTCTATGAATCCAAAGGCTTTGCCTTAGGTGATACTCACTATTATGGTGGTATCAAAAAATATCAATGGACAACAATCCCACTAGCCTTAATCGGTGTGGTTTGTAAGAAAGATGGTTCAGTCGTCGACATTAATATCGGTGATGATCCAAAAGATCCAATCGTTGGTGTCACAGATTTATTAATTCACTTATCTGCTGACCAAATGGCTAAAACATTAGCAAAAGCTATTGAAGGTGAAAACCTTGATATCACATTAGGTTCTATGCCATTAGATGAAGATGAAAAAGAACCAGTTAAGGCTAATGTCTTACGTTTATTAAAAGAAAAATATGACATTGATGAAGAGGACTTCATATCTGCTGAAATCGAAATCGTTCCAGCTGGTCCTGCTAGAGACTATGGTCTAGATAGAAGTATGATCGCTGGCTATGGTCATGATGATAGAAGTTGTGCTTATACCTCTTTAGTGGCTTTATTAGACACTAAGAAAGTCAATAAGACTGCTTGCTGTATTTTAGTTGATAAAGAAGAAATCGGCTCTGTCGGCGCCACTGGTGCTCAATCCTTATTCTTCGAAAACGCTATTGCTAAGCTTCTCGCTTTAGCGGGTAATGATCACCCATTATGGGCGGCACGCTTAGCAATGGAAAATAGTGAAATGTTATCTTCTGACGTTAGTGCGGGCTTCGACCCATTATATCCATCAGTTAACGATCCAAAGAACGCTGCTTATTTAGGTGAAGGCTTAGTTTTCAATAAATATACCGGTAGAGGCGGTAAAGGTGGTAGTAATGACTCTATGCCTGAATACTATGCTTTCATTAGAAACACCATGGATGAAGCTAAAGTTAACTGGCAAAATGCTGAACTTGGTAAAGTTGACCAAGGTGGTGGTGGCACAATCGCCTACATCTTAGGTAACTACAATATGAGAGTTATCGACGCTGGTATTCCAGTGCTCAACATGCACGCACCAATGGAAATCGTTTCCAAAGTTGATGTTTACGAGGCTTACCTTGGTTACAAGGCCTTCCTCGTCAAATAGTAAACATAATGTAAAGGAGAAAGAATTTATGGGCTACGTAAAATGGATGGATGGCTTATCCAAAGTCCTTAAAATTGTCTTCTGTATCTTCTACCTTGACTTAACATGGATGGTCTATCGTATCATCAAGAAGGTCAATGAAAAGAACTGGGCAATGATGGCTGTTTGGATTGTTATCGCCGTGTTACTTGGCTGGATTTGGTGGATTGTCGACCTTATCACAGTTATTACAAGTGACAAAGTCATTGAATTCTAATCAAAAGAAATACCCCATTTATGCAACTACTGTACAGGTGGGGTATTTTTCTTTCAAAACACTTTGACAATACCATATAAAAATATTATTATATTTAAGCATTTGGCGGGTGTGGTGAAGAGGCCTAACACACCTGGCTGTGAACCAGGCATTCGCCAGTTCGAATCTGGTCACTCGCCCCAAACTTAAATGTAATCTCCGGAAACGGGGATTTTTTTGTTAATGATTACGAGCAATTTCCGCTAGTGCGTCATCGTTATAGAAATAGTCTCTATCTAATGGGACATCAACAATGACGCCATCATCTGGATGAGCACTTGGGTTATCTTTAAATCCCGCTCTAGGAGCAATACCAGAAATACGGAAGATCTTTCCATCTGGAGTCGCGGTAATATATGAATTACAGGCACCTCCTGCGGTATTTTCACCCACTATAGTGGCACACTCGTTTTCTTTTGCTAAATGTGGAAACCATGTCGCGCAGCTAAAGGACATCGCTGAAGTTAAAACAAAGAACTTATATTTATAAGCGAGGCAATCATCTTCGTTGAATATGCCATCCAAATTAGTGTCGATTTTATATGATTGAGAAGCCGCGGTTTTAGTTAAAGGGCAGTAAGTAGTTAATTCAACGTTTTCAGTTAAATAACCCAAGATACCAATTGCCGCGATAACCCCGCCTCCAGGATTACATGTTAAATCGAAATAAATATTCTTAATGCCAGCTTTATTATTAATTTGCTTCATTAAAGAATAGACTAAAGCAAAGCTATCATAATTCACTAATTGTTCAGCAATTGCGTCAGACATTTCATAAGGATAGTACAAAAATTGATCAAAAGTAATGATCGCTGTATCACGATAATATCTAAGGCTTGGGACATTTCTACCTAAAGCCTTTTGTCTTCTAGCAAGTAAATCTTCTTCGTTATCTATTAAAGCGAGATAACGTTCACTCATAATGCCTGTTCTAGTATATGTTGAAGCGCCACACGCACTTGCGTTGTTACCCGCGGTTGAATGGCCATCACCAATCACATAGTTAATGAGTCTTTCAATAGCTTGACAGTAGAAGTTCTCATTATCACTCTTTAAGTTATTAACGATATCTTGATGATTCTTCGTTAGATAGTCATTGAAATCAGAAATTCTACAATCTCTAAAGCCATATGAAATGTCTAAATGAAACATTAAAGAATTATAGTTATATTCTCTAAACTCATAATTACTTCTCGCGTTTTTAAAACGATAATCACCATTATGGAAATCTTTTTCAAAAGATGTGCCGACATAGTTAAGTGCGACCGCACCTCTTGAGAAATTTAATAAATAAAATGCTGTGCCATTAAAGTTACAACTTGCCCAAAAGCACATGTTAAATGTGATTGAGTTAACTATAGAAAATGGTATATAGAAGTCGTCATTATATTTATAAATATCTAAGTTATATTTATTTAAATCAAAGACGACATCCTCTGTTCCTTGTAAAGTAATGTAATTTTCTTTGATGTGGGTATTAACTTCCTCACCATCAGTCATATTGAAGATGTTTCTTTCACCTCCATCAGAGGCAATAATATTATCAAAGTTATGAGCAGTAATAGTGTTCTTTTCATGATCAACGGTAAAGACGATATCGTATGGGCATGTGTATGTAATCTTATTATCTTCTTTAATAACTTCAACATCGTCATAGATTGTTAATAAAGCGGTTTCTAATGACATATAAGGAATAAAAGTGTTTTCGTCTTTAATCGCATATTCTAAATCCCACACTTTATAGGAAACACAATCGTTTTGGCTAATTGCTGGAATATATAAAGGCGCAGACATTAACGCTAAATTAACAGTTTCCTCACCTGATGGACTACTAGATAAACTAGAGGAAGAAGTAGTTGTAGTGCTTGACGAAGAACTAGAAGAACTACTGCTTGATGAACTACTGCTCGAGGAACTAGAAGAGCTTGAAGACGAACTTCTAGATGATGAACTACTAGAGCTTGAACTACTTGAACTAGAACTACTAGTGGTGCTCACATTTGATGAGGTATCGCTACTAGTCTCACTAGAACTACTTTCACTAGATTGAACGCTGCTTAAAGAATCACTTGATGAACTAACACTTAAACTAGATGAACTAGTCGCAGGAGTGCAAGAAGCGATGATAAGCGCAAATAATGTAGGAACAATCTTGCTTAATTTCATTTGGGAAAATAATATACTAGTGAGATTAAAATGTATAGCAAAATAATAAAAATCTAGCCATCACGGCTAGATTTTGTTATAGATTTATGTTTTTGTTTACCACTTATAATCAGTGTTTCTCGTGGCTAATATCACTCTATAGAATGATGGATTCTTTTTAGTTAAAAGAAGAATTAATGGATAACCAACACACATAATGCAGACGAATTCACCTAAGAAGACACCACCAAACATAGTGAAGTATGTCACAGGATTTAATTCCATCGCATCAGGTGTACCAATGCATGAATAATAAATAACTAAAGGAATAACAATCGCGTTAGCAAGGCATGGAATAAAGCCTGCAAAGAATAAATTTTTAATGAATCTTGAATAAACAATCATAACTAAACAAGACACTAAAGTGGTTAATGTACCAAAGATGATATCGAGTGGTCCAACGGTGGAAGCTAAGTTAGCAAGTAAGCAACCTAAAGTTAAACCAATAGTGTAACTAGGATTAAAGAACACTAATAAGTTAAGAAGTTCACTAATTCTGAACTGTGAGAATTCATATGATAAAGGACCACAGGCAATGGTGATAACAGCGTATAACGCTGCAATCATGCCATTGACACAAATCATTTTAATGTCAAAGTATTTTGTAAGTACGTTTGTTTTCATTCTATAGTTGATCCAATTCTTTTCTAATAGCTTTCTCGTTAAGGTTTTGACCGATAAACACGAGTTTGATTAATCGATCTTGATATTCATCATCCCAGTCATGGGCGAAGTTCTCATCGTTATGTCTTAAATAAGTTAATTGTGCTTTTGTTAATGTCGCAGAGAACCATTTTCTTGAATAAGTTAAGGTTGTTTGAGAACCCGCTGATTCATAGACATAAATGTTTTCTTTTTCATTAGCGAAGTAGCAGACGCCCTTTGCTCTAATGATATGGTGTTTACCGCTTTCTTCTTTGACCCAGTGTTCAAACTTTTCTTGATCAAATGGTCTTCTACGATAATAAACGAATGTATTGATATCGTATTCAAGAGCGGTACCTTCTTCTTCGTTTTCTACACCATGGTGGTGATGGTGATGATGGTGATGTTCATGTTCTTCATGTTCATGCTCATCGTGCTCATCATCTTCATCATGATCGTGGTGATGATGTTCATGTTCGTCTTCATCATCATCGTCATCTTCGTCATGATGCTCAACATCAGTATCCCAATCTTCAAATTCTCTAATCCAAGCAGCGGAGCCACTGGCTTTATCAAAATCGAAGAGGTTTGTATCAATTATTTCATTAATATCAACATCACAGAAATCAGATTCAATAATCTTGGCTTCTGGTTGTAATGCTTTAACAGCAAGTTTAACTCTTCTTAATTCTTCCTTACTAATTAATGAAGCTTTATTAAGAATAACGACATCACAGAATTCAATTTGTTGAATAACGAGGTTTTCTAAGTTTTCTTCACCACGTGTCGCTTCTTTTAATGTTTCACCACATCCAAATTCATCTCTAAGTCTTAAGGCATCAGTGACTGAGATAACAGCGTCTAACCAATAGAACTTTGGTAAATTTTGTTTCTCAAATTCTTGTTCCATATAAGAAATTGTTTGGGCAATTGGTACAG
>JAGAYY010000016.1 GCA_017940265.1 Bacilli bacterium | reverse complement strand
TTCGAAAGAAGTAAGACCCCCTGAAAGTTACAGGGTTGATAGGTTAGAAGTGTAAGCATAGTGATATGTTCAGCTGACTAATACTAATAGGTCGAGGACTTAATTTCTTAAGATTTTTAATCGAATCCCAAAAGTAAAATTTAAGTTTTATTATTAACAAGAAAGCTAACATGTGGTAATATTCAGTTTTGAGAGAATAATTTCTCTTATAAAAAAGTCTGGTGGCGATGGCGCGGTGGACACACCTGTTCCCATCTCGAACACAGAAGTTAAGCACCGTAGTGGCGAAGATATCCGCAAGGACAAAATAGCGAGCCGCCGGGCTTTTTTATTTTATCTAGTTATTTACATAACATTGATTTAATCAATATCTCTTGATAGACTTAAAATGACTATTAGGAGATTTTTTTATGAAAAAAGTTGCAGATATTTTAAGAGCCAATATCTTAATATTCTTCGGAGCGCTCTTATTCTTATTATTCGTTAACTATTTAGCGGGAGCCGGCACAGTGTTGGCTGCAGGTATCATTGCCACTGTAATTTCACTTTATTACATTGCTATTGGCATTTTAGGTATCTTTATTGGCAATAAGTTAAATAAGAAAGTATTTGATGTTATTTCCGTTTGCTTATTTGTATTCTTCATCTTCATCGGTAATATCTTTAGTATTGTCGATGTCGCTGAAGCTGTGGCAGATGGCACCAGAGTTGGACCAACAGCCTGGATCGTTGCTATATTCGGTATGCTTGCTTCTTTAGCGTTATTAGTTTTCTATCCAATCGCTAAATTCGCTAATAAGAGTGGATTAAAGAATCTTACGTATTTATTCGCTGGATTATTCACCTTATCTTTATTAACAAACATCTTATTCGACTTCCAAGGTTTTGCGATTAATTTAGGCCAAATCCCATTCATGTATGTCGCAGTCTACGCATTATTCGCTATCTATCTTTTTGGATCATTAGATAATGGTGATACTCCTGCTAAGGAAGAGCCAAAAGCTATCGAACAAAAGGAAGAAGAAAAGCCAGAAGAACCTGCTCCTCAAGAAGAAGCTCCAGCGGAAGAACCAAAATCCGAAGAATAATATTAATATTTATAATATTCAATAATAGAAAGCCGCAAGGCTTTTTATTTATGCTACAATAATCATATGAACATTAATTTAATACCTTTATATAGTTTCCTTTCTAAAAAGGAAGATAAGATCCAAAAAGAAGACCTTTTGTTTGTTGATGAAATCAACAATTATTTGATGAATGACGATTTAATCGTGCTAGAGAACGCTAAGGAGCCGATTTTTAACATCATCCTTATCGGTTCAGGCGGCACAGAAAATCTCTTCTTAAAACGCCTAAAAGACTTACCAGAACCATTAGTCATTTTATCAACATCAAGAAACAATTCTTTACCAGCTTCTTTAGAGATTAAAACATATTTAGAAAACCACAATAAACTCTGCTTCTTATTAGTGGGTGACGAAAATCACATTGCTAATATGATTAAGCATATCGCCACAATCATTAATGCTTATAACAATGTTAAAGATAATCGCTTAGGCTTAATTGGAAATCCTAGTAGTTGGCTAATTGCCTCCCCAGTGGAACCTAAGATGATTTATCAAAACTTTAAGCAAAATATTGTGAAGATTAAGATGAAAGAACTTGAAGAATTAATCGAACAAGAAGAAAAAGAAATGCTTGATATTAATGCTGTTCCTCACGCTAAAGAGTTCATCAAAAAAGCGGAATCTCGTGATGACTTACAGTTCTCTCTTGTGATCTATAATGCCCTTAAAAAGTTAATAGCGAAGTATCAATTAAATGGGTTAACAATCCGTTGTTTTGATCTTGTTAAAAAATATAAACAAACAGCATGCCTTGCCTTAGCGATGCTTAATGAAGAAGGCATTACATCTGGTTGTGAAGGTGATGTGCCTAGCTTAGTTACTATGCATATTGTTAATTCATTAACAAATCGCAGTTCTTTCATGGCAAATCCATCAAAATTCAATTATGAAGATAATTCCATCATGCTCGCACATTGCACCGTTCCACTTAATATGGTCACTTCATATAAGTTAATGACTCATTTTGAAAGTGGGTTAGGAATTGGTGTGAAAGGTGAATTACCAGAAGGCCGTATCACCTTATGTAAAATCGCACCTGATTACAGCTTAGAAAATACCCTATGTATCCCCGCGAATTTAAAAGAAAATCTTTCTCTAGAAGGATACTGTAGAACGCAAATATCGGTTGCGTTAGGGGAAGAAGGACTCCTTGAAATTCTTAAGGCTAGCTTTGGCAATCACATCATTGTTTCCTATGGTGATGTTTATCAAGACTTCCTTCCTTTACTCTCTTTATTAAGACGATAATGTTTACTTTTTCTCGACAATGTTAGTATTTTTCTTCTTCATTGTTTGACATAACTACGTTTACTATGTAAAATAACACTGCTTTATGGAAAAGAATTCGAACACTCAAGTTTATTATCACACACAGGATATCAAAGACGCGACCAGGGTCGCTGCACTTGCATGCTATGGTGTCGTTGATATCTCTCGACGCGAGGATACACTTCGCGCTGATAAACGCATTAAGAAAGGAATTATCGAGGATCAAGCGATTTACGTGAGAAAATACGCAAACCGCACCTTTACCGTTGACGTTTATTTAGTGCTTTCTAACGAAGTTAAAATTACCGAAGCTCTCGTTGAATGCCAAAAAACAATTATGTACCAACTCAATAAAAAATTTAATAAATCCTGCACAGGTGTAAACGTCTTTGGTGAGCAACTATCCTCTCACTAATACATATGAGAACATTAAACGGACAGACTTTAAAACAGCTTCTTATTTCAGGAAGTAATAATTTATATAACCATTATCCAGAAGTGGATGCTTTAAACGTTTTCCCAGTCCCAGATGGTGATACTGGTATGAACATGAACTTAACATTAACTTCTGGTAGTAAAGAAATCCAAAATAGAAGCGATGAATCCGCTTATGAAATATCTAAAGTTTTCTCTCGTGGCTTATTAATGGGCGCTAGAGGTAACTCCGGTGTTATTACTAGCCAAATCTTCCGCGGCTTTTCTAAAGGTTTAGATGGTTTAGAAGAAGTTAACGCTTTAGCGTTCTCCGCTGCTTTCCAAAAAGGTGTTGAAGTTGCTTATAAAGCAGTTGTTAATCCAGTTGAAGGTACAATTCTTACAGTTATTCGTGAATCAAGCCAATTCCTTGCGGATAACGTCAAAGATAACATGAGCATTGAAAAGTGCTTAGACCTCATGCTCCAAGAAGCAAGAGAATCCTTAAAGAGAACTCCAGAACTCTTACCAGTCTTAAAAGAAGCTGGCGTCGTTGACTCTGGTGGCACAGGTCTTATCAGAATTTTAGAAGGTATGAGAATTGCCGCTGGTGGTGACTTCGTTGAAAGAAGCCAAGCTACCGCTACAGAAGCGCAAAACTCTGCTGATGAAAGCGAAGAAGAAGGATATTTATTAGAATTCGTCTTGAAATTAATAAAGGAAAAGAAAGCCTTCAACGAAAATAGATTCTCTAACTTATTATCCACAAACGGTGATGACTTAGTGGTCAATGTTAAAGATGATTGTGTTAAAGTTCACATCCGTGTTCTTAACCCAGGCGATATCTTAAATTACGCTCAACAATTTGGTGAATTCTTAAAGCTCAAATTAGTCAATCTTAAAGTTGGTGAATCCGCTGAAGAATTAGACTTCGAAGAGGAAGAAGAAACCAAAGAAAAAACCGAATATGCAATGATTAGTGTTTCTGCTGGTCAAGGCATTGAAGATTTCTTAAAAGAAATTGGCGTTTCCGTCGTTGTTAAAGGCGGTCAAACCATGAACCCAAGTAGTGAAGATTTCGTTAGCGCTATTAAGAAAGCTAACGCTCATAACGTCTTCATCTTCCCAAATAACTCCAATATCGTCATGGCGGCTTCTCAAGCTTGCGATATGGTGGAAGATGCTGATACAAATGTCTACGTCATTCCAAGTAAGACAATTCCTCAAGGAATTAGTTCTGCGATTATGTTCAATCCAGAAGCTGATCCAGAAGAAAACTTCCGTTCCATGAAAGCAGCCTTAAAGAATGTCAAATCTGGCGAAGTCACATTTGCTATTAGAGACACCGAAATCGGTGGTGTAAAGGTCAAAAAAGACGATTTCATTGGTATCTTCGAAAAAGACATTGTTGTTGATAACCCAAATAAGTTAGAAACATTAATGACCTTACTTGAAAAGATGATTGATGAAGATTCAAGCATCATCACAATCCTCGTTGGTCAAGATGTTAACGATGAAGAAATGAACCAAGTCTCTGAATTAATCGCTGAAAAATTCTCTGACCTAGACTTAGATATTAGAAAAGGTGATCAACCAGTTTATTCCTTCTTAATTGGTGTGGAGTAAAATAATAAATTCTTAAAGATAAAGACCACATAAAAAGTGGTCTTTTTTCATATTTTAATACATTAAAAATAGTGGCATAATATAAGTGAACAAAACCGAAAGGAAAAGATATGAAAACAAAAATTAAACTCTTTTTTGCGCTTTCAGCCACCGCTTTACTTTCTTTAACTTCATGCGGTAACGCTAAGTATGCTGAAGAAACAGACGAAGCAATTATTAATCAGTTAGAAGTCGTCAATCGTGAAGATGGCGTTTATGGTAACATTTACCTTCCAACTGAAATCGAAGGCGCTACTGTGACTTGGAAAAGTAGCAATCAAAAAGTCATTGATGCTAAATGGAATGGCGATATGGCGCCAGGCATTGTCCATAGACAAGGTCAAGACACAACAGTTAAATTAACTGCTGTTATTGATAAAAACGGCACAAAGACTCAATATGAACAAGAAGTCAATGTTAAAGCCGCTGCTCCTGAAATCGCTGATGAAGATTATCAAGCTTATTTATTTGGTCACTTCGTTGGTGAAGGGCACGGCAAAACCGAAGGTGATCAAAAGATTGCCACTGGTGAACAAATGTTCTTCGCTCTCGCTGATGTTGGTGAAGGCTTAAAGTTCAAAGATATGAACGGCTCCACAATGAACAACTTAAAACCAGTCTTATCCAGTAAGATTGGTGAAAGAGGTGTTAGAGACCCATATATTTGCCGTTCACCTGAAGGTGATACCTTCTATTTAATCGCTACAGACTTATCAGTCTATACTAGAGGTGGTTGGAACAATAACGCTAACCAAGCCACTAAAACAGGTAGTCACTCCATCATCCTTTGGGAATCTCATGACTTAGTCAATTTGACCGAAGAAAGATTAATTGAAGTCGCTGCTCCTAATGCTGGTATGGCTTGGGCTCCTGAAATGATCTATTGTGAAGAAACTGGTTCATATTACATTTTCTTCTCTTCTACAGTCATTGATGATGTGAGCAAAGGTGTTAACGCTAAAATCTTAGAAAGAGACTGTGTCTATTACACAACTACAAGAGACTTCCATCACTTCACAGAAACTAAGAAATTCATCTCCAATATCAAATATCCTGATGGATATACAAATAGAGAAGAAACTGATGCCGACGCTATTAATAATGATTATCGTAAAGTTATTGATGGTTCTGTCATGAAGATTGGTGAATATTATTACAGTGCCTGTAAAGATGGTGGTAATAACGAAAACCATGGTGGAATTAGAATCCAAAGAACAAAATCACTTCTTCCTCAAGAACAAGAAAGACCAGATGGCCTTTATGAAGAAGCAGTTCAATGGGAATTTGTCCAAAACTTAGCCGATGTTGGTTTCAAAGCCGAAGGTAGAGATGCTAACAATAAGTGCTTAGAAGGTCCAGAATGGTTCTACCTTAACCAAGCAGATAGAAAGGATCCAAACGTTCCTGAAATCGGCTTAATGGCGGACTTCTATGCCAATACAAGTATTGGTTACATTCCATGGGCCACAACCGATGTTGAAGATATCAATAATGCTAATGGTTCTTGGAGACAACTTGCTAAGAATACAGAATTCAGTTGGGACTCTCAAACAAAACGTCATGGCACAATCCTCAGAATTACTGAAGAAGAAGCCAATAGACTTAAAGAAGCATATCCAATTGCTAAATAATAAAGAACAAGGGAACCTTTAAAGGTTCCTTTTTTTGTTGCTATAAAGTATTAAGGAAAATGGATCATACTAGAACACATAGTAGTGATTCTTGACTTTAAACACACAAATCTAAATTTACGATATAAAAAAAGAAAAATACGCGCCTATCGTTGTGTTTTAATTTTGTATAAGCAAAATGTCATCGTAAGGAGATTGATATATGAGAAAAAGGAATTTGCTTGTTTTATCATCATGCGTTATTTCATTTTGCTTAGCGGCTTGTAACAACAAGAACAGCGATTCAAGTAATGAAGTAAAAGAAGATATCCCTGAAACACAAAAGGCTGATCGAAGCAGTTTGAAATATGTTTCAGAATTAGATAGTTATAAAAAAGATGACTGGAAAGGCCATTGGATTTGGGCCACAAGTTGCTTTGAAGATAGCTATGTAGCGTTTAGAAAGACTTTTAATTTAAAAGAAACTGTTGGTTCTGTTAAAGCTCACATCTCTGCGGAATCTAAATATTTTATGTGGGTTAATGATGAACTAGTGACAATCGATGGCTCTTTAAAACGTGGACCAACACCATACGATTCATATTTTGATGAAGTAGAGATTAAGAATTTAAAACAAGGTGAAAACGTTATTGCCATCTTAGTGGCGTTTAATGGTAGAAGTGGAGATGGTTCCATTAATCCGACACTAGAAGATGAAGAAGGTATTGTCTCTTCTAAAGCGGGCCTATTATTTGAAATGCAAGCTGGCGATACTTTAGTTAAATCAGATAGTTCTTTTAAAGCTAAAAGAATTGAAGCTTATCGCAATAAAATAAATGGCGGAAAAGATTATGTTTCTTATACTCAATCATCTATGCTTGCTGAAAGAAATGTCTTCTATGACGCTAGAGCGGAAATTGGCGATTATACAAAAAGCAATTATGATGATTCTTCATGGGAAAGCGCTAAAGCTGTTGCCAAAGCAGGATATTTGCCATTTGGTGATTTATATTTAGCGCCAACAAAACCAATTAAGTTCCACGAAGTCGCAGATTTTAGCAATGCTAATGAATACGTTGGTAAAGCTTTGACGGAAGATACAACTCTTGCTTTAAAACTTCCAACTGACATCCAATTCTCTTGGGTTATTGATGTTGATGCAAGCGCTGGTCAAAAACTAACTTTCTATACTGATTCTTATCAATTTAATGATGGCTTACAATCTTTTAAAGACACTTATGTCACAAAAGAAGGTAACCAATATTATGAAAACTATCCTTGGAGAAGTGGATATACATTATTTATCGAAGCTCCTAAGGGTGTCAAATTCAATAAACTTGCTTATCGCATGAGCGAGTTCAATGGCGAACTTATGACTCCATTTACTTCTTCCGATGCTAACATTGATACACTTTGGAAGAAAGCGCAAAACACAGTAAGAGTGTGCATGCGTGATTCATTCATGGATTGTCCTGATCGTGAAAGAGGACCATATATGGGCGATGCTTCTAACCAAGTTGATGCCACATTATATTGCTACGATCAAGGCGGTTTAGACATGATTAAAAAATCAATCTTAGCGTGTGTTGGGTGGGTTAAAAACGATAATGCTATCCCAAGCCGTGCACCTAGTGTCAAACCACAAGAAATACCAAACCAATCATTAGCTTTCTTAACCAGTGCTTATCATTATTATGAACATTCTGGTGATAAGGAAACGATGACTTCTTACGCTAAAGCGGCAATTGAATATCTTAAATTATACAATATGAAAGATGGCCTCCCAGTTTATCGTGCTGGTAGTTGGACTTGGAACGACTGGGGCTCTTGTATTGATACTGATTTATTGCAAGTTGGATTCTATTATTATGCCTTAAGATTAACTAAACAATTAGTGGAAGATCTTAAGCTTAACCTTGATATCTCTTTCATTAATGAAAGAATGGCTTCTATGAAAGCCAAATATCACGACGCATATTTCACTAACGAAGGTTTCAAATCATCATCTTCTAAATATATTGATGACCGCGCTAACGCATTATTGGCTCTTTCAGGTTTAGCCGAATCTTCTGACTATGAAACAATCATTAACGTTTTGACTAAAACTCGTGAAGCCAGTCCATTCTGCGAAAAATACGTTTTAGAAGCTCTTTGCTATATGGGTAGAATCGATTTAGCTAAAGAAAGAATGCTTCTTAGATATGACAATATGATCAAAGATAGTAGGGACACCCTCTATGAAAAATTTGATCTCACTGATGGTACATTCAATCACGCTTGGACTAGCGGTCCAATCTATATCATCAATCGCTATATTGTTGGCTTAAAACCAACTAAAGCGGGATTTGAAGAATATGCTTTGACTTTGACAAATTTATTAGATTCGTTCAAATGTTCTAACTTTACAGTTAAAGGCAATATTGATATTGAATTAAAGAATAATAGTGGTGTTAAAACATTAACTATCACAAATATTGTCGCTAAAGGTGAAATTACTGTTCCTTCAAGCTTAGGAAATAATGTTTCCGTTAGTGGTGGTAACTTTGAAATCAAAGATGGTGAAAACGCTAAAATTGTGACCATCAATGAAGCCAAAACATATACCTTAACTATTAATTAATAATTAATTTAGATTAAAGATTTATAAGACCGTTTTTACTAATTAGCGCTAAAAGAAAGTAAGTTTGCGCTACTTAAATTGTAAAAATGGTCTTTTTTCTAAAAAATGGAGGCAACTTAAAAAGGAGATTTTTTATGAAAACAAATGTAAAAGGCTTTGCTTTTGCTACACTTGCCCTTTGTGCCATTTCCTTATCGGCTTGTGGTGGCGCTGCTAAAGAAGCCAAAATTAAAGGTATTTATCTTTCCCCAGCCAAAATGTCATATAGCAATATGCGTCCACAATACAATTACTATTTGACAACATTCACCCAAGAAGAATTAACATTATTCGAAGATAACACATATTGCTTAATCGTTTCTTCCAGCCAATTCTCTGCTGTTGTTCTTGATGAAAACACACAAGATTTCTCTGGTAATGAAAGAGCCAATTATCTTTATAAGTTCTATGGGGAATGTGAATCCGCTGTTAACGATATTGATGAAGATTTATTAGATGTCCGATTAAAGAACGTTAATAGATACATTTCTTCTTACGATCAATCCTATTGGTTAGATACTGATAACTGGACCGAAGAAATGGGTAAAAAAGTCATTCCTCCAAAGGGTTATGACACCACAACTGGTACACCAATTCCAGATGAAGATGCTGATCCATGGACTGCTCAACAATATTTAGAAAGCAAGCAATTTGCCGCTCCTATTGAAATCACAGTCAACGTTAAAACTTATAGTTTTGATTTCGTAGAATTACAATTCGCAAGCAAATAATAAAATATGGATAAAAAGAGATTATTTGGTGGCTTAGGCGTAACCATAATCTCTCTTTCTATAATTGCTAGTTTTGGCACAAAATTAGCGTTTACCAGAGAGGGGGATGTCAACCTCGCCTTGCACATTGTCGCGCCAACCCAAAAAGGCGATGAATCAACACAATATTTTAAAAGCGACTACGAAAGTAAAGATGAAATGTATGCCGCTTTAAAAGATTACAACATTAAAGCCCAAGTAGAAGGCACCGTTCTTCTAAAAAACAAAAATAACGCTTTACCATTAAAATCTACCGATAAAGTAACATTATTAGGCAAGGCCAGCACAAATCCTGTTTATCATGGTGGCAGCGGTGGCCCAGTTTCCGCTCAACAAGTCAGTTTAGTGGATGCCATTAAAGAAGGTGGCTATTCCTATAATGAAGCTGTTAGTAACGCCGTTAAAGACGTTAATATCAGTCACGATAAATTTGGCAATATCGGTGAAGTAAGCGTCACTACCTATAATGGTGTGAGCACAAGCTTTGCTTCTTATAACGATGCCGCCATCGTTGTCTTAAAGAGATTTGGCGGTGAAGAAGGCGATTTGAACCATGGTTTACAAGGCCTTTGGGAAAAAGGTCCTGAAATTAGAGAATTAGCCCTTCACGATGAAGAAAAAGATGTCTTAAATCTCGTTAAGAATTCTGATTTTTCCAAGCGTATCGTTATTATCAATAGCGGCTATCCTATGGAACTTGAAGAATTAGATAACTATAACA
Source organism: Bacilli bacterium (assembly GCA_017940265.1). Taxonomy (GTDB): domain Bacteria; phylum Bacillota_I; class Bacilli_A; order RFN20; family CAG-826; genus RUG14515. Next base: position 16,453 of record JAGAYY010000016.1, on the reverse strand, counting down.
TCGATGCCGTTTTATGGATTGGTTATCCTGGAAGCTATGGCATGTATGGTGTGAGTGATGTCTTATTTGGCAAAGCTGATCCATCTGGCCGTTTAGTGGACACCTATGCTTCTAACTCTTTAAGCAGTGCGGCTATGCAAAATGCTGGTGATTTCAAGTTCAGTAATTTAACTGGCTTATACAAGAGAGAATACTTAATCTATGCCGAAGGCATTTATGTCGGTTATAAATATTATGAAACCCGTTATAACGATTGTATTTTAAATCAATATAACGCTGATAACGCTAAAGGTATTTATAATTCACAAGGCGGCAAATGGAACTACGCTGATGAAGTGACTTATTCATTTGGCGATGGTATGTCCTATGCCAACTTTACTCAACAAATCGAATCATTTGAATGGAATAAAGAAACCCATGAAGTAACCGCTAAAGTCAAAGTTACAAATAATGGTAATGATAATTATTCCGGCAAGAGTGAAGATGTCGTTCAACTTTATGTCCAACTTCCTTACGAAGCTGGTCAAGCTGAAAAGAGCGCCATTCAACTCGTCGATTTTGAAAAAACAAAAGAATTAAGTAAAGGCGAATCTGAAGTCGTCACATTAAATTTCTCCGACTATATGTTCGCCACTTATGACGCTAATGCCACAAATGGTGAAGATGTTTCTAAAAAAGGTTGCTACACATTTGATGCTGGCGATTACTACTTCGCATTAGGTAATGGTGCTCATGATGCTTTAAATAATGTATTAGCCAAAAGAGGCGTCTCTGGCTTATATGACGCTAATGGTGAAGCAGTGACTGGTGACACCAATAAAGTCCAAGTCGTCAATTTAGCGGAGTTAGATAATAAAACATATGCAACTTCTCCATATACTGGTGTGGTTGTCTCTAATTTATTTGAAGATCGCGATATCAACTATTTCTATGAAGAAGATGTCGTCACCTATTTAACAAGAAGCGATTGGAATACTTTCCCAAAATCATACACTGATTTAGAAGCCACTGCAGAAATCAAACGCTTGATGGAAAACTTCTTATATGAAAAACCAAGCGATGCTCCTGATATTAAATCGTTCAAGCAAAAACAAGATAATGGCATTAAGTTCATTGAAATGAAAGATGTTGAATTCGATGATCCAAAATGGGAAGACTTCATCGATCAATTATCCGTTGGTGAATTAGCTCAAATCACTGGTGACAAGATGGCAATGGATGCTATCAAATCCATTTCATTCCCAGCTTATTCTGGTGGTGATGGACCAGATGGTCACCAAATTAGTAATGTTCTTTATGTCAATGAAATCGTTGGTGCTTCCACCTTCTCAAAAGAATCCTTATATAACAGAGGTAAATTCTTTGGTGAAGAATCGCTCCACTTAGGTTTCAAACACATCTATGGTCCTGGCGCTAACATTCATAGAACTCCATATTCTGGTAGAAACTTTGAATACTATTCAGAAGATGCGACAATGTCCTATTTATGTGGTCAAGCCCAAGAAGCTGGCATGGTCGATAAAGGTATCGCCGGTATGATTAAACACTTCTGTGGTAACGATCAAGAAACAAACCGTCATGGTGTGGCAACATTCTTAGAAGAACAAGCTTATCGTCAAGGCCCAATGAAAGGCTTTGAAGGCGCTCTTACTAATGGCTCTTTAGGCACAATGACAGCCTATAACAGAATCGGTTGCATCCCAACAGCTGCTGATTATCAAACAATGACTCTAGTCCTTAGAAACGAATGGGGCTTTAAAGGCATTAATATGACTGACTCTAGCAAAGACGCTGCTTCCTATATGGGAACAGCCGATTGCTTACACGCTGGCACAAACCAATTCAATAACGATGCTGGTAGAGTTAGTGAAGCCAGTTCCTTAATCTCTAAAAATAAAGATGGTCACATCTGGCAAAAATTACGTGAAACCGCTCATTATTACTTGTATGCCATGAGCAGAAGTAATCACATCAATGGTTTAAGCGTTGACATAGTCGTTAAAGACTTTGTCCCATGGTGGAAACCAGCAACAGTGGCCGTTGATATTTCTTTAGGTGTCATCGGTGTTGGCTTTATCGGTTTATTCGTCTTCTTATCTCTTAAGAAGAAGAAAGGAGCAGAATAATCATGAAACTATTTAAAGGTTTCTTTAAAGACAGATCATTAGGCTTTTATATTGCCTTAGTTAGCGCTTGTTTAGCGGTCGTAGTCGGCGCTGTCTACTTAGTTTGCTATTTATCAATCGCTACAGAAAAGATGGATCGTGTCTTTTCTATCATCACATTATTATTCGTGCTCTTTGGTGGAATAGTCGTCTTAGTTGGCGAACTCCTTAGAATCGAATACATCTCAATGGCTGGCCCAATCTTCATTAGTGTTGCCTTAGCTAAACATAGTGTGGAAGCGGCTTATCCAATTGCCGATATGGGAACAGGTGTCGCATTCTTTGGTGGTAACCAAACATTCGCCGTCCTATTCATCATTCTTATTGGCGTCGTATTTTTAGCCGCTTTAGTAAGTGTTTTCTTAAAGCACAACAAGCAAAGCTAAATTTGCGCATTAAATAGAAAAGGTTACGCTGCTTGGTTTTGATAAGTACGCGTAACCTCTTAATATACGTTACGAAAACACACGGAAGGAAATTTGTAAATTTTTAGTAACATTTAGTGTGTTGTTCACATGGAGGATTTATGAAAAAATTATTCACAACTTTATGTGTCTTCGCTGGCTTAATGCTCACAGCATGTGGAGGCACAAACGAATCCAAGTCCGCCGATCAAGGTGGCAAATCATCAGGTGATGCACAAAATACCGATTCCTACCAATTCGAAGGTAAATTAGAAGAAGGTGGTGGTTTTGCATCATTCACAGACGCTGCTTATTTTTTAAATTTAAGTGTCGATGGCAAAACTTCTTTAGACAAATATGCATTTGCCACTTATGATGCTAGCGATGCAGCAACAAATAGCTCCTACTCCGCTTCTTGGATGTCTGGAACATGGAAAGCCGTCCAAAAAGAAGGCGTTGACTGCTTACAAATCAAATTAGCGTTCGTTAACGAAGATGGCAGTGAAGAAGGCGCAAGCACATATTATGCTTACGAATCTGAAGGCGTTTATTCCGTCGAATTAACCCTCTCCATCATCAAAGGTCAATCTTTCACAAGAACCGTTGAAATGACTGGTCAAAAAGGTCAAAAATACGCTGATGCCAACGCATTCATCCAAGCTTATAAGAAAGAATTTGTTGAACCAACAAACATTCTTAAAGTCGAATCCAAAGCTAATGGTGGTGTGGCTTACTTCCAAGAAGATGGCAAAGTCTTAATCTATGTCGGCACCAATAACGTTGCTAGTGGTACATATGTTAAAACCGCTACTTCCTTAACACTCAAATTTGGTGAAACTGAAATTCCAGTTACACTTTCACAAACCGGTGGTACATTCACTTATAATTACGATTTAGCCGGTTATCAATCCATCGAATTAGTCTTCGAATTCCCAATCGCTGACTTTGCTAAACTCCCAGTCACTGAACAAGGTGGTCAAGGCGGACAAGGTGGAGAAGAACTTCCAGAAACAGCTCTCGTCCAATTAAAAGATGAAGAACACAATGCTACCTTAACATTCAATAAGGATAAAACATACGCAATCAGCATGGCGTTTGGTTCCTATGGTTCATTCGATGTCCAAAAAGGTACATGGAGCTTCGCTAACTATAAAGTGACCTTAACTCCAGAAAGCGGTGATGCTTACGAATCTTCAGTCGCCGATGGCAAATTTGTCGTTTCCACTCATATCACATGGGGCGGTGGCCAAGTCGATGCAGACGTTACTTTCTCTGCTGATCAAACCATTATTGGCAAATTCATGCAAGCCTAATTAATTAGTAATTAAACTAAACAAAACAATGCCCTGAGATTATTAGCCTCGATTCATCGAGGTGAGAAGGAAAAAACAATTCTTATGGGCATTGTTTTTCCTTAATGTAAACTATGAAAAATATCTTTTTTCTTTTACCAATTCTTCTTTCTATGGCAATTGCTAGTGGAACCGCTAGTGATAGTAGTTCACCACAAAATGGTGACTTAATATATCTTGGTCAAAAAGATGAAGCCATGGCTTTTGATGGTGCCTGGCGGATTCTTGATAATGAAAAAACAAACACTGGTGAAGAAGGAATGTTTCTTTTGTGCGAACACCTCATTGGTAATGCTGATGGTAGTGGCGTTTATTTCCGCAATGAAAAAGAACCATCCGTTAATACATATACGGGTTCTGACGCTAAAAAATGGTGTGAAGATTTTTACAAAACTCACTTTGACGAAGACGAAAAAAGTTATATCCTTCCTACCTATAAATCAGATGAAGCTTTCGAAATAGATGCTGCTATTGGTTTTGGTAATAAAAAACCAAAAGTCAATTTTGACCCGGAAGAAAACATTCTTAACGGCGATCACGTCTTTCTTTTATCCGCAGAAGAAGGAAGTAGTGAAAAATATGGTTTAGAAACCGCTGATAAGCGCGTTGCTGGCTATAAGGGGGAAGCGGCTAGTTATTGGTTAAGATCACCGCATTCTCCTTCTTTCCCTATCGATGTTGGCATCGTTTTCTATATGGGATGGTTGATGGATTTTTATGAAAACCAAAACGATGTTTTTGGGACTGGGCCTATCCGCATGCGACCCGCTTTAAACTTGAGCAAAGAATGTCTTTCTTCGCTTAAGAAGATGGGCAATGATGAATGGTGTCTTGATGGCTCAGCTAGGGCACACGATTCTATTGATCGATCTGAACCAAAGCCTAATATTAGGGCTACTTGGATGGCTATCGGTCTAATAGCGATGTTGGTCTTATTGCTATTTCTAATTATAGGTTTACCAATATTAATAATATTGCTCGTTAGACGTAAAAGAAGAAAATTAAAAAAAGCGTAATTTTATAAGAAGGTTACATGTTAGAAATATGTAGCCTTTTCTTTTTATGTTGTTGAAATGTAAAGTTATGCTGCAAATATTGGGTAATCAATATTATTTATAAATAATAATGTCATTCGGAGGAATGCTTATGAAATTAGTAGGAAAAATAATCGGCGCTAGTGTTTTTGCGTTATTAACTGTTGGTTTTGGTGTGGGTTCCGTAATTGCTAAACAATATGAACCACAACTCAATTTGGTTTTAAACGCCACAAATCAAAAGATTATTCCTGATCCAGATGCAAAAATTTATTATTGGACAGAATATCAAAGCGAAGAAGATTTAGTTAAACATGAGAAAGAATTATGTGAAAAAATTGAAGGTGAAGGTGCTTCTTTACTTTTCAACAAAGATGAAACCTTGCCTTTAAATAAATCATCCAAGTTCTCTTGCTTTTCCCATTCGTCAGTTGATTTACTCTATGGTGGTACTGGCTCAGGCCAAGTCTCTAGCCAAGACGCTGTTAGCTTAAAAGCGGCTTTAGAGGATCCAACTTGTTTTGGTGAAAAAGCTGTTAACCAAGAACTTTGGACATGCTATGTCAAAGGTCAAAAATATAAACGTGTCAACGCTAAAACAACAGGTGGTTCTCAAGAAGAATATCGCTTAAACGAAATGCCTTGGAGCGTCATCTCTAACTCCGCAAAAGAAGCGTTCAAAGACTATGGGGATGTCGCTTTAGTGGTCTTAGCTAGAAGTGGTGGCGAAGGTGCGGATTTACCAAGTAATAATTCTAAACTTACTGAATACTTAACAGATGGTGACTATTTAAGACTTTGTAAAGAAGAAGAAGAACTCTTTGAAAATATCAAAGCGCTTAAAGATAGTGGCACATTTAAGAAGATTGTTGTCTTATTAAACTCTTCTAATGCCTTACAAATCGACTTTGTCGATAAATATGATGTCGACGCTGTTTTATGGATTGGTGATGTCGGTATGACTGGTATTAACGCTGTCGCCGATATTTTATGTGGCAATATCGTTCCTTCTGGTCGTATTGTTGATACATTTTTAAAAGACAACCACAGTGCTCCAGCGATGGTTAATTTTGGTGCTTATGATTACAAAAATCAAGCCGATTATAACTGTGGTACAGCCCAAAGTAACTTAGATGCCGGTATTGGTAAATGCAACCAAAACTACGTCGTCTACCAAGAAGGCATTTATGTTGGTTATCGTTACTATGAAACCAGATATGAAGACTATGTCTTATCAAGAGGCAACGCTGGTGATTTTAAATATGACGATTTAGTGGCTTATCCATTTGGATCTGGCTTAAGTTATACCACATTTGAATATTCAAACTTCAAAGTCAGCGAAAATACTGATGATTTCAATGTGGAAGTCACGGTGAAAAATACTGGTAGTGTCGACGCTAAACACACCGTTCAAATTTACTATCAATCTCCATATACCCAATACGATATTGATAATGGTATTGAAAAACCTGCAGTTGCCATTTGTGGTTTTGATAAAAAGGCCATCAAAGCGGGTCAATCCGCTAATTATCAAATCAGCGTGCAGAAAAAAGATTTAGTTTCTTATGATGCTAATAACGCTAAAACATACATCTTTGAAGATGGTGATTATTATTTCACCGCTGGTAGAGATGCTCATGATGCTATCAACAACATTCTCGCTTTAAAGAAAAATGAAGGCCAAAGCGTTGATGTCACAAAAATGAACGATGCCGGTAATGCTTCTTTAGCGAGCAAATGGCACAACGCTACATTTGATAAAACTACCTACGCTAAATCTTCAGTGACTGGTAAAGATATTACTAATTTATTTGATAATGCTGACTTAAATAAATATGAAGGTACAGCCAATCAAAAAATCACTTATTTAACAAGAAATAACTGGACAGGCACATTCCCAACCGCCACTGTCTCATTAAGTATTAATGATACTATGTGGGCAGATGGTTTAACTCATGAAGCAAATGGTCGTGCTGCTATAGTTGAAAAAATGATTCAAAAATATTATCCAGATGTTAATTCTTTACCAACAATGAACGCTGATAACGGTTTATCAGTAAGTGATTTAATCGATGTTGAATTAGATGATCCAAGATGGCAACAATTAGTGGAACAATGTTCCTATAATGAAATGATTTCTCTCATCAGCAATGGTTTCCATCAAACTCAACCAGTTGCAAGCATCAACCTTCCAGGCACATTAGATGAAAATGGTCCTCAAGGTTTTACCAAAGGTTTGATTGGTGGCAATAGTGCAATGTGCTATACCTCTGAAGATGTCATGGCCGCGACCTATAACTTAGATTTATTAAATGATATGGGTAAATGTATCGGTGAAGATTTCTTCCACGCTACAAGTAACGACGCTAATGCTTTCTATACTGGTATTTATGGACCAGGCGCCAACATCCACAGAACTCCATATTCTGGCAGAAACTTTGAATATTATTCAGAAGATGGCTTTGTCTCTGGCAAAATGGCGGCTAGTGAAGTACAAGGCATTCAATCTAAAGGTGTTTATGTCTTCACCAAACACTTCGCCTTAAACGATCAAGAAGAAGGCAGATACGGCGTTTCCACTTGGTCAAACGAACAAGCTATTAGAGAAATCTACTTAAAAGGTTTTGAAGGCTCAATCGTCGAAGGTAAAGGCTTAGGTGTCATGTCTAGCTTTAATAGAATCGGTGTTGTCTGGTCTGGCGCACATCACGGCTTAATGACTGGCATCTTAAGAGATGAATGGGGCATGAAAGGCGCGGCTATTACTGACTGTAGTGTTTCCGCTTCCTATATGCACAATGCCATGGGCGTTTTAGCGGGTCAAGATTTATGGGATGGTAATGGTACTTCTTTATTAAGTCCATATAGCAATAACCCAGCGGTTGTTCACGCTTGTCAACAAGCCACTAAACACATTGCTTATTCTATCACCCATTCACGTGCAATGAATTTCGGTAATGCCACAATCAAAATTGTGGAACCTTGGTATATGATTGTTATATATTCCGCAATTGGTACTTTTGCCACTGCAACCTTAGGCTTTATCGCCTGGATAGTAATTACAGTCATTAAAAATAAAAAAGTTAAGCAACAATAATAATAGTTAAAATAACCATCGGTGTCTCTAAAGAGACATCGGTGGTCTTTATCATCAAAAGAAAGGATTAATCGTATGCGAAAAATCATTAATTTAAATCAAGAATGGTTCTTTAGTAAACTCTCTTGTGACATTAAAGATGTTGATACAATTGAAAAAGAAAAAATTAATCTTCCTCACACTTGGAACGCATTTGATGGACAAGATGGAGGAATGGATTATTACCGCGGTCAATGCTGGTATCATAAACTCATTCAACTTGAAAAATTAAAAGATGATGAACTAGCATATTTAGAGTTTAACGGAGTTAATTCTTCTTGCGATATTTATATTAATAAAAAGAATGTTTTCCATCATGATGGAGGCTATTCCACATTTAGAGTCAATGTCACTGATTATATTAAGGATAACGCGATTGATCTAAATGTTTTAGTGGACAATAAAGAAAACGATAATACTTATCCTCAGACCGCTGATTTTACTTTCTATGGAGGTATATACCGCGATGTAAACTTAATAATCGTTAATAAAAATCATTTCGATTTAGATTATTTTGGTGGACCTGGAGTTAAAATCACTCCACGTGTTCAAGGTAATAATGGTGTTTTAAGCGTCACCCCTTATATCAAAGGAAATGGCGAAGTGACAATTCAACTATTTGATCAAGAAGGTCATTTAATTATTGAAACTAAAGAGGAGAAATTCGTCGTTGAAAATGTCCGTTTATGGCAAGGTTTAAAAGATCCTTATCTCTATAAAGTAGTGGTTCTTTTAAAAGACCAAAAAGGCCATGTTTTAGATGAAATTAGTAAGAACATCGGCTTTAGATATTTCAGCGTTGATCATAATAAGGGTTTCTTCTTAAATGGAGAATCTTATCCACTTCGTGGTGTTTGCCGTCACCAAGATTTAAAAGATGTGGGTAACGCAGTTAATAAAGAACATCATGACCGCGACATGGCTTTAATTAAGGAAATCGGCGCGAACACGGTGAGATTAGCCCATTATCAACACGACGATTACACGCTAGATTTATGCGATAAATTAGGCTTAATTATCTGGGCGGAAGTGCCATATATTTCTAAGCATTTAGATAACGGTAACGAAAACATCGAAAATCAATTAAAAGAATTAATCATCCAACAATACCATCATCCAAGTATTGTGGTCTGGGGTATTTCCAATGAAATAACGATGTTTAAAAAAGGTAGAAAAAAACAGTTCATGGAAGAGAATATCAAACTTAATAAGTTGGCTCATGAACTTGATGATACAAGATTAACCACAATGGCGTGCTTCTCCATGTGCGGTCCATTAAATAAAGTGGCTAAGATTACCGATGTCACTTCTTGGAACTTATATTTTGGTTGGTATGTGCCGTTTAAATTCTTGAATAAATTATGGTTTAGTTTCTATCGTTTATTCAATCATAAACGCTGCGTTGGTATGTCCGAATACGGCGCAGAAGCGATGATAAATTTACACAGTAATCATCCTCACGTTGGCGATTCCACAGAAGAATATCAAGCTGACTATCATGAATACATGCTTAATTTCTACGCTAAGAGGCCATATTTCTGGGCCACTCATATTTGGAATATGTTTGATTTTGGTAGCGACGGGAGAAATCATGGTGGTGACCCAGGTGTTAACCACAAAGGTTTAGTGACTTTTGATCATCAAACTAAAAAAGATTCATTCTATGTTTGTAAAGCTTATTGGAGCGAAGAACCATTTGTCTATATCGCTGGTAAGCGCTTCGCTAAGAGAGATAAAAAGAATATGGTGGTAAAAGTATATTCTAACCAAAAGGAAGTCTCACTTTATTCTAACGATAAATTAGTGGCCACCAAAAAGAGTGAACATGTCTTTAAGTTTAAAGTTAAAGTCAATGAGGAAATCCATTTAAAAGCGGTTTCTGGAGAATGCGTTGACGAAGCCACATTTACTAAAGTTGATAAATTCCCAGAAGAATATAAATTACACGCTAAATCAAATAACTATAGTTGGGAAAAATAAGTTGAGATGTTTGAAACAATGAAAACTTCTGTCCAACAAATGATGATTGGTCCACTTTGTAAGAGTTATAGCAAGACTCTTGAAATTTTGAAACAAATCAAAAGCTTTGGTTATGATGCGATTGAACTAAATAGTTTCATGATTCATAAAACGCCTTTAATCGTTAGAATACTTACCTCTTTAGCGGGTATGCCAACGGGTAAAAGCGGTAAATATGATTGGCCTTTATTAATCAAAGAATCAGGTTTAGAAGTTAGTGCCTTACATATTGATTTAGATTCTTTAGAAAAAGACAGTAAAAAAGTAGTGGAAGAAGCTAAAAAGTTTAACACCCATTTTCTCGTTATTACTGGTCTTTACCGCTTCGATTATTCAAATAAAGAACAAGTTCTTTCTCTTGCTCAAAGATTAAATGAAATGGGTAAGAAGATTAAAGAAGAGGGATTAGAACTTCTTTATCATAACCACAATGCCGAATTTAATAGAATCGATAACGAAATAACCACTTATGACCTATTAGTAAGCAATCTTAACGAGGAATACGTTAATTTTGAATTTGATTCGTATTGGGCAAGCGAAGCGGGTGTTGATATCTATTCTTTAATGAAAAAATTAGGTCACCGCATTAAACTTCATCATATTAATGACCGCGGATTTAAGAAAAAAGGTCCTTACATGACACCGATTATTAAAAGTGATTCCATGGAACTAGGGACTGGTAATTTAGATATTCCAAAGCTCTTAGAAATTGATGATTTAAATAAATGCGAATACGTGACTTTAGAGTCACATAAAAATTTCATTGATAAATCGCGCATGAAGTCCATTGAAATGAGCGGTAATTATCTAAATAAGATAATTAGCAATAGTTAGACCAATTTTTATTTAAGAAATGGTTACTGAAGTAACATAGGAGGGAAGTTGTTATAATTTAGTGAATTTCAACAATTTGTGGTAAAATGAGTCAGATGATTAAAATAGCCATTGTTGACGACGAGAAAGAATGCATTTTGAAGTTGGCCGGTTATTTAAACCGTTACGCCGACGAAAGAAAGATTGCTTTTGAAATATCGACTTTTGAAAATGCTGTACCTTTTATTGATAACTTTAAAGGTGAATACGACATTGTCTTTTTAGATATTTTAATGCCGTATATTAATGGTGTTGATGTCGCACACAAATTAAGAGAAAAAGATAAAAACTTTATTTTGTATTTTGTGACTTCGACATCTCAGTTCGCTATCAAAGGCTATGAAGTTGAAGCTTTAGATTATTTAGTCAAACCAATTGAATATTATGAATTCGTTTTAAAAATCGCTAAGGCTATTGAAAGGTTACATAAGAGCAATACCGCTTCGGTGATGGTCAAAAATAGAAATGGTTACCTTAAAATTGACGCATCTGAAATTATGTATGTCGAAGTTTTAGGCCATCACTGCGAGATTCACGCTACAAGTGGGGTGTATCGTCAATACATCACCATTAGAAGCATTGAAGATCAACTAAAAGGCCAAAGTTTTGCTAGATGCAATAACTGCTACTTAGTCAATCTAGCGTACGCCACTGCGATTGAAGATTATGAAGTCATTGTTGGAGAGGATCGCCTTTTAATTAGTCATCCACGCCGCAAAGAATTCTTAGCTAAATTTAAGCAATTTAAAGAACACAAAGAACATGATTAATTGGATTGTTAATATAATTGGACCTGAAAACTCCTTTGAAGTTTTTTCTTTTATTTTGACTTATGTCTTCTATTTAGTTGGTACACTTTTGTTTTTGTATAAACGCAGGCATAAAAATAAGTTCTTTTTAAGAATTATTCCCGCTATTATTTTAGGCTTCCCATTTGCTTTTGGCTTAGCCCTTTTAAATAAAACTGCAATAGGAACTTCTTTTACAATCATCACTCGTATGCTTTGCTATCATAGCCTTTCCGCTTATATTTTTGCTCTTTTGCTTTTTTGCTATGATGAGCCAATAGCCGATTTGTGTTTGCTTTGGTGCTGTGGTATATGCGCTCAACACATCGCTAATAAGACATATCCTCTCATCCAAAACATCTTTGGTATCAATGACACGGAAACGCTATCTTTATTTCATAAAAATCACGAAGAATTGCAGACTTGGGAATTCTTGCTCTACTTTGCAATAATTATTGGTTTATTGTTCCTTCTAGCTTATATTTTTAGAAAATCGAATGTTCTCACTTCAGAAAAGAGAACACGTCGTAAAGTGGCCATCCTTTCTATCGGTTTTACTGTCGTTATTAACGGTATCATTTGTGTCTCCCGTTTATATGAAAGAGAAAGTATGGCATTAAGTATTAATCTAAAGCTCTTTACCATAAGCTTCTGCATATTAATTATGTCTTTAGCGGCGGGTATGTTTGAACAAAGCAAAAAAGATAAGGACTATCTCGTTATTAAAGAACTTCTCCATCAAGAAAAGATCCAATTTGAAAACACTAAAACCAATATGGAAGCCATCAACACAAAAGTGCATGATTTAAAGAAAATCATTAACAAAGTGGAAGATAAATTAAATGAACAAGATGTTGAATCATTAAAGAAAGCTTTAGAATTCTATGATTCCACAATTCAAACCGGTAATGATGTTTTAGATGTCGTCTTATGCGAAAAGTCGTTACTATGCCGTCAATCCAACATCAAATTCTCCTGTATGGCGGACGCTAGTAAATTAGATATGCTAACGCCAACCCAAATCTATTCCATTTTTGGTAACATCATGGATAACGCCATCAGAGCGAGCAAGCAATTAAATGAAGATCAACGTTTCATCTCTTTAACCATCAAAGAGCAAAATGAAAAGATTGTCATTGAAGAAACTAATTTCTTTAAAGGCACAATTAAGATTCTTGAAGGCAATACTATTGCGACTTCTAAAGCCGATAAAGCCAAACACGGATTTGGTTTAAAAAGCATCAATTATATCGTGGAGAAATATCAAGGTAAGGTTGAATTAGATATCAAGAATAATTGCTTTGATATCATCATCGTTTTACCAATTAAAAAAGAGAATTAGTTCTCTTTAATATCGCTTATTGATATGGTTTTAGCGCCACCTAGTGATGGTGCTTTTCCGATGATTTTGACATAGTTACGATAGAATGTGGAATAATCAATAAAGCCACATTTTTCATATATCTCAATTGGTTTATGACCGTTTTGAATAAGAGAATCCGCTAAAAGGATTCTTTTGGCAATAATATATTCTTTAATTGCAACTCCCATCGCATTTTTAAATTCCTTGCAGATATAAGATTTTGAGTAGTGGAAGTGTTCACAAATATTTTCGATTTGTAAGGGGCTCGATAAGTTTTCATTAATATAATTAATCACTTTGCTCATCTTGTGATTAGCGGTATTAGTTTCTTTTCCTTTATTTTCTTCTAAAGCGGAATAATAAGTTAATATCATCCCTAACGTGTTTTCTAAAACTAGAGATAAGTTATCACCTGTATAGTATGAATAGTGCCAATCAATACTTTGAAATAAGTTAGTGAGTGGTGAACCATTTATATTTGTGCAAACTGGTTTATTCTTCAGTGTTTCTAATAATTCTTTAGGTATCAGATATTCCGGAAACTTAATGACATATCTTTCATAAATCGTATCCATTTTTGGCTTCACATAGTGGTGTTGACCAGGTTTAATAAAGAGTAAATCGTTTTCTTTTAAATGATAGATTTTGTTTTCGATATATAAATCAACATCACCTTTTACAAAGTAAAGTATTTCATAAATCAAATGAAAGTGCTTTTCAAAGACTTCCCCAAAGTTTGGTCCTTCTTCAATTTTATGAGCGAAATATAGATTGGGATGAATCAAGTTATAAGACATAGCTTCATACTATAAGCCTTGTGGACAAAATGCAATATAAAATGTGTTTATACTGCAATTCTTTTATTTTTTGCCCTGTTTTATTATATAAACGAAAGTAGTGAGGAAATAATATGAAACTAACATTTCGTTGGTATGGGGAAAAAGATTGCATTCCTTTAAATTACATTCGTCAAATACCAAATATGAGTGGGGTTGTGACTGCGGTCTATGATGTTCCAGTTGGGGAAGTTTGGCCTTTAGAAAGACTAATTAAACTTAAAGAACTCGCAAATTCTTATGGTTTAGAAATGGAAGTCATCGAATCTATTCCAGTTCATGAAGATATTAAATTAGGTAAAGACAATAGAGATCAATTGATTGCTAATTATTGCGAAAACGTTCGTCGCGTCGCTAAAGTAGGTGTCAAATGCGTCTGCTATAACTTCATGCCTGTCTTTGACTGGTTAAGAACGGAAATGCATCATCAAAATAAAGATGGTAGTAACTCTTTATCTTATTCCTATGAAGATTTCCAAAAAGTCGATCCAAATAATCTTCATTTACCTGGTTGGGATGAAAGCTATACCCCTGATGAATTACAAAACTTGTTAAAAGAATATCAAAACATATCACACGAAGATTTATTTAATAATCTCGTTTATTTCTTAAAGAAAGTCATTCCTGTTTGTGATGAAGTTAATGTTAAAATGGCCATCCATCCAGATGATCCTCCATGGGATATTTTTGGCTTGCCAAGAATCGTTTCTAATGAAGCTGATTTAGATAAGATGTTTCACGCCGTTCCATCTATAAATAACGGTTTAACTCTTTGTACTGGTTCTTTTGGCGCTGGAAGAAATAATAATCTTTCTCATATGGCGGAAAAATACACCAAGCAAGGTCGTGTGCACTTTGTACATTTAAGAAATGTCTTATGGACAGATAATCATGATTCCTTTTGCGAAGTGGGGCATTGTTCAAAAGCTGGCAGTTTAGACATGGCTAAAATCGTCAAAGCCCTCGTTGATAATGGCTTTGATGGATATGTGAGACCAGACCATGGAAGAAATATTTTTGGAGAAGATGGCAAGCCAGGGTATGGATTATATGATCGTGCTTTAGGCGCTGCTTATATAAATGGCCTATTTGAAATGGCAGAGAAGAACAAATAAGGAGTTTAATAACTATGAAATTACCATTTAAGATTGATTTATCCGATAAAGTCGTCGCTATTACAGGAGCAGGTGGCGTCTTAATGAGTGGATTTGCAAAAGCTTTAGCGGAATGTGGTGCGAAGGTTGCCCTTCTTAATATCCATGTGGAATCCGCACAAGAATGCGCTGATGAAATTGGTAGTAATGCCATCGCAGTAAAATGCAACTGCTTAGATAAAAATAGCATTATCGAAGCTAAAGAAATAATTAATAAAAAGTTCGGTAAAGTTAACTTTTTAATCAATGGTGTAGGTGGAAATTCACCAGTAGCCACAACCGATAACGAATACATGACCCCTGATTTACAAAGCACTAAAGACTTCTTTGCTTTAGAAGAAAGTGGCATTAAATCAGTTTTTGACTTAAACATTACATCTGCCTTTTTAGTAACCCAAGTCTTTGCTGAGGATATGGTTAAAACAGGTGGTAACATTATTAATATTGCCTCAATGAATGCTTATCGTCCGTTAACTAGAATTCCAGCATACAGTGCCGCAAAAGCGGGAATCCTTAATTTTACTGAATGGTTAGCAGTTCATTTTGCGCCATGTGGTATTAGAGTTAACGCTATTGCCCCTGGCTTCTTTGCCGCTAAACAAAACCAAGCCCTCTTATATAACGAAGACGGTTCACCAACCACTAGAACAGGCAAAATATTAGCAGCAACACCAATGAAGAAATTTGGCCAACCAGAAGATTTATATGGCGCTTTGCTTTTCTTAGCTAGTGATGAAGCAAGTGGCTTTGTAACTGGTGTTTGCATACCAGTTGATGGCGGCTTTAATGCCTATAGTGGTGTCTAATATGAAAAAGTTTTTTGACGAAAACGTTCTTTTAGATAATCAAATAGCGGTCACCTTATATAACCAAGTTAAAGATTTACCAATTATTGATTACCACTGTCATTTAGACCAAGACAAAATTGCTCAAGATGCTGCTTTTGATAATATCGGTAGCCTTTGGCTAGCGGGTGATCATTATAAATGGAGAGCAATGCGTTTATGTGATGTTGATGAATATTACATTACTGGTAAGGCAAGCGATGAAGAAAAGTTTTATAAATACGCTGAAATTATGCCTAAACTCATTGGTAATCCCTTATATTATTGGACACATTTTGAATTACAAAGAGTTTTTGGTATCAATGAACCACTAAATAAAGATACCGCTCATGAGATTTATAAAAAAGCTAATGAAGTATTAAAAAATAAAACAGTGAGATCTTTATTAAAAGAATTCAATGTCGAATATATTGCAACCACTAACGACCCATTGGAAGAACTCAATAATCATGGGGACTTTGATGGTATCAAAGTGAGACCGACA
>JAGAYY010000001.1 GCA_017940265.1 Bacilli bacterium | reverse complement strand
TGTACTTGTTAAATGTTTTTTGCTTCCTTTGCTGTGCTTATCCATAATTCCTCCTTCCTTAGGAAGCATCAAAAATATTATACTGAAAAAGTAATTCCAACTTATTTTGTCGGTGAGTTGCAATTAATTATTCAATTAACGATTGATACAAAAGTGTCAGTCCTTTTTTATTTCTTTGATATGATATATATGTACTACATAGGAGGATTAATATGCCTTTATTTGAAAATATTGAAGCTTTTAAAAATGTAGACCCAGCATTACAGTGGGCAATCTTTATTGTTGCTTGCTTAATCGTAGTGGTCGCCTTAGTTTCCGCTGTTGTGAGTATTTGGTTAGCTATCAAATACGTCATCTACAATAGAACCTTAAACAAAGCTGGAATGAATGGTGAAGAAACAGCGAGAAGAATCTTAGACAATAATGGTTTAGGTCACATTAGAGTCTCAGTCGTGGGATCACTCATGTTTGGTAACAGTTATTCCCATTTCTTTAAGAAAGTTAGATTAAGAAGATGGACTGTGAAGAAAAATAGTATTTCTTCTATGGCTATGGGTGCACAAAAATCTTGCTTAGCAATCTTAGATAAAGAAGGCGATAAGGATATGAAAACAAGAATTATCCTTACTCCATTTATCTATTTTGGCCCACTCATGTTCTTACCAATTATCATCGTTGGTGTTCTTGTTGACATCTTACTCTTTAACTTCTCTGGCGTTGCTTCCGTTATCTCCGCTGTCTTAGGTTTAGCGTTATATGTCATCTCATTTGTGATGTCATTGATGGTTCTTAAGACTGAAGTTAAAGCTCAAGCTAGAGCCTTAGAAATCTTAGAAAAAGACAATCTAGCGAATGAAGAAGAAAGAGAAATGATGAAAAGCTTATTCAAGTTATATAACATCCAATATGTTAATGATTTGATTCTCGAATTCCTCGAATTATTATTAAGAATTCTCATGATCTTCGCGAGAATGCAAAACTCTTCATCTTCTAGCTCAAGAGACTAGTAGTGAAAAAAGCATTTAATAAGAGAGATTGATACGAAAGTGTCAATCTTTTTTTGGTTAATTTCAAAAGATTATTAATTAATAAAATACCTAATGTATAATAAATAATTAGAGGTTCTCAAAATGAAAAATAAAGTCGTATCTAGTTTATTTATTGCCCTTACCGCTTTAGGCTTATCCGCATGTAATCTAACACCAAGCGGTGGTTCTAATGGTCCTTATATCCCTAATATTGATAACAGTAAGGACATGAAGGAATATAAAGAAGAAGATTATAAAACAAGTGACGAGACATATTATATGTCTGATTACATCTCTTTCACTATGGAAGTAAGAGGCTACTTTCAAACAAATATTCCTTTCACTGTCGATAAAAGCAATGAAAACTTAAGAATCTACGACAACATGTATTTCTATGAAGGTGATAATTTCTGGTTAATATCCAGTGATTATAAATACATTTGGGCAACACTAAAAGACGAAAAAACTGAATATTTAACGCCTCTTAGAGAACAAGGTGAAGATGTCCGCGTTGATGTTAAGAAAAGTGGTGTTTATAAAATTAGTCTTGATATCAAGACAATGATCATGGATTTTGAATATAAGAGTGCGATTGAAACACCTTATTATTATCCATTCAAAAGCTGTGACATCGGTACACTCGTTGATGAGCATTTAGTTTTTAACAAATTAGGTGCTAACCCTAATAATAGTGATGAATTCATGATTAATGATTACCAAGTAACCGCTGGTAAATTATATTCTTTCTATAGCGGGGAACCTCACACTAGTAATTACAAATTAACAGTGGCAGAAGATTCCACAAAATACATCTCTCCTTCATTATTTGAAACAAGCGTGACGTTTAATGTCAGCGGCAAATTTAACATTTATGTTAATAAAATGACCTATCAAGTGAGAGCGGAAGCAGATCCGGCATCACTAACATATGACTGTATAGTCTATGAGAATAAGGAATTTGTAGCCCTCACCCCTAAAGATCCTTCAACTCCATATATCTTTGAATATCGTTATGAAGCAACTTCAGATGTTGGTGGTTATGGTGTAGTCTCTGATGATGTCCCAGACTTCTATAATAAGTCAAGCAAGAAATATGAACTTACTATCGAAGAATCAAATCTCTTAAGCAAAAACAGTAAAGGCGGATATTATTTCAAGAAGAAAGGCCAATATCTATTGACCGTTGACTTACTCAACTTAACCCTTAAAGTGCAACAAGCTCAATAATGATAATTAGGATTGATAAAAAGTATCAGTCCTTTTTATTAGATTAAGACAAATGTCTTATGATATTATTTAAGTATGATTATTAACACCGGACAAAGAACAGACATTCCCGCTTTTTATTCTAAGTGGTTTATTAACCGCATAAGAGAGGGCTATGTTTTAGTGAGGAATCCATATTATCCAACAATCGTTACTAAATTTTTACTTAATCCAGAAGTCGTGGATGTTATTGGTTTCTGCACTAAAAATCCAAGACCAATGTTTCCATATCTAGATGAGATAAAAGAATATGGGCAGTTTTGGTATGTTTCAATAACCGCTTTTGATAAAGATTTAGAACCAAATGTTCCTTCTATTGACCAAGTAATTGAAGACTTTAAATATTTATCAAATAAAGTTGGAAGTCATACAGTCGCATGGAGATACACCCCAATCATTGTTAATGATAAATATACCGTTGAAAGACATTTGCAAGCATTCGAATACATCGCTTCCAAATTAGAAGGATATACCACTTTAGTGGCCTTTGGCTTTGTGGATATCTATGATAAACTCGCTAAAAATCATCCAGAGATAAAAGACACTAGTGATGAAAACAAAATCACAATCGCAAAAGCGTTTAAGCAAATCGCTAAAAACCATCATATGGAACTAAGATTATGTTCAAAAGAAAAATGGTTAAGAAACTATGGTATTGATATCGATGGCTGTATGCGTGTAGAAGATTATGAAAAAAGCATCAAAACAAAACTAGATATCAAGCAAAAGATGCAAGCTAGAAGTGGATATTGTGCTTGCTACTTATCTAACGATATAGGCGCATATAATTCATGCCCACATTTATGTACGTATTGCTACGCTAATGGTAACAAAGAACTGATATTAAAAAACTATAAGAATCACGATGATAATTCTCCTTTATTAATTGGAAGACTTACTCCTCAAGATAAAGTTAGAGAAGCAAAGCAAGAATCATATAAAAAAGAATTGTTATTATTCTAAGTAAAAGAAAAGAAGACTTTACCAGAGTTCTTTCTTAAGAAAAATGGAGTCTTCTTTTTTAATTTCTTTAATCTTTTTTGCCGGATTACCAGCGTAGACCCAGCCACTTTCTAAGTCGTGAGTAACAACTGATCCAGCGCCGACAACGACATTATCGTGAATTGTGACACCAGGTAAAATAGTGACATTGCCCCCAAACCAGCAATCGTTGCCAATAGTGATAGGCGCGCCATATTCTCTATCGGTGACATAACCCTTTTCTTCATCGAAATATAATTCTCTTTCAGACGCCACTAAGGAATGAAGTGCGGTTAATATTGAGATATTTGGTCCAAAAAAGCAGTTATTACCAATACGGACTGGACAAACATCTAAGATTACTAAATTAAAATTAAAGTAAACATTCTTACCAAAATATGTATTTTCACCATAGTCCACGAAGACTGGACCTCTCACAAATAAAGACTCATCACTATGTGGGAAGATCTCTTTAAGGAATTTAGCTCTATCGGGATGGTCTTCTGGTAAGTTGTTATATTTGATACAAGCCTCGCTCATTAATATGCGACGATGATATAAAGGCTCCTCCATGGAATCATAGATTTTACCCTGTAACATTTTTTCTTTTTCGCTCATGCCATAATTATCCAACAAATATTAAAGTAAAACAAACAAAATAGAAGAAGTGAAAATACTAAGCACTCTTGCTATACTATTATCCATGTGATTTATTGTTAATCATTACATCAAATACTTCGTTCACCGTTACGATAAAGAAGTTGGTATACCTTATTATTCATATAAGGATTTTAAGGACTTTAATTGTGAGGATTATTCTTTTACTAATTCCTATGGAATTAATATAAGATATTTCTTCTATTACTACGCTAATTATAAGAAAGATAAAATCATTTTATTCTGCCATGGCATGGGTCCTGGTCATACTGCCTATATGGCGGAAATAGAAGCTTTAGCCAGACGCGGTTATAAAGTCCTAACTTTAGACTTTGCAGGTTGTGGTGAATCAGGAGGCAAGTATCTCGGTTCGCTTAATAAGCCCACTAGAGATGTTATTGATTTACTAAATCACTTAAATCTCAAAGAACAAATTATCTTAATTGGCCACTCTATGGGTGGCTATACCGCTTTAAACACTTTGTGCTTGAGAAAAGACATTACCAAAGTAGTGGCTATTTCCCCAATCATTCAAATAGAACCATTATTGCAACTCAACACAAAATCAAAATTCATCACTAAACATTTGCTTCGTTATGAAAGAAAAGTGGATAAAGAAATCTTTGATATTAATATCCCAAAATACCTAGAAAATACCACTGACAATGTCTTTGTCATACAGTCCAAAGATGACCAAATGGTGCCATATGGTATGTCTTTAAAGGTTATAGAAGGTATCAAAAACCCACATATCAAGACCAAAAGATATGAAGGCAGAAAACATAATCCAAACTACACTGATAACGCGATAAGTTATATGGATAGTGTCTTTGGTAAATACTATGCCTTATTAAACGAAAAGAAGATCAAAACTGATGAAGATAGAATTAACTATTTCAAAGATGTTTCATTAGCAAAACTAGTGGAACAAGATGAACAATTATTTGACGAAATAGTGGATTTCATCGAGAAATAATGAATTGTTTTCAAATTTGCCAATTTGTAACATTCATTTTTTAAAAACGCGCTAATTGAGTGAAAATTATTCAACTTTTTTGCTATTTGCTTTCATTTTATAAATTTTTTCTTGCGCACGTTCGCTCAGCGCATAAAATAATACACATATATGAACTACGTATTTGATTACATCGTTAGATACTTCATCCTCCTCTGTGCGGCAAGTGTCCTATACGTCATTTCCATACAGCGTTTTAAAGCGAATAAGAAAATGAGCATCTGCATGATCCTCATTGTTTCTGCGACGTTATTCCTTTCAGTAGCGAATATTATTGAAGACTTTAGTAAAGATAATTGTTTACCAGTTTTAGCGACAATTACTTCTTGGATTGGCTATATTCTCCGTCCAACACTAGTGTTTTTATTTATCATCTTGTGTGGCACAAAACTCTCCAAGAAACAAACTTTATTAACCGCTATCCCATTATTGATTAACTTAGTTATTGTCTCTGGTGCTTTTATTCCAGGTATTAGAAATCACGTTTATCACTTAGTTTTAAGTGAAGATGGAACTCACCTCAATTTTTTGGGTGGTCCACTTAGATACTCATCTCATATCGTTGCTCTTCTTTACTTAACCTGGATTATCTATTTATCCATTACTAAGTTAAGAGCTAAACATTTCTATCACGCTATTGGTTCCTTAGTTTGTGCAGTCTTTATTATTCTCGCTGTTGTTATTGAAACATTCATTAACAATGGTGCGGATGTTTATTTGCTTAACTCCACAGTCGCAGTTACTGCGCTTGAATATTACATCTTCCTCTATACCGAGCAAACTCAAGTTGATGGTTTAACTGGTTTATTTAACCGTGAAACTTTGTTCATAGATATCGAAAGAATGGGTCATTCCATTACCGCTATTGTTGAATTCGATATGAATGGTCTTAAATATTTAAACGATAACTTTGGTCACACCGAAGGTGATAAAGGTATTAAGACCATTGCAGAAATCATTAAAGAAGTTGCTAAGCAAGACATGTATTTATATCGTGTTGGTGGCGATGAATTCGCAATCTTAGCCGTTAACTCTAGCGAAGAGGACATCAAAGAAACAATTGCTAATTTTAATGAAAAATTAAGCAAGACATCATATTACTGCTCCGTTGGTTATGCTTATCGCGGTAATGAAAACAAATCATTCGCTGAGATGAACAAAGAAGCAGAAAAGAAAATGTATAAAGCGAAAGATGAATTCTATAAGAACTCACCTTTTGAAAGAAGAATCACCAAATAATCCTCGGAGGAAAACCATCATGATTAACAAAGTTAAAAGAAAAATTGTATTAGGGGTTGTCTTATTAAGTGCCTCTATGGCCTTAGCCGCTTGTGATATTAACGGTTTTGGTAATAGCACTCCAAATACAAACCCAATTGATAATTCAGTAAGTTATACCTCCAGCGCAATTGATGACAGTGGTAATTTTGCATCTGATAACTCTTCAAATACTGTTGTTCTTACCTCCCTCAATGCTGTCAGCAATAAAGATAATTATGAAATTGGTGATGAATTAGATTTAACCGTTACCGCGACATATTCTAACGGTGATGTTGTTACCGTCGAGGGATATGAAGTAACTGGTTTTAATAATAGAAAAGCTGGTGAACAAGTTGTCACTATCACCTACGCAGGTAAGTCCACGACTGTGACAGTCAAAGTGACCGCTAAGGTTGTTAGCATTACTGCTACAAACAATCAAGATAGTTACGAAGTTGGTGATCCTTTGGATTTAACTGTTACCGCGACTTATTCCGATGATACAATTAATGAAGTCACTGGATATGATGTGACTGGCTATGATGCTCAAACACCAGGCACCCAAACAGTGGTGATTACCTATGAAGGTCAATCAGTTACTGTGGAAATCGTTGTTAATGTTCCTGTCATCACAGGTATCACAGTTGTTGATAACAAAGCTTCCACTGGTTATGAAGTTGGTGAAGAATTAGATTTAACCGTCACCGCTAATTA
>JAGAYY010000015.1 GCA_017940265.1 Bacilli bacterium | reverse complement strand
TATGGACTCCTGGAAGAATTGTGGCTTTTTGTCCAATCCAAACATCATTACCTACGACTGTATCGCCGCGATTTCCTCGATCTCCAAATGGTCTAGATAGGCCTTTGAATTCATCAATAATTTCAAAAGGATAAGTTGTTAAACAATCTAACATGTGATTGGCGCCATTCATGACAAACTCTACGCCTCTTGCAATAGCAACAAACTTGCCAATGATAAGTTTATCGCCCATAAAGTCGTAATGATGAGTAACGTGTTTTTCAAATGATTCTGGTCCATCCTCGCTATCATCATAATAAGAATAATCACCCACAATAATGTTTGGTCTAGTGATTACACTTTTGATATAGCAAAAAGTTTTAAATTGTGCATTTGGGTAAATTGGTTTCATTTCTTTTTCCATAACAATATGATAACAAAAAATAAAAGGACTGACACTTTGTATCAATCCTATTTAATCAAGTTGGCAAGGATTTCCAATAATGATGCAAACCGAACGCTTTGAAGCGTTTGGCGAACACTATTGTTTTTCTTTCCAATATTTGAGATTTGGAAGCATTCCTCTCATATAAGTTCTGGCTTGGTCTTCAGGAAAACCTTGAGCAACCATATGAGGAATGCATTTGTTGATTAAATCATCCATATTGTCGTAAGTGAATTTCTCATCGTGATAGCACCACTGACAATAGTCTTCATTGAACGAACCATCTTTTTCTTTACTCATTAATGAATCTTGTAAAGGCATGCCACAACATTGACACACTAATTGTCTTGGTGATCCTAAAAGAGTGTTAATTGATACATCAAATAGTTTAGATAGTAGTTTTAATGTTTCAGTATTTGGTGTAGTTTCACCTGTTTCCCATCTAGATACAGCTTGTCTAGTAACCATTACTTTTTCCGCGAGTTCTTCTTGGGATAAATTATTCTTTGTTCTTAATTCTAATAATATGTCTTTAGTTTCCATTTCGTTTACCTCTAACTATATTCTAGTATTAAAAAATTCCCTATCAAGCAACCTGCTGTTGCTTTTTTAAACAACTGTCAGTTGTCCACAAATTGTAGACATCTGCATCAAAAATAAAAGGACTGACACATTGCATCAATCCTATTTAACTAAGTTGGTGCACATGGTCGGAACCTATATGGAAACACATACTGTTTCACCATAGGTATATCTGTTTCATCATAGGTGGTATGTGTTTCACCATAGGTTTTTCAAATTATAGAAATTTTGCCATAATTTTAAGGTGTCGTTATAAACACTACCTATTTTGAAACAGTTAAAAATAAAGAAAAAATGAGCATTTAAGCCCATTTTCTGCAACAACCCTCTATCTGTACTTTGTATCAAAGTAATAATACTTAGGTGGCAGGGGTGACAAGAATCGAACTCGCATCAGCGGTTTTGGAGACCGTTGCACTGCCATTGTGCTACACCCCTAGCGCGCTTTGTTATTATTACATAAATTAATTAAATTATCATCAATTTTTATCAATATTTTTCCGACTTTATTAAAATATCGTTTTCATAAATTAGTCTAACTCTAAAATATGGCTCGTGATTTATTAATAAAGGTAAGAATACTTTATCGCCTTCCCACATTGGGTAATTAAAGATATCTTTAATTGGGATATAACGTAGTTCACCTTCATTGCAATCTATGAGGTCACCATTATAATCAGTGATCTCATAGATATACATCTTTTCAAAGTATCCGTCATAGATGAAGTCTACTTCACCAGCACACTTTAATGAGTGAACATCTAATCCTGTTTCTTCTTTAACTTCACGAATAGCGCATTCATCTGGTGTTTCATTGTTTTCTAGGCCACCACCAACACCAATCCACTTACCTTTGTTGTAGTCGTTTTTCTTTTTGTTACGATAAAGAAGAAGATAGTTTTCATCTTTCTTTAAATAGCAACAAGTGGAATAACGATTGATAATCATAGTCTTTTGGTAGGCAATACGAGGATTACCATCTTTTAGGTAGATGATGCCACATTTAGTGAACCCTTCTTTTTCTAATAGATGCTGCATAACTTTATTGTCTTTGTGAGTATCAATACGTAAGTTATTAACGTAATGAAGGCAATAATCAATAGCGACTTTAAGCATGCCTTTTTCTTTTTGATTGCTACCAATACGGTGAATGACACCATATTTTTCATCGTTTAGCCAACTACCTTCAATATAGTCATAAGTATCATCATGGCCGTTTATGAAAGTAAAAACGGCTAAGATGGTATTGTTTTTCTTAATGACATAGCTTTGTTTTAACGCTATATCTTCTTTGATTATTTCCCTAGTGGGATAACCATTATTCCATTGATAAAGATTACCTGTTTGGCGCATAAATAAACGCGCCTTGTCATAGATAGACATGACAGCGCTTAAATCTTCCTCTTTGGTCAACACAATCTGATAGTCATTAATAATCATGGAAACATCTTAACACTTCATATGTTCTTTTGAAAACATATGCTTTGTTTCCTTTAGATGAATTGCAAAAAATAAGCTCCATTAGGAGCTTTTTAAATAGTTTTGGTGTGGCCAAGAAGACTCGAACTTCCATGAGTTTCCTCACTGGCTTCTGAGACCAGCGCGTCTACCAATTCCGCCATGACCACATGTGAAAAAATTATATCACAGCAGGCCGCGTTTTTTATCTTCTTCTTCTTGTAACACACGGAAATTAACTTTTCCGAGCATTGTTAATGGTAATTCATTCCTGAATTCAATCTCAGTAGGAACTGACCATCTAATTAAATATTTACGACATGTTTCGAGTATTTTTTCTTTCATTGCGGTTTCATCAAAAACCTTGGCTACCACAAAGACTTTTAAGGAGTTTTGAAGTTTAGCGTCAGGAATATGAATAGCCGCGCAAGCGGAAACTTCTGGCATTGATTCAATGAGTTGTTCTACTTCACTTGGGAAGACGGCAACACCAGAAACTTTCACCACTCTTTTCTTACGTTGCTTGAAATAGATGAAATCATCTTCATCCATGTAACCAAGATCACCTGTATAAAGATAACCATCTTTTAAGCAGTTTTTAGTGGCTTCTTCATCTTGATAATAACCAAGCATAATCGCCCCACTTTTAATGATAATTTCACCAAGTTCACCACGTGGTACTTCGTTGCCCTGTTCATCGACAACTTTGAATGTCGCTTCAGGCATGGCTTTGCCTAATGAGCCTTTACGATTAGCCTTAAAGGTGTTAACACAGTTAACAGCGATAGCCTCAGTTAAGCCATATCCTTGGAATAAACGGCATTTAGAACCCGCTTGTTCCATAGTCTCATTAAAGCGTTCTTCTAAGTCGCTTGGCATAGAGTCACCACCACAGAAACAGCAATGTAAGTATTTTAAGTTTTTATTATTCACGAATGTTGGTTCTTGGAGTAATTTCTCATAGATTGTTGGAACACCACACATGCATGTGAGTTTAGTAGCGTTCATCGCTTTCACCACTTTTTCCGCTTTAAATTTAGGAATGAGGATGGAAGAGAATGAGTTCACTAAAGGGGCATGCATGGTCATACATAAACCAAAGCCATGGAAGCTTGGTAAAACACTGAGCATTTTATGACCAATCATCTTATCCTTATCAACAGCGAGGAGAGCATAAGCATATTGCGAAATAAAGTTAAAAGCGTAATCGCTTAAGCAGATGGTTTTTGGTTTACCAGTTGTGGAACCACTGTGTAATAACACAGAACATCTATTTTTATCCGCTTTAGCGACAGGTACTTCTTTACCAGTCGGTTTTAATTGATAAGTATATTTGAAACCATCGAATTTGAATCTCGCTGGCATCTTGCCTAATTTCTTTCTAATTCTAAAGTTCATGAAATTGTGATAAATGAACTTTTTCATTAAAGGTAAATCATCTTCAATACGTGTCACGTATACTTGATCCGCAATTTCACGGTACTGTTTTACTTCTTTAGCAATTCTTTGTTCGAAAAGGAACGCTACTTTTGTGTGGGTCTTATCCATGATTTGTTTCACTTGATTAAATGGCGTGAATGGATGGATTAAGTTAGAAGTCGCACCAATCTTATTTATGGCGTAGAACAAGACAATTGTTTCAGGGATATTAGGTTGCGCGATAACGACAACATCGTTTTCTCTAATACCTAATCGGTTATATAAAATATCCGCGGTCATATCGACACGCTTTAAGAGTGTTTTAAAATTAATCCTCTTGCCTTCATAGTAGATAGCTAAATCGTGAGGAACTTTGTTTGCGGCCTGTCTAAAGGCTTCATACATTGTATATTCGGTCATCATTTGATAAATAACCCCACTAATGAGAGAACGCCAAAGATGATTAATACATGGGTACCATAGATGAGTAAGGTATGACGACCAACAAAGCAAATTGGTCTTTCCCAGTTATATCTTTTAAAGTATGACTTTTTATCTTTAGCATATGTGAGTTTCGATACCATAGCGCCTAAAAAGAAGAAACCAAGGTATGGGAATAATGGCATATGATCACCTTGAACGAGGCTAGCAGAACCCACAACATCATCACCAACATATGGTCTCCATAAGAATGGAACATAAGTATTTTTACCAAATGTAGTTGTGGATAAAACTTGACATAATGGGTGAAGGGCTAAGCCTATAAGGCCCACTACTAATAGCCATTTCCAGTTCTTTTGTTCAAAGAAACAATATAACAACATCGACCAGCCTAAAACACCGATGACGTTAAAATCAATTCTAAAGGCAGAAACGCCAACATTAGCGCCAGAGGCCACTAAACCGCCTTTAATTAAATTAGTGACAATGAATAATAGTGCCCAAATACCCACCATTTGCATCGCTCTTTTGCTATTGCTCTTAGAGAAGGCACAAGAAATACCACTGATAAAGCAGAAGCTAATTAAGCAAAGCCAACGCACAACCATTCTTACTGGATGATCCCAGTAGAAATGCATCGCCTGGTTAATAGCCCAGTATGGTTGAAGATGATCCGCTCCAGCCCAACCACTAGTGAAGTTCATGGTGAAATTGAAGATGTGATCCATGACCACAAGGCAAATCAAAATACCACGGAAGAAATCGATTTCGTGGATACGGGTTTCGAATGGTTTTCTTTTAATAACTACTTCTTCTTCAGACATAACGTAGTTAGTATACCACTTTTGGCATACTAACAAGATTAAAAAATATATTTACTAGAATTAATCTAAAATAAAGTGCGCCCAATCCTCATAAACTTGGAGATAATCATCTTCGTTATGAATCTCATGACGCATATGTGGATAGAGTTTTAATGTAACATTATTAACGCCTAAGTCTTTATAGGCTTTTTCTAACCACTTCACACCTTTACCGTTTTGACCAACTGGATCTTCTTCACCAGAGGTGATGAAAATGATTTCGTCTTTAGAGACTTTCTTCATATTCTTTTTCTTCCAAATTTGGGCCATACCTTTAAGGAATTCTCTCCAGAAACCACCGGTATTCATGTGGCCTAAATATGGATCAGCTACATAGGCATCAACGTTCTTTTCATTATATGAAAGCCAGTCAACACCTGTTCTTGGATTTTTAATTTGTTTGTTATAGCCACCTAGTCCTAAATTGGTAAAAAACTTATTTGGTTTATCCCAGTTAGATTTATGGATGAGCATTTTGGCTAATACTGCGGCAACTGACATTAGTCCGCCTTGACCACCATTACTACCAATAATCAAAGTCTTATCCGCGGCTAATGGGTATTTTTCTAATCTTGCTTGGGTGGTGAATGAACCCATGGAGTGACCACCTTGAATGGTTGGTAAGCCGTTTTTCTTCGCTTCTTGAATTGTTAAATATAAAGCGTCAACAATCTTATCAAAGGCATCTTTTGGCCATTTTTGTAAATCATCTTCTGTTGGGGCGTTAAGTCCTTGACCAAAATGGTCTAAAATCCAAACGTTAACACCTTTTTCATTTAAATAATTAGCTAAGCGTTCATATCTTGTGGCATATTCTTGCATGCCAGTAATAAAAACAAAATTGGCTTTGCCGTCTTTAACTAGCCATTTAGCGCCTTTAACTACTTCGCCTGTATTTAAAGCGATTTCAAAAACTTCCATGGTTTTTCTCCTTAATAATTAGATTAACTATAATTTATTCTATGAATATATTATCACGAAGGTAAAGAAAACTCTACTTAGTTAGAGGAAGTAGAGTCTTGTGCTTGCAACTTTTTATGTTCTTCTCTTTTCTTAAGGAAGCCCATAATCCAGTAATAAACGAGGTAGAATAAACCCATATAACCACACTGTAAAACATAGATGGTGATTTGATACGGGATAAGAGCCCCTTTGTATAAATCAAGGAATAAGGTGAATGGAGTGCCATCACCATGGAAAAAGAACATGAAATTACGTTCTCTTCCAATAATTGGAATACTGATATAATCGACAGTCAAGGCGATAGTCATAAATGTAAATAAGATACCAATCGCAAACGGGATATCTCTTTTTTCCATTTTATTTAATCCAGACACCCAGATGAATAACCCTACGAATGCGGATATAGAGTGATTTAATAAAGCATTAATAACGGAGAAGGAAATAATCGCGTGATTTGGATATAAGTTTCCCGCGAAATAATTGCCCATAAAGCCCATTAATAAGCCACATATCGCCATGAAATCGATACACCACTGTTTGAATCGACCCTTAGTTAAGGCCGTTAATGGGATGATATAAATTGGTACATCGCAGAAATAAAGCGGCCAGTTACCAACTAAACAATCCCAGAAATTATCTGTTTCACAAAGTAACCAAATGTTCTTTGATAATTGCACAGCCACAATAGCGATACCTGATATTAACAAAACTAAGTTTTGCTTCTTATAGTCA
This sequence comes from Bacilli bacterium, assembly GCA_017940265.1. Taxonomy (GTDB): domain Bacteria; phylum Bacillota_I; class Bacilli_A; order RFN20; family CAG-826; genus RUG14515. Next base: position 2,643 of record JAGAYY010000015.1, on the reverse strand, counting down.
CCTTTAAATCTCTTACCTAAGAAAACCGCTAAGGTCAAAAAGATTGCTAGAGTTAAAGTTACTGCAAATATATGTGAAAAAGAAAATAGACCAGCAGGTGTTCTGCCTTCTTCTAGAAAGAACCATTTATAAAAATCCATATCGCTATCTATTTTAACATTAAATAAGTTTTAGGAAATAAAAAACTCCGTAACGTTAACATTACGGAGTGTTCTTATATTACATAAGGATTATAGATTGTTGAATAAAGCTTTCCAGTTATTGAAGTGAGTTTGATTTGATGGATAGCTTGTAGCGGTACCATATGTGCCAAGTGGCGCGAAGAAGGCTAAACCATTGGAATTACCAGCGGCAGTACCTTTAGCGTTATGAATAATCATTTCGCTTAATGCGGTTTTCGCATCATTTATTTGGGTGGCAAATGATGTGAATGTGCTGTTACTCGCTAATTTGTTCAAGAAATCTTTACCATCAAATAAGCCAAATCTAGAGAAGTCTTCATATTTTTTACAACTATTGATGACTTGTTTGAATGTGCTCTTATTGCTGTTGACTTTGTCTTTAATAGCCGCGGACATTGCTTCAAATTTATTGAAGTAATTGTCCATCTTATTTAAGTCTAAGACTGATAAGGTTTGATCACTAGACCAACCATTGTCAGAAAGGAATGTATCACAGATTTCGGCTAAAACAGTTTCAGTGTCATCGCCAGCATAAAGATCATCTAACCAATGATCATAATCCCAGCCTTCACCAGCCTCAGTTTCTTCACTACCAACCATGTAGTTGAAGTATGGGGAGTTGAATTCAGCAAGGTCTTGAAGTTGCATTAAGCAGCAGTCATAACCAATGAATTCTAGTTTTTCGTTGAGGTTTTGTGTTTCGAAGACATTGTCCATTGCGGCTTTGATTTCTTGGGCTTCTAATGAATCATCATAGTAGTTTTCATCATAGCAGCAGCCTTCAAAAGCACCACCATGGTTCCATAAGATAAGGCCTGTCTTTTCTGCTGGATATTCTTCTAAGCCCCAGTTAACAAATGATTCGAGGGTCTCTTTTTTGCCCATGCTAGCATTTGGTAAAGAAGCATCTTGTTTTAATTTTTTGTTTTCAACGTGGTATCTGCCTATCTTATTACTAGAAACACCACTTGTGTGCCATGAACGGGCGCCACCAGTTTGAATAACGATGTTAACATCGTCTGGTTGGCCATTAACGGAAAGAATCTCATTAATGTCACGTGTAGCAAAGCCATAGTAACCACTTTCAAGGTCGGCACCACAGATATACATAAGGATTGTCCATTGATCTAAGAGTTGTTCTACAACAGCGATTTCAAATGTCGCGACAACTGGAACATCTTTATTGAATGCTGTGGCGGTAATTGTGGTTGTGCCTAAGGAAACACCAGTAACGACACCATTTTGATCAACTGTCGCGATATTTTCATCAGCAGAAGACCAAACAGTAGCCTTTTCATTTGTGGTAATAGGATCAAAAGAAACATTTAATTTTGTTCTCTTACCTAATGAGACTTCAGTGTTACCACTGATGGAGATGGCGTTTGGATAAACGACATCAACAACGTCGATAGAGAAGAATTGTAAATTCCTTTTGCTATTTCTAACGCTTGGAGCGAATGTTGTCACATTTGATGTGCTTGGATCAAAGCATAAGTAACCAGTTATACCACAGTTAACGATTAATGTTGTGGTACTAGAAATGGAGATAATCCATTCTGTGCTACCTTCATCCCAAGCAAGCTCGCCTAAAGCTTTATGACCAAGTTTTCTACCTTGGGAATCAGATAAAGTCCAACGACCATTAGAGATTTTGCCTAATCTTAAACGTAAGGCATCTTTGGCGACTGTAGACATCGCACCATTGTTATATTGGCATCCCTTAACTTCAAACCCACCATCTTCTAAGCCAGTAGCCACAATACCGTATTCGACATTACCGAAGACGAGAGTGTTGCCATCTCTTAAATATGTGGAACTAGTAATGAGTTTACCAGTTGTTTTCTTAGTTGGATATTTTTCATAAGCATAGATGCTTAAGGAGAATTGACCTTCATCATTAGTGAATTCAATTTTAGCGTCAGCGTTATCTTTAGAAGCGAAATATGTACCACCAGAAGAGGAAACATCCCAGCCTTCTTCTTTTAATAAAGCGGAATAAGATTCCACCATTGTGGTTCTACCATCTAAGACACTGTTATCAGTTGTAGCGCTGAAGTATTTAGAACCATCTTGATATGTTTCAACACTCTCTGACCATGTTTTATAGCCAACTGGTGTTGGGATAGTTGTTTCAATATTTTCTTGTGTTAAGAAAGTAGCAAGAGTTTCATCTGGGAAGAGATTATCTGGTTCATTAACTAAGATGTCTAATGTCGCAGATTGTTCTTCGTATTTAATAGCGATTGTTTGAGCACCAATATCATAGTTATCAAAGCCACTTACTTCGTAATCATTAACAGCATAAGAAACATGGTTGGAGTAATTAGCGGTGACGGTTAAATCTAATTCTTCACCAACTTCATAACCAGTGGAAGCTTTGTTATCAACAACTGTGATACCTGTGATGACAGGAACATTAACAACGATTTCCACAGTAACTGATTGACCTTCATAGGTAATC
>JAGAYY010000014.1 GCA_017940265.1 Bacilli bacterium | reverse complement strand
TTGTTATTAACTTTGATTTCAAATTGGTAAGTAAGTAGCATAGTATTTATTAAAAAAGACATGAAATGATTTAAACTAATTCCATATCCTTTATCCTATTTATATTATATCAATTTATTGATATAAACACAACAAAAACATTTTAAAAAACATTGATTATAACTATACTTATTTACTTTCGTCTCGGCAGTTGAACAACCGAGGATTCCCGTTTAATTTCCTAAAAACATTAAAGCACATTAATACACTTATGAAAATGCAAAAGAAAGCCCCTTGCGTTAAGCAAGAGGCCTTTTGTTAAACACTATTATCAGAGATTATTTAACGTTGCAGTACATGAAGAATTTGTAACCTAATGGTGAGGAGAAGAATCCTTCGACGTTATCCTTGAGCATATAAATATCTGTGTAGTAGTAGATTGGGCAGATAGCACCTGTGGACATTAAGACGTCTTCAGCAGCGTGTAAGATTTGGAATCTCTTATTAGCATCTGTTTCTTTAGCAGCGTTGTTCATTAAAACGTCATATGATTGAGCCCATGTGAGACCTTTTTCATTGTCTTCGATTGTGCCGTTGTTATTTAAGTCTGCTTCATAGATAGCGGCATTTGCGTGATCACCTCTACCGAATTGGCAGTCATTGTTACCGGAAACGGTGGTCCACATTGTTAAGTATGAAGATGGATCATCGTAGTCAGCAATCCAACCATTACGGGCAACATCGTAGTTACCTTGTTTTCTGGTTTGTAAGAATTGGCTCCAGTCTTGGTTTTCAAGATTAACAGTAATACCATATCTTGCTAATGTGTCTCTGACGTTTTCAGCAATGGCTTGGTGACCTGAAGAAGTATTGTATAAATACTTGAAGGCTGGGAAGTCTGTGAATTTCTTTTGAGCTTCATCATAGGCATAGCCAACTTCTTTTAATAAAGCAACACCTTCAGCGACGTTAGCGGCATAAGCTTCATCAGTTTCACCCTTGTCGTAATAGCCTTTGCCATCACGTTTTGTACCGTTGTGATCAACGAATTCACCACCGGCTGGGTCACTTAAACCTGCGGAGACGAAGGCGTTGGCTGGGATTTGGCCAGCTTTACCAATTTCTTTAACGATGTATTCTCTGTCGATGAATAAACCTAACGCTCTTCTAACTTTAGCTCTAGCAGCTTCGTCAGCAGCTTTTTCAAAGACTTTGGAGTTAACGTTGAATGAGATGTAGTATGTACCCATTTGACCAGCGATAACAAATTCATTTGGGTAGTCCTTCTTTAATGTGTCGATTTGTTCATTTGGAACACTGTCGATCATTTGATATTCGCCTGACTTATAAGAAGCCAACATAGCATTATCATCATCAGAAAGTGCGAAGGTAATCTTGTCTAATTTAATGTTCTTGGCATCCCAGTAGTTAGGATTCTTAACAAGTGTGATGTAGGAGTTGTGTTCCCAAGCGGACATCTTGTAAGCACCACAAGAAACGAATGTGGATGGATTTGTAGCCCATGTGCCAGCTTCTTCTTTGTCGTTAGCGTCAATAGCCGCTTTTTGGACTGGGAAGTATGTTGGGAAGGCTAAGAGTTGATCCATGAATGGAACGTCAACCATCACGTCGAAAGTGAATGTACTGTCGTCTACTTTCTTAAGTGCAAGTGATGGATAGGCTTCGTCATCAGTTTCATGGGCAACGCCATCAGCGATTTGTTCGAACATATAGCAGTAGTCGCCGCCTAAGGAAGCACCACTAGCTCTGTTCCAGGAATAGATGAAGTCATCAGCAGTAATTGCGGAACCGTCGGACCATTTAATACCCTTACGAAGTTTAACGGTATATCTTGTGCCGTTAGGATATTTAACTTCTTTCCAACCGTCACCATCTGGTTCATGGTCGATAACTTCGGCTTGTGCTTTTGAAATCTCTTCGGCTAAGTCGAGAGTTAATTCAAGAGCATTACCTTTCTTTTGATAGCGATAAAGACCACTGTCTAAGTGGACTAACATAGTGGCACCGTCAACCGCAGAGTTTAATGCTGGGTCGAGAGATTGTGGTTCACTAGCTAAACAGACTGTAAGAGATTGGCTCTTTGGACCGCCACAGGCAGCTAATGCCATAGCCGCTGTACCAGCGAGAACGAGCCATGAGTTTTTTCTAATTTTCATAGCATTTCCTCCTTTATTGAAATTAGAATTTGTTTTTTCCAAAAAGCACCTTCGCTGTACTTTTTAGAAACCTATATAAGCCTCTCGGCATTATATATGGTATTTGACTATTCATCGAATAGTCGGCAAGCAACAAAGTGTTCCTTGCTAATCTCCCTTAATTCTGGAAGTTTGTTCGCGCATTCAGGTGTGGCCTTAGGGCATCTTGTTCTGAACGGGCAACCGCTTGGAGCTTTAAGTGGAGATGGTATATCACCCTCTAAGATCTGTCTCTTATTGGCCCTGGCTTTCTTTGGATCAGGTTCTGGTATAGATGATAGGAGTGATATCGTATATGGATGGAGGGGGTTATCGTACAATTCTTGCGAATTGGCGAGTTCGACAATGTGACCGAGATACATGACTGCAATACGGTCTGAGATGTGTTTCACAACTAATAAGTTGTGAGCCACGAATAGATACGTTAAACCAAATTGTTTTTGCAAATCTTGGAACGTATTAAGGATTTGCGCTTGAATGGAAACATCGAGAGCGCTGACTGGTTCATCACACATAATGAATTCTGGAGATGATGCTAACGCTCTAGCGATACCGATTCTTTGACGTTGGCCACCAGAGAATGCGTGTACATAACGTGAAGCATGTTCTTTACTTAAACCAACAGCTTCCATTAATTCAGCGACACGTTTTTCTCTTTCCGCTTTGGTCTTATAAATCTTATGAATCTCTAATGGTTCGGAAATAATATCAGATACCGTCATACGTGGATCCAATGATGAATATGGATCTTGGAAGACGATTGTGGCTTTCTTTCTAAACTCTCTGAGTGCGGCTTTACCTTTAACAGGTTTGCCGTTGAAGATAATTTCACCACTTGTTGGTTTATAGAGTTGAAGGATTGTTCTACCTAAAGTAGTTTTGCCACATCCTGATTCGCCAACTAGGCCTAATGTCTCACCTCTTCTAATCTTGAAAGAGACGTCATCGACCGCTTTTAAAGGAACAGTTTTAAAGACAGAAGTCGCAATTGGGAAATACATCTTGAGGTTTTTAACTTCAAGAATGTAGTCGTCATCTTTGATGTCGTGATCGACTCTTTTGACTTCTTCATCTAATAAAGACAAATCTTGATTAGGATCACGATTGATATCTTTATCAAATTGTTCTTTATTTTCTTTGTTCATTTTTGCTCCTTTCCTTTTTCTTATTGGCGATAATGGCACCGTTATACTTTAGTGGTTTACCTTCAGGTACACCGTTAACGATGTCAATTTTTCCTTCTTCATAGAGTTTTTTAATCATCTTCCAGCAACTAGCGGCGTGACCTTTTTCATCGTATTGCACTTCTTCTGGATATCTCTCAATACAGATTTCCATACATTCTTTACATCTACTTGAGAAGGCACAACCTTTAGGTAAGCAGAAGAGATCAACTGGGTTACCTTGAATTGGTTCAAGTCTTTTACCTTTTGTGTCAAGCTTAGGCATACTATTTAATAAGCCCTTAGTGTATTCGTGTTGAGGATTATAGAAGATATCATCCACGGTACCTCTTTCAACGATTCTACCGGCATACATGATGTCAACTTCATCACAGATTTGAGCAACGACGCCTAAGTCGTGAGTGATGATAATGATTGCCATGCCATATTCTTTTTGTAATTTCTTTAATAATTCAAGAATTTGGGCTTGGATGGTAACATCTAACGCGGTTGTTGGTTCATCAGCGATTAAGATGTCAGGTCTTTCCACTAAAGCCATCGCAATCATTGCTCTTTGGAGCATGCCACCACTCATTTCAAATGGGTGTTGTTTCATTCTCTTCTTTGGCTCTGTGATACCAACTTCTTCAAGCATCTTAAGTGCTTTCTTATTCGCGGAATATTTTGTTTCCTTATATTCGGAAATACATTCCCAGTAGTACCATCTCTTAGCTTTTCTAGCATGTCTTCTAAATAGGCGCTTGCTTTTAGATACTGCTTTCTTAGCTTTTTTGAGTTCTGCTTTTGCTTCAGAGACTTGAGATTGAAGCGCTAAAAGCTTTTCATCTTTTGCCTTTGGTTCTTTCTTTTTGGCCTTAGGCTCTTTCTTAACATCTTTCTTAGCGGCCTTTAATGATTGTTGATATTCATTTAAGTTCGCTAAGGCTTGGTTGTATTTATCTAATTTGATTGGATAATCAGCGTTGGCTTTTTCGATGTTCTTTTTTAACTTCTTAGCTTCATCCACTACTTCTTCATCAAAGTGAGGAATATTAGTGTCATATTGATCGTTTTTGAAACCTTCATAGATTGCTTTGAACTGTGGTAAAGCGGCTTTATATTTCTCACGCGCTTCCTTTTTCATTACTTTATAGCGTTCAACAGCTTTCTTATATTCAACTTCGAAAGCAGCTTTATCATCCACTAATTTCTTTTCAATAGTCGCATAGTCATCTTTTAACTTTTGGCTATCTGGGTGATGAGCAATGCCTTTTCTCATAGAGGCAAGTCTTTGTTCATCACTTTCAATCGCGTTTCTAATGTCATAGACTGCTGCTTCAATTGGATCTCTAGCGTGTGTAAGAATTGCTTCTCTTAATTGATTACCAATTGTCCAAGTTGGATTTAATGAGGTCATCGCATCTTGGAAGATAATAGAGATACGGTTACCACGAATATCTCTCATTTGTCTTTCAGAAATTCTTAATAAATCGGTACCGTTATAGATAATTTTGCCACCATCAACTTTACCGTTTTTATCTAAGATACCCATGATGGAGTAAGCAGTAACGGATTTACCTGAACCAGATTCACCAACGATACCTAAGACTTTTCCTTTTTCCAAGGTGAAAGACACACCGTTGACGGATAAGACTTTACCAGCGTCAATCTTGAACGATGTATTGAGGTTTTCAACTTCTAATAACTTATATTGTCTAGCCATACCGTTCACCTATTTCTGAAGTTTTGGATCGAAGGCGTCTCTTAAGCCATCGCCGAGAAGATTAAGCGATAAGACGATTAAACAAATCGAAATCGCCGGAATTAAGAATAAGAATAGTTCTTTAGGATTATTGCCAACGATGTATGATTGAGCATCACTGGCTAAACTACCTAAAGATGGGGTTGGATATTTAACACCTAATCCTAAGTAAGAGAGGAAGGATTCAGTGAAAATCGCACTTGGGATTTGTAATGCCGCGGAGATGATGATGACACTCATGGTGTTAGGAATTAAGTGCTTTAAGATGATTCTGCCAGTACCCGCACCATTAGCGCGTGCCGCCATAACATATTCTTGTTTTCTTAAAGCAAGGACTTGGCCTCTAACTAGTCTTGCCATACCTACCCAATAAAGAAGGGCAAATACAACAAAGATAGCAACGAAACCAGAACCAAGTTGTGCTAAAGCACCACCTTGATTACCATCAAACACTGCGGATAATGTCGCTGATAAGAGAATGATAATTAAGATATCTGGTAAGGAATAGATAACATCAACAATTCTCATGACTATAAGATCAAACTTGCCACCAATAAAGCCACATAAAGCACCAATTGTACCACCGATGATTAAGACAATCGCTGCAGCGAAGAAGCCAACAATTAAGCTTGTTCTAGCGCCAACTAAGATACGAATAAAGTAATCGTGACCGTTAGAGTCAGTACCAAAGATATGTGGAGGAACATAAACACCATTAGCTATAGCGTCTTTTTCCGCTTGTGCAAATGTAAATGGCATTAATCTATTGAATGAAGGATCAGGTCTTTCAACGTAACGATAGCAAATGACTTCGTCATAAGAATATGGATAGAATAATGGAACGATGAAGACCATGATTAATAAAATAACGATGAAACAGAAGGAAACCATAGCGACAGGATTCTTAATGAATCTTCTAACACCATCCATAAAGAACGTGGAATTAGGACGCATTAAATTAGTGCTTCTTTTTTCACTTTCAGAAGCAGAACCAAATTTATCGACATCGATTTGGAAACTTAATGGGTTCTTTTTCATGTTCTTTTATTCCTCCTTTCTAATCAAAGTCAACACGAGGATTGACGATTATATAGGCGATATCACTAGCCAACGTGAAGATGATTAGTAATAACGCTAATAAGCAAGTTGTACCCATAATGAGTGGGTAGTCACGATTTTGAATTGATCTAATAAATTCTCTACCAACACCTGGTAGTTGATAGACTTTTTCAATAACTAATGAACCAGTAATAATTGAGGCAAACATTGGGCCAAAGTATGTAATAACTGGTGTCACTGAGTTTCTAAGGCCGTGTTTCATTAAGACACGTTCTGGCTTTAAGCCTTTAGATTTAGCGGTTCTCATATAATCTTGACCAAGAACATCTAAGGTAGATGATCTCACAAGTCTTGTAATATAAGCGGTTGGATATAAGCTTGCGGCGATAACAGGTAAGATATACGGTCCTATACCATCAACACCAACAGGACTTGTTGGCACAACACGTAAGTTAACCGCGAAAATATATAAGAGGATTAAAGCAGTAACGAAGCTAGGCATCGCCACACTTGCAGTTGTTAATACCATGATGGCTCTATCGAAGAACTTATTTTGGTGAGTAGCGGCATATGTACCTAAAGCAACACCCACTATTAAGGCTAATACTGCAGCAGCGGCGCCAATACCAAGAGAGTATTTAAAGCCGTTGAAGATGATTTCAGTAACTTCTCTACCTTTGTAATAATAGGAAACACCGAAGTCGCCAATCATTGCTCTGCCTAAGTAACGTAGATATTGAACAAATAGTGGTTGATCAAGACCATAGCGTTGATTAAGAGCGGCGATAACTGCATCACTAAGAGCTTTTTCTCTAGTCCATGGACCACCTGGCACTAATTGCATGACCCAGAAAGTAACTGTCACAACAATAAGATAAGTTAGAATGCCTAACCCAATTCTTTTAAGAATGTAGAACACCATCTTCTTATTCATATCGTGTGTTTTCTTGTCCTTTCTTTTTCTTTTATATGCATATGCTTAGCGCAACTGCGTGAATAAAATTGCGTCTATTTTAACGAGCAAATTTTTAACCAGTCAACCACCTTTGCTAGAACTTTTATAAAAGCTTTTTTGTTTATATTTTATAAATATAACGTTTTATTAAAATACACTACAATTAGTGGTTTTTTATTATTTTGATAGTTCAACTATCTTTTTGGTAGAAAAAATTGCAAAAATGCATTTTTTGATTAAAAAATGATTATTTTATTACGATACTTTCACACTTTTTTAAAAGTTATATTTTTTGATGGAGTTAAGATAATTGATAATAAAGCACAAAATATCGATTATGAAACCTTAATGTTCTTATCCTTCAACGTTATTTATAGAGAATATCCACTACTATATATCCTTATTTATATATACGCGAGGAAACTTTAGTGGTCATTTTGTCAACTTGAGTCGTTTTGGTATCATAATTCACTCGAATTATGGTAATATTGCCTCAGTTAGAAAACATTAAGTAACAAAGGAGGTATATATATGATTAGTAAAAAGTTAGCTATTGAAGTACTCAATACCGCTTTAGAAACTGGTGCGGATTATGCTGAAATCTTTTATGAAGATAGCAGTGCTCACTCAGTCTTAATTGAAAACGGTAAAGTAGAAACAAGTAGCTCTAATTCCTTATGTGGTGTTGGTTTGCGTTTACTTAAAAATAACCAATGCGTGTATGGATATACTAATGATTTAACAAAGAAAGGTTTATTAGCGTTAGCCAATTCCCTTAACAAATCATTCCACGATAAGAGATTAATTACTGTTAACAAATTGGACATGATCAAATGTAAGAATCGTAACCCAGTGACACGTAGTTATGATGATGTTCCAGTGGAAGAAAAGATTGCGTTAATTCGTGAAGGTATTGATGAAATTAATTCCTTAAAAGATCCACGTATTGTTAGAACATTTGGTAGCTTCGCTGATAATAAACGTTTTGTCGCAGTATTTAATTCTAAAGAAAAATGGTTTAAGCGCACTACTGAATTCGGTAGAATGGCTTTCCAAGTTATCGCTGCAGATCAAAATGGTTTTGAAACAGGTTTTGAAGGTCCTGGTGCACAACACGCTATCGACTATTTCAGAACTGAAAAAGTTAATCCAAGAAAAACAGCTAGAAAAGCCGCAGAAACTGCTCTCAAGATGTTAACAGCCGCAGAATGTCCAAGTGGCAAAATGCCAGTTGTTATTGGTAATGGTTGGGGTGGTGTCTTATTCCATGAATCTTGTGGTCACCCATTAGAAGCAAGCGCAGTCGCTAAAGGCTTATCTTGTTTCTCAGAAAATAAGATTGGTGATTATATTGCTTCTCCAATCGTCAGTGCTGTGGATGACTCCACTATTCCTGGTGAATGGGGTTCAATTGATATCGATGATGAAGGTAATTTAGGTAGTAAGAGATTACTTATTAAAAACGGTAAACTCAATGACTATATGATTGATGACTTAAATGGTCGTCGTATGGAAAGAAATGGTAACGGTGCTTGCCGTAGACAAAACTACCGCTTTATTCCAACATCTCGTATGTCTAATACCTATATCTGTAATGGTAAGAGCACACCAGAAGAAATCATTAAAGCCACTAAATTAGGCTTATACGCTGTTGGTTTTAACGGTGGTTCTGTTGATCCAACAACTGGTGAATTCAACTTCGGTTGTTCAGAAGCTTATATCATTAGAGATGGTAAAATCGCTGAACCAGTTAAAGGCGCAACCTTAATTGGTAAAGGCTTTGAAATCTTAAAGAAAATTGACATGATTGCTAACGACTTAGATTTAGCCCAAGGTATGTGTGGCGCTTCTTCTGGTTCTATTAGAACTAACGTTGGTCAACCAACATTAAGAGTTAGTGAAGTCACTGTCGGTGGTAGAGGAGGAGAATTAAAGTAATATGGGTAAATATGATAAGTTTTTTGCTTTAGCAAAAGAAGCGGGACTAGAACAAGTTGAACTCTCTATTTCCGAATTCCATAGTTTAAATATCTCCTTATTCCATGGAGAAGTCGATGAATATAAAGATAATAATGGCTACGCAATCGTGGCTAGAGGTATCTTAAATGGTAAATGTGGTTCTGCGTCATGTGATGTTTGGAATAAAGATAAAGCGGCTTGGTTAGTTAAAGAAATCGTCGCTAACGCCAAAGTCATTGAAAATGATGATCCTATCTTTATCTTTAAAGGTAGTGAAAAATACCACAAAGTTAATACCTATAATAAAGACTTAGAAAAAGTCTCCATCGATGAAAAGATGAAGAACCTCTATGCTTTAGAAAAAGCCTTAAAGGGTATTGATAAACGTATTGTGGAAGTCGCGGGCACTGAATATAGCGAATCCACTGAAAAGCACACATTAGTGAACTCTAATGGTCTTAACTTAGTGCAAAAAGCTAACTATTTCACATTCGTTGGACAATGCGTCGCTAAAGAAGGTGAGCAAACAAAATCTGGTTATGATTTCTTCTTAGGTAATAAATTTGAAGAATTCAATCCTGAAGAATTCGCTAAAAAGATTGTTAAATTAACTGTTGATCAATTAGGTGGTGAAGCCTGTGAATCTAACAAATATAAAGCAGTCTTACATCCAGATGTTGTCACAAGTTTAATGAGAGCCTATATTGGCCACGCTAACGCAGAAGAAGTCCAAAAGAATTCTTCTTTATTCATTGGTAAGATTGGTCAAAAGATTGCTTCAAGTAAAGTCACTATTGAAGATAAACCACTTCAAAAAAATGTCTTTGCTAGATGGTTTGATGATGAAGGTGTTGCTACATACAATAAACCAATCATCAAAAATGGTAGATTAGAAACATATTTATATAACTTAACCACTGCTGCTAAAGCGGGTGTGCAAACAACCGGTAATGGCTATGGTGGTGGTTCTAAACGCGGCATTGCTTCTTCCTTCTTATCACTTAAACCAGGTAAGAAGCCATTAGATCAATTATTCGAAGAAGTTGGTAATGGTGTTTATATTACTGATGTTTCTGGTTTACACGCAGGTTTAAATCCACAATCTGGTAACTTCTCACTTCAATCCACTGGTTTCATGATTGAAAATGGTAAGAAAGGCAAACCATTAGATTTAATTACTGTTTCTGGTAACTTATTAGAAATCTTCAAAGATGTCTTAGAAGTTGGTAACGATGTCACTGTTTCACCTTCAGGTGTTTCCGCTGAATCATTATTAATTAAGAAGATTGCTGTCTCAGGAAAGTAAGCGTTAATCAAGTTAAATTAGACCGTAATAAATACGGTCTTTTTTTATATGTTTCCTACGTGTATAATTAGTGGGCTATGAAAAACAAAAAGATATTAACAATTTTGACAGCCATCGCTTTTATTGTGAGTGGCTGCACTGGTAATACACAATCTTCAAGTATTGCCCCAAGTACTCCAAGTACAACAAGTGAAGTAAGCAGTAATCCAAGTAGTGATACTTCTACTTCCACAACAAGTTCCGCAGATTCTACATCTGCTACAAGTAGTAACACTTCTACATCCGCTACTACAAGTTCTTCTGTAGTAAGTAGCAGTAGTTCTGCTCCTAGTAGTAGTTCATCTTCCACCACTAGTTCATCCTATATACCTAGTGGAGATACTACATGGAACATCAATATTTCCTTAAGAGGTGCAGAATTTAGAAATGCCTTACAAACAATTATGGCGGGTAAAAGAACAAGAACTACATCATATAGTAATTGTTTATCCCTTGGCGCCAAAGCAGCAGCATATCCAAATGCCAATTCATCAACATTCGTGCCTTTCTATCACGATTCTCACAAAACCGCTACACAAAGCGAATGTAATAGAGAGCACACTTGGCCAAATTCTAGAGGAACTGGAACAAGTGGTCCAGGTGCTGATCCATTTATCATTAGGCCAACATTAACAAGCGAAAATAGTGACCGTGGTAATAATTTCTATGGCACAAAAGGCAAAGCTAATAAAGAATGGGATCCAGCATCATGTGGTTTTGAAGCCGCACGTGGTGAATCCGCTAGAGTAATTCTTTATGCCGCCACTATGTACTATAGAGAAGGCTTATCACTTTCTAATAATCCAAACGATAGTACTAATTTAAAAACAATGGGTACTCTTTCCACCTTATTAGCGTGGAATACTACCTACGCTCCAACACCAATTGAAATTCAAATCAATAATTACTTAAGCAGTAATGGTTATGGTCGCAATCCATTTGTTGATCATCCAGAATATGCTTCTTATATCTGGAACAATAATGGTTTAATCGGTGGAGAAATCCCACCTGATCCAGGTGATTTCACCAACGGCTTAGATAGAGAAAGCTCACTTGCTAACTTAGATGGTAATAACTATGTTATCGCATCAAGTGATTCCGCTACATCATTCTCATACTTTGCGATGGATAACGAAGCTAAATCCAGCACACTTCCTTGGTACATTAAGCCGATCGGCTGTTCAGTGAATGATGATAAAACTAAATTGATTGCCAATGACGGCGCTACATTGAAATACTATAAGTTCATTAAGCAAACAGATGGAAATTACTACATTCAAAATAAAGAGAATGGCAAATACATATTTGCTTATTATGATGGCAGCCACTATAGCATTGGCTTAGGCACCACTCCTACTAATAGCGGTAGCCTATCATGGACTATCACGACATCTAACAATGGCTTTGTGATGAAAAACGCCACTAATTCCACTAATGTTTATTTAGAATATTACAATGGCTCATTCTGTGGTTATAAGAGTGCTCCATCTGTTCCAATCTATTTATATCATTAATTAGTTATTTAATTACATTAAAAGCGCCAATCAAGGCGCTTTTTCGTTCATCTAATATATTTGTTTATTTCTCCGCAACTTGAAGCTTGTAGCCATCTAATTCCCAATCTGGATGGGCCGTACAAACTCTATCAAGCGCTTCGTTAAATAATGTGATTTCAGTTTGCTGTCTATTTTTAGGAGTGTGCTTGAATGCACGATAGACATTATTTAACGCAATGATACATTCACTTCTGGATTTATCTAATAAACCAGACATTAATAAATAAGCACGAATAGAAGCCATAGAGACATCGTTAGAAATTTCTCTTCTTTCGGAAACTGGTACTTCTTTATCGTAATAATCCTTAGCTTCTTCTAAATTTCTAGTAATTAAGTTGATATAAATCTTTTGCGCTCTAGCGCGAATATAAACTTTAGCGTCCACTCCATCTTTCGCAGCGATAATCTTATCTAAAATTTCTTCAGCGGCGCTATATTCTTTTTTATCCAATAAAGCATAAACCTTGTTTAAGTTAAGATCAGCGGTGAAGTTAGTGATTTCATCAAAGATTTTAACTTCAACATCTTGATTGCCTTGTTGGATTTCATATTCCACTCTTAAGAGTTCATTAAAAGCGGCTCTATTCTTTGGGTTAGAAACCATTGTTAAACGATAACCATCAGTAATGGAATCAATACGGAAAGGTAAGATGTTATAAACTAAGATAACTAAACCAATCGCACCAACAGTAAGAACAAAATAAGCAACGTCTGTTAAAGCTTTATTGCTAGAATCTTTAAATAAGGTGAAAACCACCATGACTGCGATTGCTTCAATGATGAAGAACATCGAACTAAATAAGAGATATGGGTATGGGTTTGCTTTATCTTCCATCCCTTTCTTAGGAACGATTTTGGTTTCACCAGTTAAGCCATCAAAAGAGGCAAAACGGACTCTTCTTTTACCTTCATCTTTATAGAAGCATAAACCAAGAATAGTGACGCTTAAGATTTCATATTTACCAACTATAGCGCCTAACACGTGTCCTAATTCATATAAGCAAGCATTAAATATTGCGCCTAAGATAACCGCTCCTGCGACATAAAGAATATAAGCAAAGCCATTCCAAACACCATTAAGAGCGCTTTCAGCATTATGTGCTTGTAAAACTGTAACGCCAAAGACAATTGCTAAGGCAATGATTACTAAATAAATAATTAGTCCTAATACATCTTCTTTTTTTCATGAAGATTTCCTCCTATAGGCAGCTTTCAATAATTGTTTGCACCACTTCAGAATCCATATTCTTTTTAGGGTGTTCAATTACTCTAGCGCCATTATTCGTCACAATGTTAACTATACGCTTAATATCAACATTTTTAATACCTAATTCTTTAAATGTTAAAGGCATATCTAAAGATTTGAATAACTTTTCGATTTCTTTAATACCCGCTTTAGCGTTTTCCATTTTGTCTTTTTTATGTAAATCAAAGACATTCATGGCTAGTTTATTAAATTTATCAACATCGTAATTAACATAGTATTTAGCCCAAGCTGGGAACAAGACTGATAAACCAGCAGCGTGAGCAACTTCTGGATAGACGCCAGAAACAGCGTGTTCTATTTGATGGACAAATAATAACATCTTCTTACCAATACTGGTTAAGCCATTATGTGATAAAGATGACATGAGCATTAAGACAGCTCTTGCGTCATAATCAGTAGGATTTTTATCCACGACTTTCGCGGCTTTAATAACACTTCTTAATAAAGCCTCAGCAAATCCATCCGCTGGTTCATTATCACTGGATGCATGAAAATATCTTTCTAAAGTATGCATCATGATATCCACAATGCCATATGCTGTTTGTACTCTAGAAACACTATACGTGAGTTTTGGATTTTCAATCGCAAATACTGGTCTAACAATATCATCATTGAAGCCCATCTTGATTTGTTTTTCATCATCTTGGATAACGCAAGAATTAGATGTTTCACTACCAGAAGCAGCAATAGTTAAAATCACACCAATTGGTAAGGCTTTCTTTGGTTTAGCGATATGTAAATTGAAATCAAAAGAATTACCAGAATAGAAATAACCAACCGCAATATTTTTCGCGGTATCAATAACTGATCCACCACCAATAGCAAGTATCAAGTTAGGGGCAAAAATACGGGCTTCTTCAATACCCTTATGGCACAAATCAATTGTTGGATTAGGTCTAACACCTTCTAAAATTTGATATTTAATACCTTCTTTATCAAGTGATTCGGTAACTCTACTTAAAAGACCGTTTCTTTTAACAGAACCTTGACCAATAACGATATAAACTCTTTTATATCCACCTTGTGAGCAGATTTGCCCAATTAATTCTTCTTTGTTGTTACCAAAGTAAATCTTCGTGGGACTGACAAAATCAAAATCAATCATGTCTATTAGTCCTCCATCTATAATCTAGTAAATCTAATATTTCTTTTCTCATATTTTCATCGTTTTCAAAACAGAAACAGGCTAGTAAGCCACTTAATGTTTTACTCTTATGCGTTGATAAGTAATAAACAATACTGTTTGAATAAGCAAACGCTCTGAAGCGAACGATATTCTTTTTCTCGTTAGCGCTTATTCTTTTACTTTCAGCGATATTATTAATGAACTTAGTAAAGCATTTATAGCAGGTATTATAAATAAATTCGACAAACAGATCTTTACCTGCGGAGTTAAGTGTTTCATCAATGAATCTTTCGTTCTTTAAATAATAATCAAATATCGCAATCGCCATTTCTTCAGAATGGTTAACAGTCTCGATTCCTGGAATAGTTTCATTAAGGAACACTAATGCGAGTAAGTCATAAATATCATGGAAGTGATAGTAAAAAGTCTGCCTATTGACTCTGCAACGGCGCGTTAAAGCCGCCACAGATATTTCTTCAAGTGGCATTTCTGACATCATGTTTTTTAATGCTTCTGCAAAACGATGTTCGGTTTTCACTACTTCTTAGCAACCTCTTTAGCTATCTCTGCACCAACAGCGGCGTTATTAAGGATTAAGTGGATATTGCTTTCTAATGATTCTCCACCGGTTAATTCCACGACTGTTTTTAATAAGAATGGTGTAATTTCTTTGCCTTTGACACCTTGTTCATCAGCCATTTTTAACGCTTTTTCAATAGCGTTATTTATTATATTATCATCCATCGCGAATTCTTGAGGAATTGGATTTGTGATTAATATACCACCTTGAAGATTATTTTTCCTCTTTTCATAAATGATAGAGGCAGCTTCTTTAGGATCTTTTATTTCATAATCAACGTTTAAACCAGAGTGTCTACTATAGAAGGCTGGTAATTCTTTTGTTTGATAGCCTAATACTGGGACACCCATTGTTTCTAAATATTCTAAAGTGCGTGGTAAATCTAAGATTGCTTTAGCACCCGCACAAACAACAGTAACATTAGTTTTACTAAGTTCTTGTAAGTCAGCGGAGATATCCATAGAATCTTCAGCGCCTCTATGAACACCACCAATACCACCAGTAACGAATACTTCAATACCAGCTTGGTTAGCAAGAATCATTGATGAAGATACTGTTGTGGCCGCCCATAACTTTTTAGCGTATACCACTGGTAAGTCTCTTCTACTTGCTTTACCAATATTATTGTTCTTACCAAATTGTTCAATTTCTTCAGGTGTCATACCAACGATAGGTTCACCATCAATAATGCCAATAGTAGCAGGTACTACACCATGTGCTCTAATGACTTCTTCCACTCTTAAAGCAGTATCCACATTCTTAGGATAAGGCATACCGTGGCTGATAATTGTGCTTTCAAGAGCAACGACTGGCTTATTATTTTTTAAGGCTTCTAATACTTCTGGATTAATTTTCATATAATTCTCCCTTTCCAAAAATCTGATATAAAGCGGAATATAAACCGATTAAGACAATCACAATAATTGTGGTTATTAAATATGTTGGTCCGTTCATTTCCATAAATGGCACACCAAATAAAGGATCAGCTTTATGAGATGTGTAAGAAATAATAGCAGAAGTCACTAGTGAAATAATAGCGATAAACGCTATTGTAATAGTCATGACTCTTCTATATCTATTTAATGGATGGCAAATCTTATGCAAAACAGGAATGCTTAAAACCGTGAAAGCAATCATGCTCATTGCTATCACAGTATTAACACTATATAGACCAAAACTGACAGTGTCATTTCTTTGCATTGCATAGAGGATGAATATCGCTAGTGAGGCCATAAACATCATGAATGCACCTGGTAATGATATTGTTAAGATATTAAATAAGAATGTACCCTTAACTTCGTTACGACCTTTATCAATCATTAATAAGATAACGGCAACGATATCAATAAGAGCGTCCAATACAAAGTATCTATATAAGCCAAAAGGATTATCAAACGCTTTAGTGTTATAACCAATTAATAACATAACGGTTAGGAATACCGCTAGGATGGCTTTAGTGATTAAGAATAATCCTGCTCTATGTAAGTTGTTATTAATTCTTTTACTTTCTTTAAGTGACTTGGAGAAGTTATCAAAGTCTTCATTAATATAAATAACTTTTTCACCTTTATTTTCTAAGGCATCGATAATTGTGTCTTTATCTTCTCTATAAGCGTCACCAAAAATGACATATTTATCAGCGTTGCCTTCAATATCTTCAATAGACATATTTTCCACTGATACTTGTCTATTAACATTCTTTACCCCAGCGTCATAAGCAATATTAGAGGCTTTAAGTACACTACCACTTGAAACAACTTTGATATTAACGTTATGGTCGTTTAACCATTGGATAGATTGCTTCATTGTGTCTCTAATATGTTCTTTGGTAACGATTAAGGCTACTGGATCCAAATCATTTAAGTTTTCAACAAAGCTTTGCGCTAAGACATAAACATCTTGTCCTTGTTTAATATATTCTTCGCATCTTTTAAGAATGGATTCTTTGTTTTTGATGGATATGTTATCGATTAAGCCAATAATATAAGTCTTTCCACTTTTAAAAGTCGCCCCCATTGAACGGGTTTCATAATCAAATGAATAAGCTTTCTTTACTTCCGCACTTTGTTCGAAATCATATTGTTTCTTTAAAGCGTCAGCAATTGGATTTCTTTCACCAACTGTATTTAAAACATTAGAAATAATTTGTGATATTTCTGATTCATTATTTTTTTCATCGAGAATTACTAATTGTTTGATAATTAATTCGCCATCACAAAGAGCGTTTTCTTTATCAAAGCAAACAGTTGTGGCTTGTGAAAGCTTTATAAACGCAAATGGATTATTTATTTTATTACTCATGCATATACATAATAAAAAAACTTGGACTTATTTTCCAAGTTTATTTTATAAGTCGTTATTTTCTTTTGCTTTTAAAATAGTTTTTGATGATAGAAGCGCATTCTTTTTCAAGAACACCTTTAACTACTTCTGGGCGATGATTGATATTACTTGCTTCTAAGATATTAATTGATGAGCCAAATGCCCCACCTTTGATATCAGGAGCACCATACACTACTCTTTTGATACGAGATTGAATAATTGCACCTGAACACATAATGCATGGCTCTATTGTCACATATAATGTGCAGTCCACTAACTGCCAGTCATTGATTACTTCACTAGCGGCTTTAATCGCTAATGTTTCAGCGTGGCCTAAAGGATTATGAGATTTGTCTCTTTGGTTATGACCTCTAGCGATGATTTGATCATCTTTGACAATTACACAACCAATTGGTACCTCATCTTCTAATCTAGCTAGTTCGGCTTCTTTTAAAGCCTCTTTCATGAATTCAATGTCTTTATCCATACTTAACTAAATAAACCACCGCACATGAACATAATACTTAAGGCTGCTACATTCCTGTCCTGACCTGGTTCGCAAATATTCATCGCGATGGCTTAATGATTATAGCACTTATTACAGGTAATAAAAAGGACACAAATTAATGTGTCCATTTTGTTTATTTTTTAATTGGTTTTAAGACTTCAAGTCCGCCCATCCATGGTCTTAAGACTTCTGGAATGATGACTGAACCATCAGCTTGTTGGAATTGTTCAAGGATGGCTGGGAAGATACGGGAAGTAGCTAAGCCAGAAGCATTTAATGTATGAACGTATCTGGTCTTACCTGTGGCATTATCTCTATAACGACACATTGTTCTTCTTGCTTGATAATCTCTTGCGTTACTAGCGGAACTGACTTCTTTATAAATACCCATACTTGGTAAATAGACTTCGATGTCATATGTTCTCGCCATAGAGTGAGAGATATCGCCAGCGGCTAATTTACTGACTTGGTAATGTAAACCTAAGCCAGCGACTAAGGCTTCTGCTTTTCTTACTAATTCTTCGAAAGCGGCATCACTATCTTCTGGTTTGGTATATTGAACCATTTCGACTTTGTCGAATTGATAACCACGAATCATACCTCTTTCTTCAGTTCTATAGGAGCCAGCTTCTCTTCTATAGCATGGTGTATAAGCGAAGAATTTCTTTGGTAAATCTTCTTCTTTTAAGATTTCATCACGATATAAATTCACTAAAGCTGTTTCAGCAGTTGGAAGTAAGAATCTTTGTGGTTCTAAGCCTTCAAGCCAGAAGACATCTTCTCTAAATTTTGGGAATTGACCCGCACCGAAACCTGAAGCTTCATTTAATAAATGTGGAGGAAGGATGAAGGTATAACCATCTTTTAAGTGTGTAGTGATGAAGTAGTTAAGTAAGGCCCATTCAAGTTGCGCACCTAAATTTGTATAAATCCATGCACCACGTCCAGCGATTTTAGCGCCTCTATCATAATCAACAAGACCTAAAGAAGTTGCTAATTCAACATGGTCTTTAAGTGGGAAATCGAATTCAGGTTTCTTACCAAATGATCTAATTGGTTTATTGTTTTCTTTACCACCACCTAATAAGTCATCATCAGGAATGTTTGGTAATTCCGCTAAGAAGTTGAAGATTTTTTCTTCTAATTCTTTAAGTTCTTTATCACTTTCTGCGTTAGCAGCAGCGATTTCTTTAACTTTAGCGAAGATTTTAGAAACGTCTTCACCGTTCTTTTTCGCTTGTGGAACAGACGCGGATAATCTATTCATTTCCGCTTTGTTACCTTCAACGAATTGAATTAATTCTTTCTTTCTTTTATCCCAAGCTAATAATTCAGTAAAATCAGCATCCCATAATTTCTTCTTAAGGGCTTCTTTTACGGCTTCAGGATTTTCACGAATACGATTAATGTCTATCATAACCTTTTCTCCTATTTATTCTTTATTAATGAATTATATATATTCACTAATTGATCTCCAAATTTTTGTAAACTGTGTTCAGAAACTTGTTCATAAGCTTCTTGTGTTGTTGGTTGAATTTCTCCGTTTAAATAATCTAAGCAAAGAGAAGTAAGTGTTTCAGAGAACTGTGCGATATAAGCGGTCTTCTCATTCTTTAATAATTCTGGGAAGATGGAAGACTTTCTCACGATTAACTGACACTTAGCCGCCATCGCTTCTTCAACGGAGATAATACCGGCTAAATTATAGCCTGGTAACATAAAGACATCAGCGTTTAGTAATAAGCTACGGTAGATATCATCAGGCAAGATATTTTTGAAATGCACATTTTTAGGGGCATTTTTAATAATTGTCTTAGCTCTACCAACATTCAAATTAGTGGTTTCACTACCGACATAATAAAATACCGTGTCGTCTCTTTTTGCAGCGGCATTGATGAAGGCGTGGATACCTTCTAAGTTGTTATCATATTCCCCAACAGCGAGCACAATCTTCTTATTTTTATCTTCTCTAAAGTAACGATAGAAGAGTTCTTTTTCATCATCTCTAGAGAAATTAAATCTCGCTAAGTTGATACCAGGAATACAAACTTCAATTGGTCTAATAACACCAGAAGCAATTAGAAATTCTTTCGCAGATTCAGTTGGCACTAAAACTAATGTGGCTTTATTGAGCATCTTTAATGCTCTATTTCTTAATATTGTTGTTCTTTTACCATCTTTACTCTTATGGGATAAGAATCTCGCAGAAGGATCATCTTCCCCATATAAAGCAGAGACAATAACAGGAACATCTCTTTCAAGCGCAATGTTCAATTTACTTTCATCCTCAGGCGACATGAAATGTGCGACATCATAATCATCATAAATATTTGATGTATGAGTAGCGCCTATAACCTCGAGGGCACCTTTAATGGTTTTACGCATTCTAGCGCCCTCGTAGTTGTCATATTTTCTATTCGGTTGAAAATAAACTAGGACTTTCATAACTATTCGTTAGATTCGTTATTTTCTTCGACGACTTGTTCTTGTTCTTGACCTTCTTCTAATGGGTCTTGATCTTCGCCTTCTTCAAATTCGCTTTCTTCTTCATAAGGAACAACAGCGATAGAGGAGACTTTTTGTCTACCTTCAAGGTTCAAGATCTTAACGCCTTGAGTATTTCTAGAAGATTGTCTAACTTCGGATAAGTGAGTTCTAATGACAATACCATAGTTAGTAATAACCATTAAGTCATCTTCACTAGAAACAGAGCGGACGGTAACGATTTTGCCCACTTTATCAGTGGATTTAAGGGTGCTAACACCTTTCGCACCACGCTTTGTAATACGGTATTCAGAGAAGCGTGTCATCTTGCCGAAACCTTTATCAGTGACGACTAAGACCAATTCACCTTCGTATTCCGCAGTTGCACCAACTGCTTCAACGCCTTCATCTAAATCAATACCGATAACACCGCTTGCGGTTCTACCCATTGGTCTAACTTCAGCAACTGGGAAGTTAACCATCTTACCTTCGCTAGAAGCAATACCAACGATAGTATCAACATAGTAGGAACCGATATCTTCTTGTTTTGGTTCAGCGACTTCGTCGAATTTAGCAATACCATCTTCACCCACTGTCATAGTGTAGTATTTTCTTTCAGGATCAATGACACCATTAGCGACGGATTTTTCTTGAATTTCCTTAACAGCTAATAAGTTATCATCTTCTCTTAAAGTGATAGCAATCTTACCGTTTTGTCTAATGGATTCATATTCAGAAATAGGTGTTCTCTTAACAATACCTTTCTTAGTGAAGAACATTAAATATCTATAATCGTAGTATTTGTTAACAGCGATAATGGATTTAACGTTTTCACCCTTTTCGATATTGATTAAGTTAATGACTGGGATACCTTTACCTGTTCTTTGATATTCAGGAATTTGGTAACCACGAATACGATAAACTTTACCTAAATCTGTGAAGAATAATAAGTCAGTATGTGTTTCAGTGTAGACCATTAATTCAACGACGTCGTTTTCATTTAATGATGCACCACGGACACCACGACCACCTCTATGTTGTGCTTTGAATTGATCAACGCTTAAACGTTTAACATAACCACCTCTAGATAAGGTAACAACGATATCTTCTTGTGGGATTAAATCTTCATCGTCGATATTCGCGGCAACGTTAGAGATTTCTGTTCTTCTTTCATCACCGAATTTTTCTTTAATTTCTTCTAATTCTTTAATGACGACTTCAATTTCGTTTTCTCTAGAAGAAAGAATTCGTTTATATTCAGCGATATTGAGTTCTAACTGATTACGTTCCGCGATCAACTTATCTGTTTCGATACCTGTTAATCTACGTAATGTCATCGCTAAAATAGCGTTCACTTGTAATTCAGTGAAATCATATTTTTCCATTAAAACCTTAGTGGCTTCTTCTGGAGTGGAACTTTCTTTAATGATATCAACGATATCATCGATGTTATCATGACACTTGATTAAACCAATGACGATATGGTCACGAGCTTCATCTTTTTCAAGTAAGAATTTTGTTCTTCTTTCAATAACACTGGCTTGGAAGTCTAAGTAGTTTTGTAAAAGAACTGGTAAGGAGCATACTTTTGGAGCATTGTCCACTAAGCAGAGGTTGATAATACCAAAGCTCACTTGTAAGTTGGTGAGTTTATATAATTGGTTTAATAAAACTTCTGGAATAGCATCACGTTTAACTTCGATAACAACACGGATACCATCTTTATTAGATTCATCACGGATATCAGAGATACCTTCAATGACTTTATCACGGACTAAAGCAGCCATGTTTTCAATCATGTTAGCTTTGTTAATACCATAAGGAACTTCATCCACAACGATACGTTTTAAACCGTGTTCACCACGTTCTTCGATGTGGCATTTACTTCTAATAGCGATGCTACCTGTACCTGTTTCATAGGCATCACGGATACCACTTCTACCTAAGATGATGGCGCCTGTTGGGAAGTCTGGACCTTTAATATATTCCATTAATTCATCAACAGTGATTTGTGGGTTTCTTGCAATGGCAATAACACCATCAATAACTTCACCTAAATTGTGTGGTGGGATATTGGTGGCCATACCAACAGCAATACCACTACTACCATTAACTAATAAGTTTGGAAATCTAGAAGGTAAGACAGTTGGTTCTTGGTCAACACCATCATAGTTATCCATGAAATCAACAACATCACAGTTGATATCACGGACCATTTCTAATGCGAGTTTAGCCATACGGGCTTCGGTATATCTATAAGCCGCTGGTTCATCACCATCGATAGAACCGAAGTTACCATGACCTTCAACAAGCATATATCTCATCGCGAATGGTTGGGCTAATCTGGCTAAAGCACCATAGATAGCGGAGTCGCCATGAGGGTGATATTTACCCATAACGTCACCGACGATACGAGCACATTTCTTGAATGGTTTATCTGGAGTGTTACCAGTTTCACTCATAGAGTAAACAATACGTCTATGAACTGGTTTCATACCATCTCTGACATCAGGAATCGCACGAGCGACGATAACAGACATGGCGTAATCAAGGAAGGATTCTTTCACTAATGGAACGGTATCAACATCGGTTAAACCAGCAACGATACCAGCTTCAAGTTCTTGTTCTTCTTCAGCGGAAACTTCTTCAGTTTCTTCATCTTTGACTTCTTCGTCTAAGACTTTGTTTTCATCTTCTAATAACATAACTTGCACTCCTTTCCTTAGATATCAAGGTTCTTCACGAACTTCGCGTTAGCGTGAATGAACTCTTTACGTGGGTCAACGTTGTCACCCATCAAATCGGTGAAGATTTGTTCAGCGGCAATCGCATCGTTAAGAGTCACTCTAATCATCTTACGATTGCTTGGGTCCATTGTTGTTTCCCATAATTGTTCAGCATCCATTTCACCAAGACCTTTATAACGTTGGAATGGATAGCCTGGTTTTAATTTTAATTTTTGTTTAATTGTTTCTAATTGGTCGTCATTGTAGGCGTAATATTGCTTACCATGATATTCGACTTTATATAGAGGAGGTTGAGCGATATAAACGTAGCCTTCTGTAATTAAAGGACGCATAAATCTGTAGAAGAAAGTTAATAATAAGATACGGATGTGAGAACCATCGACATCAGCATCGGTCATGATGACAATCTTATGGTATCTAATCTTACTTGTATCAAATTCTGGATCAATGCCACCACCGATAGCGGTAATCATGTTACCGATTTCAGCATTAGCAAAGATACGTTTAGCTTGAGCTTTTTCAACGTTAAGAATCTTACCACGCAATGGAAGAATGGCTTGCGTTTCTCTATTTCTACCGTTTTTAGCACTACCACCAGCGGAATTACCTTCGACGATATATAATTCACATTCTTCAGGATTTTTACTTGAGCAATCCGCTAATTTACCAGGTAATGTATTGAGTTCAAGACCGCCTTTACGACGGATTTCTTCTCTAGCTTTTCTCGCTGCTAATCTTGCGTTAGCCGCTGTCACAATCTTCTCTATGATTATTCTAGCTAAGCGAGGATCTTCTAAGAGGAATCTATTTAATTGATCACCAACAATTTGAGAGACAATCTTACGCACTTCAGAGTTACCTAATTTTGTCTTTGTTTGACCTTCAAATTGTGGGTTTGGGTGTTTAACAGAAATAACACATGTTAAACCTTCGGTAATATCATCAACTGTTAAGTCATCTTCACCATCTTTTAAGAACTTGTTTTGTCTTGCGTAGGCGTTAACGACTCTTCTAATTGCATCTCTGAAACCTGTTTCATGCATACCACCTTCATGGGTATGGACGTTGTTACAGAAAGAATAGACGTTTGATGAATAACCATCATCATATTGCATTGCGATTTCAGCATAGACATGGGCTTCACTACCACTGGCTAAAGTAATAGGAGCGGTGCCTTCGCAATAAATAACTTCGTCAAACAATCTTGTTTTGTGATTGTTGATGAATAAGACGTATTCTTTAATACCACCTTTGTAGCAGAATTCTTCATGAACTTTCTCAGGAGTTCTAGCGTCTTCAACAATAATCTTGATGCCTCTATTTAAGTAGGCAACTTGTCTCATTCTGTCACGAATGATTGTGTAATCGTAAACAGTTGTATCTGTGAAGATTTGAGCATCTGGCTTAAATGTAACTGTTGTACCATTTGCTTTTGGATCACAAGTACCGATTTTCTTTAAGTGTTCAACGATTTTGCCACCGTTAACGAACTTAATGTAGTAAACACCACCATCCTTATGGACTGTGACTTCACACCATTCAGATAAGGCGTTAACAACGGAAGCACCAACACCGTGTAAACCACCGGATACTTTATAACCGCCACCTTCACCGAATTTACCACCAGCGTGTAAGACTGTATAAACAGTTTCAACACCGGATAAACCAGATTTCTTAACCACGTCAACAGGGATACCACGACCATTATCAACAACGGTAATTGTGTCGCCTGGATTAATGGTGACTTTAACTTCGGTACAATAACCCGCTAAGGCTTCGTCGATCGCGTTATCAACGATTTCCCAAACGAGGTGATGAAGACCTGCACTTGATGTAGTACCGATATACATACCAGGTCTTTTTCTGACGGCTTCAAGCCCTTCTAAGACTTGAATGTTACCTGCGTCGTATTTTGCGTCAGCTTTTTCGAGTTGAACTTCTTCTTCGTTCATCTCGGAGACATTGACTTCAGGAATTGGAGCGGTTTCTGGAGCTTTTGTCTCTTCTACGACTTCTTTCTTTTCTTCTTCCATTAGAAGACCTCCTTTTCTTCTTGTTTTATTAATAAGTGATTACAGTCAGGAATATCTAATTTCGTGGCGGTAATGAACACTTGATTAAACTTTCTTAAAAATTTGATTAGTCTTTCTTGATGCTTTTGATCTAGCTCACTCATCACGTCATCAAGAACAATGATTGGTTTTTTATCCTTGTCTTCAATTAAGAAGTAAGGACTGAGTTTTAATGCGAGAGCGGCGATTCTGTTCTCACCTTGGCTGCCAAACGTGGCAATATCACGTCCGTTTAGGCTGATAGAAATGTCTTCTCGGTGTATGCCTATGGAAGTTTGCTTATGTTTGAAATCGCCTTCCTCAGCGCGTTTGAATGCTTTTTTCGCGTTCTCATTGAAGTCAGCATCATAAGGCACGAATGGGTAATACTTAACTTCGAATGTTTCTTTGACGCCTGTGAGCGCGCGCGTTATTTTATTAAGGATATCATTGATATCCTTGACGTACATCTGTCTATAAGAGATGATTGAACCCGATAATTTCACCAGCATTTCTGTTGTGACATCAAGTAAAGTTCGATCTACTTTTTCACTTTTAAGCAAATCATTTCTCTCTTTAAGTACTTTGTCATAACGCGAGATGTAATCTAAGTACATCGCACTCTTTTTAGATATAGAAATATCTAAGAAATTTCTTCTATCTCTTGGTGGACCACTGAAGAGCATCACATCTTTAGGCTGGAACAAAATGACATTAACGCATTTTGATAGTTCAGATAACTTAGAGATGTTTTTGCCGTTTATCAATATTGCGCGTCCATTTTTCGTAATATTGACTTTAATCTTTCTAGTTAGTTCTCCTTCCAAGATAGTTGCATTAATCTCCGCTCGTTCATGATTCCTTTTGATTAGTTCACTATCATCATTAGCCCTAAAGCTACGACCTAATGATAAGTAGTAGATTGCTTCCACAATGTTTGTTTTGCCAACGGCATTCTCGCCAGTAATCACATTCAAATTGTTAGAGAAATCAAAATTACGATAAGAGTGGTTACGGAAATTTTTGAGGCTAAGATTCTTGATCTGCATGTCTAATCGATTAAAAAGGACATGTTACGGACCTGAATGACATCGCCATGGTATAATTTACGACCACGACGATTTTCTTCCTCTCCGTTTACCAAAACAGCGTTTTCACTAAGAAAATATTTTGCTTGTCCACCAGTATCGATGATACCTGTGAGTTTAAGCAAAACACCAAGTGTGATGAAGGTTTCACCTTCTTTTAATTTAATGCTTTTTTGGGCCACAAAAACTCCTGTATGTTTATTATAGACTATATAAATTAAAAAGGGAATAAATTATTCCCTTATTTTGTAATATCTTCAGAATAGGTGTTTTTGGCCTAATATGTACGGATTGGAGTGACGATTTGGACGACCGAGTCATCTGAGGCGTTTTCAACAACAAATGGCTTCATTTCGCCTACAAACGCAAGAGTGACATCCGCACTTCCGAGAGCTTTAACAGCTTCAATAACGAATCCACTATTGAAGGAGATGTGTAAGTTTTGACCAATGTATTTGAAGACATCAATTCTTTCAACCGCAGAACCAACTTGGCTGGATTTAGCGGAGATCTCGATGCTATCTTCACTCATGGATAAATCAACAATGTTTTCTCTATCAATGGATAAGATGTTAGCTCTTTCGATAGCCTTCATTAAATCGTTAGCGTTAACTTCCAATAAGTAGTTAGTAACCTTTGGAACGATATTCTTTGTATTTGGATAATCACCAGCGATTAATCTAGTAGCAACAACAGTTGTGCCGATGGTGAATAAGGCTTTCTTATCGCTAAAAGCGATAGTAACTGATTCTTTGCCTTCTAAGAGGTGGTTAACTTCGTTCATCATCTTAGCAGGAACATTAGCCACAAATTCAACACCTAGAGGAATGCTTAATGTCTTTCTAGCCATACGAGCAGAGTCTGTTGCAGTAGCGGTTAAGATGCCGTTATTAGCTTCGAGATTTAAAGCGGTAAGAATAGGACGTTGTTCTTTAAGAGATGCCGCAAATGTTGTTTGACTAACTAAGATATCAAAATCGGCTTTAGAAAGAGTTAATTCTGTACCTGTGGCATCTAAATCAAGATCTGGATATTCGTCAACCTTAACGCAGTTTAAGCTATATTCAGAACGATTATTGCTATTACTGATTGTTGCAATTGTAGAATCAATAACATCTAAAGTAATTTCTTCAGTATCCATCTTTCTGATCATTTCCACTAAGAGTCTAGCTTTGATTAAAACTGAACCTTCTTTGTAGTTTCTGATAATATCTTCTTCACCTAACTTATAAGGAACTTGAGTTTTAATAGAAATGTTTTCATCAGTACCAGTAATGAATAAACCTTTTTCGTTTAATTCTAATTTAAAATTTTCTAAAACTGCTTTAGCGTTCTTACTGGAAATCGCTCTTGAAGCAATATTTAGACCTTTAAGGAATTCTTCACGCTTAATTGTAAATCTCATACTTATTCTTTCCCTTTTTTATATATTTATTATATTAATAATAATTATTGAGTCGGTGGATATTGTGGATAACTCAAGAATTCTACTTTAGAAATATTTTACCACAGTCCACTTTAAATTGATATTTTTTATTTTTAATAAAATCAATTAGACTTTAACTTCTTTTGTAAGGTGTTGATCACCGCTTTTAATGACTCGTCAGTTTTCAACATACTTTCCACCTTAGCGATGCCGTTCATCACAGTGGTGTGATCACGACCTCCGAAAGTGTTACCAACTTTGGTTAATGGAATGTCTATATTAATTCTTATTAAATACATAGCGATGTGTCGCGCTAAGGCAATTTGCCCTGTTCTCACCTTGCCAACTAACTGTGATGGAGCGAGATTGTAGTAGTCTGCAACAACGTTAATAATCTTTTGTTCAGACAACTGTGCGGCGACGTTTTTGATACCGGTAATATTCTGTACAGCTTCAATCGCGACATCGAGTGTAATCTTCTCAACTTGCTTGATAGAAGTGACATAGAAAATTAACCTATTAAATGCACCATCTAACTCTCTAACATTGCTACTGAATTTTTCAGCGTAGAAGTAGAGAACTGCTGGGTCGAAATCATCAACGTTTAAGCCTTCGTTTTTGATTTGTTTTTCAAGAATCTTAACACATGTATTTGTGTCTGGATTGTTGATTTTTACGGTGAGTCCCTGGCTGAATCTGGTAATAAGACGATCTTCTAAACCTTTTAATTCGTTAGGTTGTCTATCAGATGTGATGACAATTTGTTTATTGCTATTAACCATCTTCTGATAGATGTAGAAAAACATCTCTTCTGTTTTAACCTTATTTTCGAGGAATTGGACATCATCAAATAAGAGGACATCAACGGTGGAGAAGAAGTCTTTTAACGTTTCAGATTCCTTTTCACCTTTGACGAATTTTACATATTCTTCAACGAAGTCATTCGCGTCAATATAAAGAACTTTCGCTCCTGGCTTACTAACGTTTTTGATGTAGTTACCAATGGAATGAAGTAAGTGAGTTTTGCCTAAACCAGAATTTGAATAGATGAATAATGGGTTGAAAACTTTACCTGGGTTTTTAGCGATCACTGTCGCAGCGCGGTAAGCTTCATTATTAAATTCACCTTCAACGAAGGAATCAAAAGTTAAATTACTTTTTAATTCTGCATCTTTAAAGAAGACTGGTTCTTCACTTGTCTTTTTAATAACTCCTTGAGAAGGGTTGCTTTTAGCAACATCTTCTGGGAGAACGAATTTAAAATTACAATTTCTTTCAGTCACATCGAAGAATGCTTCTTTTACTAAATCTATATATTTAGAAGATAACAATCTTTGGGATGTGAAGTTCTTCACCATGACCACAACTTGGTCGCCTTCAAAGCTATGGATGAAGGAATCAGCGAAGAAAGTATCAAATATTTGCCTTTCTTGTAGTCTTTCATCAATGATTTTTAATGTTTGTTCCCACATTCGGGCAATTTCTGATACTGAATTATTCATAACGGTCACCTATTTCGTGTCAACTATTATAAAATAATTCACATTTATTTTGTATGAAGATTTCCACAATTTTAAGTTTTCCACATTGAAGTCGTTTTCTTTTGACCTTTAAGGGAGTTTTCCACATTTCCACATCTTTATTTTTGTGGATAAGTTTTCCACTTTTCAACCGCCTGTGGATTTGTGGAAATATAGAAAAATAAACACCACTATTCTTATAAAAAATATGTAAAAAACCTATTTTGTTTGCATTTATTAATAAATGTTGTTAAACTCTTACCGCTATGTAATAGGAGGTTTCTTTTATGAAAAGAACATATCAACCAAGCAAAATTAAACATCAACACAAAGCCGGATTCCGTGCTCGTATGAAATCCGCAACTGGTCGTAACGTTCTTGCTCGTCGTAGAGCTAAGGGCAGAAAAAAATTAGCTGACTAATTTAGAGGAAAATTATGAAAGTTATTAATCGTATTAAAGCAAGTGATGACTTTGCTCTAGCGATTAAAAAAGGCAGAGCGCAGCGTAACCAATCGTTTGTCATCCATTATCGCCCAAATGAATATACATATACACGAGTGGGCATTTCTGTTTCTTCTAAGTTAGGTAACGCTGTTGTTCGCAATCTCATCAAAAGACAAATTAGATCAATGTGTGATTCGTTGATCGACTACAATTCTCAATCATTCGATATTGTTATCATTGCTAAAGCAAATTTCCTTAATCGTTCGTATGATGATAACAAACAATCATTGCAAGAATTATTAAAATTTTAAGATAGGACTTATTAAATGAAAAAAAGAACAAAACTACTCACAGGAGCATTGACAGTTCTTGCTGGTGTGCTTCTTTTATCTAGTTGTACCGCTTCATTTTGTTCAGATACTGATAAAGCTCATATCCTTTATGCTTTTGATTACGGCGTTAGTGATTATTACGATGCCGAACAAGAAGGTGCCCAACTTCCAGAAGGTGCCAAGCCTGTATTTGAAGGTAACACAAAAGTTTATTACACAGTAAACGTACCAACAAATAACGCTAGTGGTATTGGAAGAGCAAACGCAGAAGCCACTAAAGCAGGTCTTCAAACTCCAAGTAATGATTACTTTATAAAAGTAGACCAATATGTTTTAGATAACGCTTTAAAGTTATATAAAGGTGCTTCATATGATGCTTCAACCATCACATTTGGTGATGTTGTTGTGGCTCTAGACCAATTTGGTTATCAAAAGTTCTCTGGCGAAAAACTTTGGGACAATTGGACAAAGATGAATCAAGACCTCAAGGCTATGACCAGCGATCCTGCAAATGGTATTACATTAGATGATTTACCAACCAATGACTATTTAACTTTATATAAGAATGGCTTGAACACTATTATTTCCTCATATCGTTCATGCTTATCTATTAGTACTGCAGAATTTGGTTACTATGGTTACGCCAATGGTGCGAAATATCGCACAAGCGATAAAGTTCCAGTTCAAATTGAAGCCAAAACATGGGCCAATGCCTGGAATGTTAATGGTAAATTCACATTCTTTGAAGGTTTATTAGTTTATCCAATCGGCTGGTTAGTCGAAACATTTGTTAGCTCATTTAAAAATGGTGGTGTAGCTGGTGGTTTAGCTCAGCTTCTCGCTATTTTCCTCATCACATTTATCGTCAGATCATTAATGCTTGCTGTTACTATTAAGTCCACAGCGGCTAATGCGAAGATGCAACAATTACAACCAGAAATCACAAAGATTCAAAACAAGTATCCAAATTCCAATACAAACAATTACGAGAAACAGCAAATGGCTGCGGAAATGCAGAAACTATATAAGAAGAATAAGATTAATCCTCTTAGTTCACTATTAGTGATGGTTGTCCAATTCCCAGTATTTATCTGTGTTTGGGGTGCTTTACAAGGCTCTGCCAGTTTGTCTTCTGACGCCTTGTTTAATTTGCATCTTTCTGATTCCATTAATACCGTGTTATTCAATGCGGCGAACTGGGGTAACGGTAGCGCTGTTGCAGCGTTAATCTTGTTCCTCTTGATGGCAGCGGCACAAGTCGTTTCTATGCTACTTCCACAATGGATCCAAAAAGCAAAACGTAAAAAGGTTGCTACTTTAGGTAAAAACCCAGCTCAAACTCAACAACAAAGTACTATGAAAATGTTCACCTATATCATGATGGCCATGATTATCTTCATGGGCTTCACATTACCAAGTGCTATGGGTGTTTATTGGTTCGTCGGTGCTTTATTCTCAATCGTCCAAACCTTAATTATTGAGAAAATCACTGCTAATAGAGCCAAAAAGAAAGGAAGATAATATTGTATGAAACAATATACAGGGAAAACCGTTGAAGAAGCTTTACAAGCTGCTTCCACTGAAACTGGTGTTGAAGTTGATGAACTTATTTACATCGTTTCTGATAAGAAAAAAGGTTTATTTGCGAAAAAGATTATTGTTGAAGTCTATGACTTAGCTGACGTCATTAGATTTGCGGAAGATTACATCTTAGGTGTCGTTGATGCCTTAGAAATCGAAAGCACAGTCAACACTAAATTAGATGACCAAGTCATCAGAATTACCATTGATTCCACACACAATCCAATCTTAATTGGTAGAAATGGTAAAACATTACAAGCTCTTAACGAATTAGTTAAGTTAGCAGTCAGCAATCACTTCCATAAGAGATTTAGAATCTTATTGGACATCAACGGCTATAAAGATAATAAATACTCTCGCTTAGTGCGTATGGCTAGAAGATTGGGCCACGATGTGCAAAGAACAAAGACAACTTACACATTTGATCCAATGCCAGCAGATGAAAGAAGAGCGATTCATAATGCCTTAAATAATATGGCAAACGTTCGCACTGAATCCATCGGTGAAGGCGCACAAAGACAAGTTCAAATTATCTACGTTGAATAATTAAAAAATACACCCTTTAGGGTGTTTTTTGACTCAGTAAAAATTATGTTTGAAACAATTGTAGCTTTAGCGACCGCGCCTATTAAATCCGCTTTAAGCATCATTAGATTATCTGGTGATGACGTTTTAGACGTGGTCAGCAAATGCTGCAGTAAAGATTTAAGAGATATTAAAGAACGTACAATCCTTTATGCTTCTATCGTTGATAAAGGTGAAAAGATTGATGATGTAGTCCTCTTAGTCTATAAAGGACCAAAATCATTTACTGGTGAAGATAGTGTGGAAATCATTTGTCATGGTTCCCCACTTATTTCTAAACAAATCGTGGAAGCTTGTATGCAAAACGGCGCGAGAATGGCTACGAACGGTGAATTTTCTGGCCGTGCTTTTATGCATAATAAAATCGACTTAGTACAAGCGGAAGCAATTAATGATGTGATTAATGCGACCACTAAAGAAGCGAAGAAATTAAACCTTTTATCTTTAGATGGTAAGACTAGTGAATTACTTAAACCAATCAAGACTAGACTAGCTGATATTCTCTCTTTAATTGAAGTCAACATCGATTATCCAGAATATGAGGATATTGAGGTCGCAAATAAGGACAAAGTAGTAGCCGTGTCTAATGAATTAATTGAAAAGATTGATTTATTAATCGCTGACGGACAAAAGGCTCAAATCATTAACGAAGGCGTAAAAGTCGCGATTGTGGGTAAGCCAAATGTTGGCAAATCTTCCTTATTAAATGCCTTCTTAGGTGAAGATAGAGCAATTGTTACTGAAGTCGCTGGCACCACACGTGATGTTATCGAAGGACACGTAAATATTGATGGTGTTGTCCTCCATTTATATGACACCGCAGGCATCCATGAATCTAACGATAGAGTTGAATCTATTGGTATTGAAAAATCTAAGAAAACAATTAACGATGCGGATGTAGTTATTGTTGTTTTAGATGGATCAAATGAATTAGATGACGAAGATAAACAAATCTTAGAATACACAAAAGCATTACACCCAATTGTTGTTTACAACAAATCTGATATCTCCTCTCAAGATGGAAGACTATCAATTTCCGCTTTAAACAACAATATAGAGCCTTTAATTAAGAAGATTAAAGAAGTGATCGGCTTAGATGAGATTTCTTTCTCTAAACCGGCTTTAAATAACGCTAGACAAATTGGTTTATTAAAGAAAGCTAAAGAAGCAATCTTAAAAGCTAAACAAGATGCGGAAAACGATTTAACAATCGACTTAGTTTCTGTTTCTTTATTAGAAGCTTATACCGCTATATTAGAAATCTTAGGTGAAGCCAATCAAATGGACTTAGCTAAAGAGATTTTCTCGCGTTTCTGTGTGGGTAAATAATGAAGTTAATTGATACACATTGTCACTTAAATGATCAAGCATTATACCAAGATTTGGATAATGTTATTTCACGTGCCTTACAAACAGGTATCGAAAAAATGGTGGTTATTGGCTGGAATAAAGAAAGTAGTGAAACCGCTATTAAAATCGCGGAACAATACCCATTTATTTATGCATGTGTCGGATTTCATCCTGAAAATCTTGATGGTGTGAATGAGAAAACTTTATATGAAGTATTAAATCTATCAAAACATCCAAAAGTCGTGGGAATTGGTGAAATCGGACTTGATTATCACTGGGAAAAAGATCCAGCGAAACGTGAAATCCAAAAAGAATTCTTTATTAAGCAAATTGAATATGCCAACGAACATGGATTTCCAATTTCAATCCATAGCCGTGAAGCATTCCAAGATACTTTAGAAATACTCAAAAACCATAGACCACAACATAGTGGAGTTATGCATTGTTACTCTGGAAGTGTGGAAAACATCAAGGACATAATTAACCTAAATTTATACATCGGACTAGATGGACCAGTGACATTTAGAAACGCTAAAACACCTAAAGAAGTAGCCGCAGAAATTCCACTTGAAAGACTAGTTTTAGAGACTGATTGTCCATATCTTTCTCCGCACCCACTAAGAGGTACAGTTAATGAACCTGCAAACCTCATTTTAATCGCGGATGAAATTGCTAATATTAGAGAAATGTCTAAGAAACATTTATTAGAAGTTGTATACGATAATTCGTGTAAATTATTTAATTTATGAAGATGTATCTAGATGGTGTTTTAGTGGTTGAAGGAAAAGAAGATGCTTCTTATCTTTCTAACTATATTGCTTCTGAAATAGTAGTGGTTAATGGTTATGAGTTAGACCCTAAAACTATTGCCTATCTTAAAGGTAAAAAAGTCATCGCACTTTTAGATCCAGATGAGGCTGGAAAAGCCATAAGAAAGAAGCTAAACACTATCATATCTGACCTAATTAATGTAGAAATCGATATTAATAAGTGTAATAGAGGTAAAAAGAATGGTGTCGCAGAATGTCAGATAGACGAATTGATTGGTAAATTGCAGGCTTTTTCGATAAAAACCCCTCAAATAAGCCAAAATATCGCAATTTCTGATTTATATAACTTAGGAATAATAGAAAATAATGAATTGAGGCAATATGTCACTGAAAAACTCAATTTAGGCAAGTGTAATAATAAACAATTACTTAAAAGATTGAATCTCAATCAAGTACAATTAGAAGTGTTAAAGAAAATAGTGGAAGAATATCATGGAAATTAATCGTTCTAACATCAATGAAATAGTCACTAAAGCTTCCTTAAGACCTGACAAGGATTATGGACAAAACTTTTTAGTGGAACCATCCATCTGCGAACGCATCGTGGATGCTTTAAATCTTGATGAAAAAGATTATGTTTTAGAAGTTGGTCCAGGCTTAGGAAGTTTGACTCATTTTGTGAGTTTAAAAAATCCTAAATATGACGCAGTGGACATTGATCCTAGAATGGTTAATTTTTTACGCGTTGTTTATCAAGAAAATACAAACATTAATATCATTGAAAGTGACATCAGAAAACATGATGTTTCTAAATATAATAAAGTAATTGGTAATTTACCCTACAATATCACAACTGAAACAATACAATTCTTTTTAACAAACGCCACTAGAGCAAAACGTATGGTGTTCATGATTCAAAGTGAAGCACTTAATCGTTTTTATGATGTTAAAGGTAAAGAATATGGCCCAGTTTCTGTGTTATTACATTTACTTGGAAGCATTGAAAAACTATTCACAGTTAAAGCCGGATCATTCTATCCAGCGCCTAAATGTAGCTCAGTAGTGTTCGCTATCAATATTGATAAAACAAAAGATAGAGAATCTGCTATTGGGGCATTCAAGTTAGCGAAATCACTTTTCTTAAACCGTCGTAAAACAATCCAAAACAATTTAGTTAATACTTTGAAAGATAAGGAACTAGTCACTAAAGTGTGTGGAGACTTAAATATTAATCCACTTTCTCGTCCTGAAGATCTCTCTCCAGAAACATATTTAGCGATATATCACTATCTCCAAAAGTAATTACACCTATTAAAAATACTTTTTAAGTAGTAAGATTATATTGAAGATGAAAAGTTTACACGTTCGTAGTTATGCGAAAATCAATCTTTGCTTAAATATTACTGGTAAGCGTGAAGATGGATTCCATGAATTAGACATGGTAATGTTACCTATCTCTTTACACGACTCATTAGTGATTGATAAGTTAAATAAATCACCAGATAACTTTGTTACTGTTGATGATTTTTCCATTGGTTCATTCACCTATAACTTAGCTACTTTCTCAATTGATAAACTCCAAAGTATTTATAAGTTTGATCAAAAATTTAGAATCCTTATTCATAAGGTTATTCCTATCCAAGCGGGCTTAGGTGGAGGCTCTTCTAATGCAGCTTGCACAATGAAAGCAGTGAACACGTTACTTAATTTAGGAGCGACAGATGAACAATTGATGGAAATTGGTAAGTCCTTAGGCTGCGATATTCCTTTCTTTGTGAAATGTGAACCCGCTAGATGCCAAGGTATTGGTGAAAAGACCACTCCAATCAAGATTAAAAATAACTACTATGTGTTAATTGTTAAACCTGAAGCGGGTTGTTCCACTAGAGAAGTATATGCAGTCGCAGATACAATGGATTTAACTTCTTGTAATGTTGATACAGTCATCAAAGCTTTAGAAGAAGGCAATGATGAATTATTAGCAAATAGCATTTCTAATGCTTTACAAGCTCCTGCTGTTTCTTTAGTGCCTGCTATCCAAGCAATTATTGACGAATTAAAAGCAGAAGGACTTAAGATTGTTCAAATGTCAGGTTCAGGATCTGCTGTCTTTGCTTTAAGCACAGATAAAAAACTATTAAAGAAGGTCTTTAAAAAACTAGAAAACAAATACCAGGTTGAATTAGCCAAGGTATTAAAATAAAAATTTATAATTTTTACATATCATATAATGGAGGTTCTTTTATGAACAAGTATGTAATCGTATTAGCTGCTGGTAAAGGAACAGGAATGAATTCTCGTGATCCAGAGCATTCAAAGGTTTCTTATCCAATTTTAGGGAAACCAATCATTAACTATGTTATTGATGCGGTTAAACCATTAGATCCACAACAAATTGTTACTGTAGTTGGTTTCGGTGGTGAATTGACAAAATCATTAGTGGAAAAAGAATCTGATGTCGTTTGGCAAAAGAGATTATTAGGTACAGGCCACGCTGTTTTACAAGCAAAACCATTCTTAGAAGGTAAACCTGGTCAAACATTAGTTATCTATGGTGATACACCACTCGTAGAAACTGAAACATTACGCCAAATCTATCACATCCACGAAAAGAACAAATATGATATGACTGTTGTTTCCGCTGTTTTGGAAAATCCGAAAGGATATGGTCGTATCTTACGTGAAGATAAAAGTAATCGTATCTTAGCAATTAGAGAAGAAAGCGACTGCACTTTCGCTGAATATGAAATTAACGAAGTTAACACTGGTATCTGTATCATTGATAACGAATTATTATTCAAATACATTGAAAGATTATCGGTTGATAATAATAGACACTTATTCTACTTATCTGAATTAGTCCAACTCTTCATCCAAGATA
This sequence comes from Bacilli bacterium, assembly GCA_017940265.1. Classification (GTDB taxonomy): domain Bacteria; phylum Bacillota_I; class Bacilli_A; order RFN20; family CAG-826; genus RUG14515. Next base: position 9,266 of record JAGAYY010000014.1, on the reverse strand, counting down.
ACTATCATGTTGGTGTTTTCGTGGCAGAAGAAATGAAAGAAGTTTATAGCATTAATAACCGTGTCCAATTAGCGTATGCCGCTAAAATTATGCGTAGAAGAATTAACCAAAAATTGATGCTCTCTGGTGTTTCTATTGAAGATATTGATTCCGCTTATATTTCACCAGATGTTGAAATTGGTCAAGACACAGTTATTCGTAGCAATACAACCATCTTAGGTAAGTCTAAAATTGGTGAAGCTTGCTCCATTGGGCCAAATACTATTCTTAATGATGTTGAAGTCGGTAATGAAGCTGAAATTATCTCCTCCAATTTAGATGGTGTTAAGGTCGAAAACTCCGCAAAAGTCGGTCCTTTTGTGGAAAAACACGGTAAATAGTATGCAAATTGTCGAGAGTTTTGGTAAGAACGTTTTTGTAGGTGAAAGAATGGTCGGATATATCGACCGTGAAGGTATTTTCATCAACCGTCAAAAGTTTGCGGATATTACTCCAGATGGTGAAATATCTTTTGGTACCAAGAAACTCGGTTATGTCGATGAAGATGGTTACATCATCATCAAAGATAAAGAAGTTGGTTATATCGATAACGATAACAACTTCGTATTCTACGATATTAAGTTCTAAAGGAGATCCATATGATTGCAATCGGCATTGATATTGGTGGTATGTCAATTAAAGGTGCGGCAGTTGATAGCAACGGTCGTGTTTATGACAAATTTTCCATGCCTTTTGTCAAAGGCGAACCAGGTGAAAAGACCATTAGACAACTCGCTGAACTAGTCAAAGATTATATTGCCTCTGAACATCTTGAAGGAAAAATAGCCGGTATAGGTATCGGTTCTCCAGGTACTTTAGATGTTGAAAAGGGTATTGTTAATTATGCGAATAACTTAGGCTGGAACGAATTACCAGTCGCAGATATTATGCAAGAAATCTTACCTTATCCAGTCCGTTTAACCAATGACGCGAACGCGGCTGCATTAGGCGAAGCGAAGTTTGGCGCGGGCAAGGCATATGAAACCGTCATTATGCTCACATTAGGCACAGGCGTTGGTGGTGGAATTATCATTAACGGCAAGCTTTATGAAGGTAATGAAGGTAAAGGCGGAGAACTTGGCCATGTTGTTGTTCAAGTTGATGGCGAACAATGTTCATGTGGTAGAAAAGGCTGCTTGGAAGCTTATGCTTCTGCGACTGCGCTTATTAGAGAAACTAAAAAAGCCATGCGTTTAAATAAACGCTCATTAATGTGGCAAATCAGTCCTGAAATCGAATTAGTGGGAGGCAAAGTAGTATTTGAAGCTTCCGCTAAAGGCGATAAGGCTGCTAAAGAAGTTTTAAATAACTACATCAAGTATCTTGGTGAAGGTATCTTAAATTACTGCAACATCTTTAGACCAAATGTTGTAGTCCTTTCGGGTGGTATAGCTAATGCTGGCGCGCCGCTTTTTGATCCATTAAACAAATACATTGAAGAACGTTTTTATGGATATAAAGCCACACCAGAAGTTAAAGTTGTACCTGCTGAATTAGGCTATGATTCAGGTAAGATTGGTGCTGCAGCATTATTTTTCAAATAAACATCAAAAGGAGATTTTATTATGCAATTAGTAATTATGGCCGCTGGCATGGGTAGTCGCTTTGGTGGCCTAAAACAAATGGAGCCAATGGATGACTATAACAATTTTTTATTAGACTATTCCATCTATGATGCCAAACGTGCTGGTTTCAGCAGTGTTGTCTTCATTATCAAGAAAGATTTCTATGAAGCATTCAGAGACACTATCGGTAAAAGAGCGGAAAAAATCATCAAAGTGGAATATGCTTTCCAAGATTTAAATGACCTTCCAGAAGGTTTCAAATGTCCAGAAGGTAGAGAGAAGCCATGGGGTACCGCTCATGCAATTTACGCGGCACGTGACCTAATTAAGGAAGATTTCATCGTTATCAACGGTGATGATTTCTATGGGAAAGAAACTTATGAAGTCGCTTATAAATACCTCAAATCATTACCAGAAGGTAGTAAAGGTAAATACGCTATTGTAGCGTTTGAAGCAAAGAACACTATGACTGAAAATGGTGCGGTTAAAAGAGGTGTGGCCTTCCAAGATAAAAATGGCTATTTAGAAAAATTAATCGAATCAAGTATCTACGCTAAAGGCGATAAAGTTGTTTGTGAACCATTAGATGGTACTCCAGCTTTTGAAACAGAACCATCCCAATTAGTATCCATGAACTTATTCTGCTTCAATAAAGATCTTATTCCTGCTTTAGGTGAAAAGTTCCCACTTTGGTTAAAAGAAAACATCAACGTTCCTAAATCAGAATTCTTAATTCCAACAGTCGTTGATGAATTAGTTCACGAAAATAAGGCCACTGTGCGCTTATTATCCACTCCATCAGTGTGGTTCGGTGTTACTTATAAAGAAGACAAACCAGGTGTTGTTAAAGCCTTAAAAGCCTTAGTGGACAAAGGTGAATATAAGGAAGGTTTATATTAATCGAAATTATCAACCTTAATTGAATTCAGTTGTTCAAGAGAGATGTCTTTACCAAGCATCTCTTTTTTTGCGGCTCCAACTCTTTTGCTCTTTTTTCTATTTTTCTTATTATTTTTACTTTTCATATAATAACTAATTTCATTTTATAGTTTTTTATAAAAATAACTATTTTTACTTTTAAAATAATCGCTTTCTATCTATGATTATGTAGTAGGAACTTTTTATTTATAAATAAGTTCGTAATAGATAGGATTTCGTTCAACCGAATCGGAGGAAGAAATGAAAACACTTATCATGTTATCTGCCATGCCTGGTAGTGGCAAATCTACCTGGGCAAAAGCGTACCAAGAGGCTCATCCACATACTTTGATTGTCTCTAGTGACGAAATTAGATTCGAACTCACTGGTCAGACACAGGATTTTTCTAAACAAAAAGAAGTATGGGAGCTTTTTTCTTTTAGAATTCATGAATACGCGAAAAAGTATGATGACGTCACTGTAATTTTAGATGCTTTAACTGACTTGAACATGTTAAGGGAAAAGTATGTTAAAGAGAATCCTGAATTCGATGAATATGTTTTAGTTTTATTCCCACGCACAGCTGAACAAATTCGTTTCTATAACAAACAAAGAAAAGAAACTTCAATTGTGCCAGATCAACAACTCGAAGTTTTGATGAAGAAATGGGAAGAACCTACAGAAGAAATTAAAGAACTATTCAATAGAGTAGAAGAAATTCATTGGTAAGGAGAAAATTATGAGCGGAAATGTCAGAGATCCAAACATGCAACGTATCACTAATAGGGAATTAGCGAATGCGTTCATCGAACAACAAATTAAAGAAATTAAGGCACAAGCGGGTGATAAGAAAGTATTATTAGCCCTCTCAGGTGGTGTTGATTCATCAGTCTGTGCAGCCTTATTAATCAAAGCAATCGGCAACAACTTAACATGTGTTCACGTTAATCATGGTTTATTAAGAAAAGGTGAACCAGAACAAGTTATTAAAGTATTTAAAGAACAAATGGGCGCTAACTTAATCTATGTTGACGCAGTTGATGAATTCTTAGATGCTTTAGCGGGTGTTGAAGATCCAGAACAAAAGAGAAAAATCATTGGTAAAATCTTCATTGATGTCTTCAAAAGAGAAGCACAAAAACTTAATGGTATTTCTTTCTTAGGACAAGGCACCATTTATCCTGACATTTTAGAATCCAAAGGTTTAAAAGCTCACCACAATGTTGGTGGTTTACCAGCGGAACTCGGTTTTGAACTCGTCGAACCAGTGAAATTATTATATAAAGACGAAGTTAGACAAGTTGGTGAAGCCTTAGGCTTACCACGTAATATGGTCTACCGTCAACCATTCCCAGGACCAGGTTTAGGTGTCCGTTGTGTTGGTGCGATTACAAGAGATAGATTAGAAGCCGTTAGAGAAAGCGACGCTATCTTAAGAGAAGAATTCGCTAACGCAGGTTTAGATCAAAAAGTATGGCAATACTTCACCATCGTTCCACCAGTAAAATCCACTGGTATTAAAGATGGCAAAAGAACATTCGAATGGCCAGTTGTCATCCGTGCAATTAACTCAGTTGATGCCGTTACAGCGACCATTGAAGAAATTCCTTATGCACTTTTAAATAAAATAAGAGATAGAATTTTAAATGAAGTTAAAGGCGTAAATCGTGTATTATATGATTTAAGTAATAAACCATGCGCCACAATTGAATGGGAATAATTAATATTATTTAATTTTTCATTCATCAGCATTGAGGAGGAAATTACCATGAAAGAAAATCGTGAGATAGTTTTATCAGAACAAGAAATCCAAGATATTTGTAATGATTTTGGCAAAAGATTAACAGAGGAACTTAAAAACGAAGAAAAAACTCCGCTCTTTTTAGGCGTCATGAAAGGCGCTTTAAACTTCATGTTCGATTTAATCAAACGTATTGATAGACCTATCTATACAGATTTCATTCAAATCTCTTCTTATGCTGGTGTGCAATCAACAGGAAAGATCAATCTTAAAAAAGATTTTGATATGGACATTAAAGATCGCACAGTCGTGGTCGTGGAAGACGTTGTGGATACAGGTATTTCTATGAAATATCTTATTGATCATTTAAACGAAAACTACCAACCAAAAAGAATCATTATCTGTGCTTTATTTGATAAAGAATATGCCAGATGTGAAGATATTAAAATTGACTACTGCGGTAAAGTTCTTAAAGAAAACTCTTTCCTCGTTGGTTATGGCTTAGACTATAACGAATTAGAAAGAAATGTTCCTTACGTTTACATCGCTAAACCTGAGGACATTGATAGATGGAATGAGGAGATTCAAAAATAATGAAATCATTAGAAGAACGTATCTTAAAAGATGGTGTCATCATTAATAACGATATTTTAAAAGTGGATTCATTCTTAAATCACCAAATCGACGTGGCTTTAGCCAGAGATTTAGCTAAAGAAATCACTGAACATTTTAATGGTGATGGTATTAACAAAATCTTAACCATTGAAACTAGTGGTATTGCTTTTGCTTACGCTGTCGCACAAGAAATGGGTGATTTACCATTAGTGTTCGCTAAAAAGAGTAAATCTGCGACTGTCGGTAATGACGTTTATACAGCCCAAGTTAAATCATTTACTCGTAATACAGTTTCACCAATCACTGTATCCAATAGATACATCAAAGCAAGCGACACGGTACTCATTGTTGATGACTTTTTAGCCGAAGGTAATGCTGCGTTTGGCTTATTAGATATCTGCAATCAAGCAGGCGCGAAAGTCGTGGGCGCTGCGGTCGCCATTGAAAAGAGCTTCCAAGGTGGTAGAGCTAGATTAGAGGCTGAAGGCCTTAAAGTCTATAGTGGCGCTAACATCAAAGAATTCAAAGATAACAAACCAGTTTTCTAATATGAAATATTTAAAGGTCTTACTTTTTGGTATTTTCGCGGGCTTAGCCATTGGTCTAGGTTCTCTTGCCTTTACTGTGGCAACTTCTTTTGCTGTTGATGAAGCAGGCAAAGTTGCTTCTGAATGGTTAATGGTTGGTTCCGCATTATTCTCCATTGGTTTGATCCTTGTTTGTGTCTTAGGATTACAACTTTATACCGGTAAAATTGGTGTGGTTTTTGATAACCGTGAAAAGTTAGTGGAAAACGCAATTAATTTACCAATCATGCTCGTGGGTAATGCGATAGGCGCTTTCGCATTAGGTATTATCTGTCACTTCATATTTATGAATGTGCCAGAAGTTGCAACACGTATTGTTAATATTGCCAACGCAAAGATTGCCTCGAACCACGTTCTTATCGAAGGTATCTTATGTGGCGCGTTAGTGTATATCGCAGTTTATTTCTATAAGAACTTACAAAACTGGGGTATGAAGATTATCGGCATTATTGTTGCCGTTACTTTATTCGTCTACTGTGGTTTCCAACACTGTATCGCTAATATGTTCTATTTCGGTATGGCGTTTAACTGGAATATCAATATGTTATGGAACTTATTAATTGTGATTCTCACCAATAGTGTGGGTGCGCTTCTAGTTAGATGTATTGTGCATTTAACCGCAATTATAGCCACAAAAAGAGAAGAATAGTTAAATTATATTTAAAACAATAAAAAAAGCCAGGACATAAGCGTTCTGGCTTTTTTGTTTAATAGATTTGAATTATAAGTAATAGATTTCAATATCGAATCCCGCTGGATCATAATCTGACCAGTCAGTAACACAGACATAGTATGTGCCATCTGGTGAGAAATAGACAACATCATAACCGGCTGTATCTTCTTGTGCTCTTAAGCCAGCGTCTTCTAAAGATTTTTTATAAGCTTCCATAGCACCAGCGATTAATGAAGTATCTTCATATGTAACATAGATTTCAACCCAGTCACTTTGGATTTGGGTATCAAATGCAGCTTCACCTTCAACGACAACTGGAAGAACACCTTCTAATTCTGGGTGCGCTGCGAATAAGGCTTCGGTTGGGAAAGTAGTGGTTTCTTGTCTTTCATTAGCGATTTCATCAATTTGGACAGTGAAACCATTTGGTTGATACATCACGGAGACTTCGTATTCTTCATTTGGAGAAAGATATCTCTTACATGCACCTTCACCTAATTCTTCAAAATATGTGAAACCGGCTTCTTCTAAGGTATCAATATAGGTGTCCGCCGCGGCTTTAAGTTCTTCAGCATCAGTTGTTTCTAAAACAACATCAATTGTTAAAGCGCTTAATGTCACTCTAGCATCCGCACTAACGAATTCACCTTCATAAACTGGAAGTTCATCTGTATAGTTATGAGCATTTAAGAAATAGGTAAGATGATATGCTGGCCATTGACCCGCTGTAACAGCTCTAACACTGTTGATGAAGATATAGATTTCATCCCAAATATCATCATAATCAATGCTAATAACGACTTCTAAGTTCTTAGAAACATAATATGTTGTATCTTCAACTTCAATCGCGGTGTAATCAGCATCTTCTAATTCTTCAATATAGGCACTAGAAATTTCTTCCATATCGAATTCAATTTCTTCACCTTGATCATCTTCTTCATAGTTATAACCAACGGTAATCCATAAGCCATCATCATCTGGTTCAAATGTGAATTCATCAGCGTCTGCATCCGCAAAAGCAGGAACTACGTCATTGATTTCTTCACCTAAATAGGCCGCAATTTGTGTACTTGGCCATGATAAATATGGAGCGCGATAGAAAACAATCTTAAATGAACCAGAATCCTTATACATTTGCACAAAGATTTCATGATGTTCACTAACGTAGACAGAACCACCTTCGTTTTCTAATCTATAACCATTTTCAAGAAGTGTTTGTGTATATGAGGCGATTGCCTCTTCTTCTGTACCTTGCTCAACTTGAACAACGATATATGTACCATATGAATCATCGTTTAATTGGAAACCAGTTGTTTCACCAGTATAACCAGGAACGATATCAGTGGTGTAACCACCTAATAATTCGGAAATCTCATCTTGTGGGAATTCTGTGGTTGGGAATGGTTCTAAATAGATATAGAAAATTAATGTGATAACTCCTTTTTCAGGATCATATGAATAATCTAATCTGAATAAACCTTTACCTTCAACCGCTTTTGTAGCGGAATATGAATCATTAGAATTTAAAACTTTGAAACCAGCTTCTTGTAAGGTGGTCATATAGTTTTTAGCATCTTCAGCGGCACCACCGTAGATGGTTAAGAACGCTACAACCATATCAATTTCACCTTTTTCAAAGAAGTATTCATTGGTGTCAGCTTCTTCGAAATAGTATTGTCCGTTAGGAATATTTAAAGCAGGTAATTCAACATATGTACCGTTATATTTAGCAAAGAATGCTTTAATTGGGGCATCGTTAAAGAAATTAACTGGTCTAAAGACAATGAGTAAGGCGCCGTTTTGTGCACTATATTCATAAGAAATCATATAAGCGCTATCTGGAGAAACAGCACTATATAATTCATGTTCATCTTTTCCTAAAACTGTCCAATTAGCAGTGGTTAAGATATCACTATAACCAGCATCATCAGTAGTGGCATCCATATAGCAAACAATAGCAATACCATCATTACCTTCAATTAATTGATAATAATCAGCTTGGATAGCAGGAACTGCATCCTTAGAAGTGAAGTATTTATCCGCAACATAGTTAGCAAAATCAGTTGGGAAAGCATAATAGTATGGGTCCATAGCGACAATCGCTAATTGACCTTTATTATCCATAATTGAAACTTGAACAATACGCTTACCAGCATCAGTTTGAACTGACTTTTCAAACACTAATTCAGTAGTGCTTACTAAGATATAACCATTAAAAGATAATGCTCTAGCGTAGCTTTCTAATGTTTCATCAGTGATTGTGCCACCAATAATGACAACAGCTTTATATTGTTCGTTATAGACAACTTGTGATGCTTCGAATCCTGTATATGGTAAGACTTCACCATATAAGTGATCAGACATTAACTTAGCTTCTTCTTCAGTCCACGCTGCTTTAGGAGCCTTGGTAACAATAACATTAAATGAATCAGTAAATCTTCCGTAGGCAACAGTAACTGGAATAGCGCCAGTATTGTTAAGTGCCGCACCATTTGCAGGGTTAGTGGTGTAGTTAGTAACAGCTTCGGTTGTGTTATCACTATATTTAGCGGTAACCACTAAGCCAGTTAAATCTAATGCCTCACCTTGAATGTATGTTTTCTTAACATTCGTGGTATCTAATGTAATACCAGTTAATGTAGGGGCAACAGAACTTGAACTACTAGAAGATGAGCTACTTGGTAAACTACTTGAAGCACTGCTAGAGGAGTCGCTTGAAGAAGTTGTAATACTTGATGTAATTTCTGAAGAACTACTTGAGACTGTAGAACTTGTTGTACTACTTGATGTTACTGGATTAGATGTAGAAGATGTAGGTTCGTTACAACCGATCATCATACCTAATGTCATCGCACCAAGAAGTATTGATTTGATGAGTGTTTTTTTCATAATACGTTCCTTTCTAGTCATAAACGCACAATGACAATGTTATTTGTTTTTCATAATAAAAACAATAATTATGCATAAAAAACATCAAAAAAGTAATAAAAAAGGGGCTGTTCGAAAACCTATAGGTGAGTAGATAGCTCCTTTTATTATGAAAAAGTGACGAAATCGTCAGAAATCGCCACTTTTGCTACAATACAACTGTTCGACGGAGGTATTGTATGCCTTATTTTAACATAGGA
>JAGAYY010000013.1 GCA_017940265.1 Bacilli bacterium | reverse complement strand
TTGTCATATGCTTTTGTTTCATATGTTAATTACCTCCTTTCGACGGAAGCATAGACATATAAAACATACCATTTGTAAGAGAAAATTCCGAAAAACAAAGTTTAATTCTAAAAACGGAATTTAGTTTTTCAATTCACAAAAATTTCAAAAACATATTTTTGTGCTTGATAGTAAGATTATTGCAGTGCTATAATTCATAACGCTGCAAGAATGGTTCCTTAGCCAAGTCTGGTAAGGCAATTGACTGCAACTCAATGATCATCGGTTCGAATCCGGTAGGAACCTCCATCTTATTTCTAGGTCATACTGGATAAGATGACTGTCAGCATAAAATGCGCCTCTAGCTCAACTGGATAGAGTGTCAGACTACGAATCTGGAGGTTACGAGTTCGATTCTTGTGAGGCGCGCCATAATCGGGACGTAGCGTAGCTTGGTATCGCGTCAGTTTTGGGAACTGAAGGTCGCAGGTTCAAATCCTGTCGTCCCGACCAAACAAGAAGAATAACCCCTCAAACTAATGAGGGGTTTTATTTTTATTCGTCTTTATTTTCGATAATCCTTTTTAGATCATCAATGCTTGGTAAGCACTGTTTAATTTTGTTTGAAATATCACCATAAGTAGAGACACCCATTGGTTTAGTGTAATCATTAATTACAAAGTCAACGAATGATTTATCCATATCTTTACACAATATAATACCGATAGGGGGATTCTCATGTTGCTTTCTTTCAAACTTATCTAAAACACTAAGATAGCCACTAAGTTGTCCTAGATAGGCTGTTTTGAATTCACCTGTTTTAAGTTCAATGGCTACTAACGAATTAAGCTCTCTATTAAAGAACAAAAGATCAATATACTGGTCTACACCAAAAGCAGCTAAGTGATATTGATTACCAATGAACGCAAAATCTTTACCGAAGGTTAAAATGAATTTCTTGATATTATGCACAATGGCGTTTTCTAATACTCTTTCATCAATGTCTTGCTTGTCTCTAATATCTAATTCTTCAGTATTGATGAAGTCTAATAAGTATTCATCTTTGAAGGTTGATATTGCTTTAATAACCTGATTTGGCGAAGAAATGGTGATGGAGAAGTTATTAGGCAAGTTATCTTTATGATGATAATCTCCAGCATTGATTGATCTATTTAATTCCTCGCGAGACATTCTTTGCTCTGCTGCTTTTTTTATGTAGAAAAGCCTTTCCTCTCTAACTTTAACTTTTGAAAGAATTGTCCTGTGCAAAGTAAAACCTATCGATAGGAATTCAACAATTGGGAAATTTATAGGTTCAATAAACTCATTTTGTATTTTGGCACCCGCGGGTTCCAAATTATCATTTGGAAGTTTTTCTAAATAATTCCATTCTTCATAGAAAGTTCTCATATATCTAAGATTTCTTCCAGAGAAGCCTCTTAAGCCTGGTAACTCTCTGTCGAGCTTCTTGCTAATTGCGTCAATCGCACCTTCTCCCCAAATACCATTTCTCGTATTTGTCGAGATATATTTGCCAATCGCAAAATATAATAGTAGCTGCTTTTCGTTGACGGATTTTACCGCTTCATACTGTGCTTTAAGTATTGCTGATTTTATGACCTTTACAGCGCTGTCATAGTTTTCATTGTTCATACTTTTCCTCCTTTGGAACAATCGTGGTGCCTTCAAAAAGGAGATAAATAAAAGCCATCCATTAAGAAAACACCTAATGTAACTAACAATCGGTATCCCTACCAACCATAGTTACTGGTGTTACATCCTCTTTTGGATGGCCACATGCTCAATTAATAAATTAATCGTGTGGAGCGTGAGCTAACTTTCTTTCTAAGATCGTCTTCAATTACGACCTCCTATCTTAGATTTACTAATAGCCAACTGGGCAATACTTTCCACATTGATATGTCCTAACACATAACATACCAGTCCAAATAATTATTTACCTCAGTGTACCTGCGTATGGTCGACTTTGCTTATAGCTAGTTCATAGCGCCCGTGGTCTACTTATTTGAACATATTCACTATAACAAAAAAACACTGCAATAATCTATGATTAATCACAAGAAGCTAAAAATATTACCTAATATTGTTGACAAGTACGCTTGGCATAATCTAATATAGTGTTGTGACAAGTCAACTTGGCAAAGGAGAAAGTTATGGAAAAGAATGAAATCTTAATGAAAGCACAAAAAGAAAATAAAGGTCAAGATATCGCTGATTTAGAAGCACAAAAGAAGGGTACTAGTATTGCCTTCATGGTTGGTGGCTTAGCATTTATCGCTATCATCATCGTTGAAATGATTGTGAACAATGTTATGCACTATGAAATCATGGGTGGCTGCTTCATCATGTTAGCGACTGCTTTCTATGTCAAATTCTTTATGCTTAAGAAAAAGCATGAATTAGTGGTGGCCATCTGTTATACATTAATTGCTCTAGGATGGTTGACATTCTGGATCTTGAGATTAACAAAGGTGATTTAATATGAATGAATCATTAGTGCTCCGCAATAACGTCGCAGAAGTGAGAAGAAAGCAAAACATCTCACAAGCAGAACTTGCTAATATGGTGGGTGTTTCAAGAAACACAATTAGTTCAATAGAAACAGGACAATATCAACCAACCGCTAAATTAGCCTTGTTGCTCTGTGTGGCGTTAGATAAAAAATTTGAAGACCTATTCTATTTCTAATCAAGCAAATAACACAGCTTTTAGGAGTTGTGTTTTCTTTTATTTCAAAATTTGGTCTCATTTTGATAGTCCCAATCTAAAAAGATTGAAATATATTCGCACGCGTATTACACTAAAATAGATGTTTAGGAGGCATATAATATGGGCTTAATTAAAGCTTTCGCCGGAGCAGTTAGCTCCACATTTGCTGACCAATGGAAGGAATATTTCTATTGTGAAGCTTTACCAGTTGATGTCTTAGTGGAAAAAGGTCAAAAGAGAGTCAATGGTAAAAGATCATCCAACACTAAGGGTAGTGAAAATATCATTTCTAATGGTTCTATAGTAGTCGTCGCTGACGGTCAATGTATGATTATCGTTGATCAAGGTAAAGTCGTCGAATTTGCTGCTGAACCAGGCGCCTACAAATTTGATTCTAAAACTGAATCATCTATTTTCGCTGGTTCATTTGGTGAAAGAGTTATCGGTTTATTCAAAACAATCGGTAGACGTTTCACATTTGGTGGTGACACAGGTAGTGACCAAAGAGTCTATTACTTCAACACTAAAGAATTAGTGGACAACAAATTTGGTACACCAAATCCAGTGCCATTCAGAATCGTTGATAACAACGTTGGTTTGGACGTTGACGTTTCTGTCCGCTGTAATGGTGTATTCTCCTATAAGATTACAAACCCAATTCTCTTCTATCAAAATGTCTGTGGTAATGTCACACAAGCATATACTAGAAGTCAATTAGATAGCCAATTAAAGACAGAATTCATTTCTGCTTTACAACCAGCCTTTGGTCGTTTATCTGAATTACAATTAAGACCAAACCAAATCATGACTCACTTAACTGATTTGGAAAACGCTATGAATACCGCTCTTGATGAAAAATGGGCTTCCTTACGTGGTATTGAAGTTGTCTCCATTGCTTTAGGCTCTGTTACTCTTCCAAAAGAAGACGAAGACCTCATCAAAGAATTACAAAGAAAGAATGTTTACGCTAGAAACGCTGCTATGGCAGGTGCAACCTTAGTTGAAGCACAAGCTGAAGCGATGAAGAATGCTGCTAGCAATGCTAATGGTGCAGCCATGGGCTTCTATGGCCTCAATATGGCGGCCAATGCCGGTGGCATGAATGCTCAAGGTTTCTACCAAATGGGTGAACAACAAAAACAACAACAACAAGCGCAACAAGCACAAGCTCAAGCCGCTGGTGCTTGGACATGTCCAAAGTGTGGTGCTCAAGCCACAGGTAAATTCTGCCCAGAATGTGGCACAAAGAAACCAGAAGCAGATGCTGGCTGGGTTTGCCCACAATGTGGCACAAGAGCCACAGGTAAGTTCTGCCCAGAATGTGGTACAAAGAGACCAGAAGGCGAAAAGAAGATTAAATGCAATAAATGTGGTTGGGAACCAAAACCAGGTGAAAAAGCACCTAAGTTCTGTCCAGAATGTGGTGACCCAATTAACGATTTAGACGAAGTCAAATAGTTTATGGCAAATAAAGAATTAGAATGCCCTTGTTGTGGTGGTACATTACATTTTGATTCCCACAGCCAGGATATTGTTTGTCCATACTGTGACTCGCATTTTTCAGTCAACGATTTAAAAGCTTACTCTGATGATTTAGCGAGCGATAAAGAAGAAGATACCGCTTGGGACGAATCGAAAGTCCAAGCCTACACCGATAAAGAAATGAAGGGTATGAAAATATACTCTTGTGAATCTTGTGGTGGTGAAATCATTGTCGATGAAACTTCTTCTTCAACTTGCTGCCCTTATTGTGGCAACAATATCCTCGTTTCTAAACAACTTTCAGGCGATTTAAAACCAAATCTTGTTATTCCGTTTAAAAATGATAAGGATAACGTCTTAGGTAGTTTAAAATCATTTTTTAAGAAAAAACCATTATTACCAGGTTCATTCTCTAAAGATAACGTCGTCCAAGAAGTCAAACCATTATACGTTCCATTCTGGTTATTTGATGCCAATGTCGATGGCAGAGTGAGATTCAAAGGTGAAAGAACTCGTCGTTGGTCTGATAGTAATTATGACTATAAAGAAACCAAATATTATTCTTTAGTGAGAGATGGTGGTATTGCCTTTGATCACGTCCCAGTTGATGGTAGTAAAAAGATGGAAGATAAATTAATGGAATCCATCGAACCATATGACTATTCTGAAGCAGTGGAATTCAATGCGGGTTATCTCGCAGGCTATGCTGCTGATAGATATGATGTCAGTAAGGATGAAACATTCCAAAGAGCCACAACTCGTTTCCGTGAAGGCACAATTCAAGCCTTTAGAAATGATATCCATGGTTATGATAATGTCAGTTATGCTGATTCTTCCATCCAATTAAGTGACACTAACGCGCAATACGCTTTATATCCAGTGTGGATCTTAAATACTAAATGGAAAGAAAAGAATTACCGTTTTGCTGTTAACGGTCAAACTGGTAAAGTAGCGGGTGACTTACCAATCTCTAAAGCCAAAGTCATGTTATTCTGGAGCATCTTCTTTGTACTCTTCGTTGGCCTAGGTGCTGGTATTGGTGCAATTATTCAAGATATCATTATCGGTCTCATCATCGGTGGGGTCGCTGGGGCAATTATTTCTTCTATCATCCTCTTCGGTATGTCTAGAAAGAATAAGAATGTTAAATTCCAATATGGTGCTGCTTCTTACGTACGAAATGGTTCGTATCATATCGATTTAAGAAAAGATATTTACTTATATAGTAAAGTCAGCAAAACCGCGAGAACGTCATCATCTAGTAGTTCTTCTAGAAGATAGAATTAAAACAAAATTAAAAGATAGCCGATTGCTCGACTATCTTTTTTGTTGCAAAGAGTTATTGCCCTAAGACCACTCGTTCTTTATTAAATAACTTCGTAACTCCAAACATTAATAAGCCTGTATATAACACAGTGGACGCTACTGTTAGACCAAAGAACAATAATAAGTTCTCTGCGCCATTAAGTAAGGCGTTAATAGACACGCAGACGTTAAGAATTGGCACAAAGGATAAATACCATTGGTCGAAGCCAAATAACGAAGGAGCCATGCCAAAGAGCATAAAGACAATCATAATTGGTGATAAATAGCCCGCTGCTTCTTTCACAGTATTGGATAAAGCGGAGATAAATACACCAATCGCGACGAATAAGAGTAAGACAGTTACCACTAATAAGAAGAGTAATAATCCATCTAATGGAGAAATAGTGATATTAAATCCACCCATTAATTTAGGAATTGACAAAATCAAACCAGTAAATGAGACAATACCAGAGGCAATCGCAGTCGTGGATAATGATAAAATCTTACCTGCGACAAATTCGCCACGTTTAATAGGTGTAAGTAATAATGAAGCTAGTGTGCCTCTTTCTTTTTCGCCTGCGATAGCTTCAGGACATAATGATATAACAGTGGAGAATAAGATAGAAATAGTGACCATTGGAATAATCATCGCTGCAATCTTCATTGCCATCATATCTTTTTCACCGACGTTAGCGGTCACAGCACCATTTTTGTTAACAGTGTAGTTAGTGTAGGCCACACTGACAACTTGTGAAACATAACTATATAAATCACTTGAAGCACTGGAATCACCATTATAGAAGATATCTATGTCATTAGCACCAGTAGCGTCACCGAGTTTGTTTTCAAAATCATCAGTGAAAGCAACCACTAAATGGTATTTGCCTTGTCTTAATTCTTCTTTATAAGAATCTAATTCACCAGTTGTGAATTCCTTGAATGTGGCAGTGTTGTTATTTTTACTAGCCTTCATCACTTCATCAACATAGGTCATAAGTTTTGGTAATTGACCATCTGTTTTAGCGCTATTGAAATTATCAGTATAAGCCACTTGGAAATTAGTGTCTTTTGTACTGCTTTGTGTGATGACTTTAGTCATCACTGTGCCCATCAAAGTATAAACAAAATAGATGAGGACACCTGGTAAGAATAAGCTAATAAGCATCCTCTTATCAGTGAACACTCTTTTGAGTTCTTTAAGGAAAATAGTTAATACGTTACGCATTTACATTAGCCTCCTCATATAATTTGAAGAAGACTTCTTCTAAAGTTCCTTCTTTTTGAATCTCTTTAAGTGGAGCGTCTTTAATGAGCTTACCGCTGATAATGATACCAACGTGATCACAAAGCTTTTCCACTAAAGAGAAGATGTGAGTGGAGATAATAATAATCTTATTTTCTTTCTTTAAATTGATGAGATATTCTTCAACATCTCTTGCGGCAATAACATCCAAGCCATTCGTAGGTTCATCGAAGATGATAACTTCTGGGTCATGGCAAAGAGATATCGCTAAAGAAACCTTTTGTTTCATACCAGTGGATAAATCCTTGATTGGGGTATTTTGGAATTTATCAACACCAAATGATTTAAATAAGATGTCCTTTCTTGCATTGATTTCTTCATCGCTCATCCCATATAACTTACCCATATATGTAATAGTGTCAGCAGGGGTGAAGAAACCATCAAGTTTAAGCTCACTAGTTAAAAAGCCAATCTTTTTACGATATGCATAAATATCTTCATTGATTTCTTTATTATCCAAATAAATCGCCCCAGTTTTTGGTTTGATTAATGATGCAATCATTCTTAAAGTAGTGGTCTTACCCGCACCATTAGGGCCAAGTAAACCATATATCACGCCAGGAACTGCTTCAAAAGACAAATCATTCACGGCCACTAATGTTTTGGCATTAGTTTTTTGCTTTTGTCTTTGACGTAGAGTTAGTTTGAATTCCTTAGTGACATGTTCAATTCTAAGTACACTCATAGTAACCTCCTAAAATCAGCAATATTGTAATAGAACGATTTTGATAAATAAATGCAAATCGAAAAAGACTATACAAAAATGGCAAAATGATAAGATTTTACCAAATAAAAAATGGCCACGCTTCTAGCGGCGTGACCAAGGAGAAAGGAGTGGTTTATTACTTACCAACGGCTAATTTAACACATTCGTAAGCACCGTTATAGTGACCAGTTTTTTTGAGTGCGTCGATTTGGTCACACATGTGAGGAATCAATTCCTTATCACTGATTAAACGGTCGAGCATCGCGTTAACTTCCTTAACAGTAGGGCATTCTGGAGTAGAGTCGCCATTTTCCCTGCCATTGATTGCTCCATAGACTTCATGACCACCGATGTGGCGCATAAAGAGTTTTGGAATTGGATAATACGCAAGCTCGCTTGGCTTAGTAACTAGTAAATCAGTCACTGGCATTAATAAATTAGTGGAATAAACTGCTTCAAAGATATCTTTGTTATAGATTGCGTAGATACCTGAAGCATCACCTTCTTTAATATTCTTTACGAAGTAAGTTAACTTAGTGTATTCATTAAAGAAGTTTTGTGTTTGGATGCCTTTCACTTTATCAACTAATTTGTGATAGACATCGAGGTGGTCACCAAAGTTAATGAATAAGGTAACCTTATTTTCCTTAACGTATGGGATGAGATATTTAACCATCGCTAAGAACATATCAAAACCCGCACCAGCGCCACCAACAGTCATTAAGATACGTAATGGTTTACCATTAGCGATTCTTTCCTTACGACGTTTGTTATCGTTTTCTAAATCAACTAATAGTTCATGGTCAATAAAGCAACCAACCATCTTTAATTGATCTTCAGGAATGCCGTTAAGTGGTTTTTTATCAAAGCCGTTTAAGGTCTTGTAGCCGAAATAGGCAAATGGGGTTTGAACAGTGTGAATCGCACCTTCACTTAGGTGTAAACCCATTGGCCAGTTATCTGGAATGGCGTTAACAACATGTGTCATACCAGCGTGAACTGCCGCTTGGCTTGGCCACACGTGAGTGGCGATATATGGGATATCTTTATCAATGTTTTTAAAGATTGGCACTAATAGTTCACTGTTTCTTTGATCTTTCGCGTTATAGCTAATCTTTTTAAAACCTTCACTATTAAGTGGTTCCCAAACGAGTTTATTAAATAATTTAGATTTTTGGCTAATGCGAGACGCTAAAGAATACATATTGTTTTGTTCTCTAATCATCTTGCTACCAGTAGCGTCAAAACTGGCTAAGTCCAACCAATATGGTTTATAGCCTAATGCTCTAGCCGCACTAGCCATTGCAATGGAGATGCGGTAGTGGCCAAAGCCCATTCTGATATTGCCAACGATTAAGGCGTTCTTTTCAAACTTTTGGTTTTCTTCACCAAAAACGATATTGTTCGCACTGATAAAGTCTAAAGTAGGAATTTCTTTAAAGGAAATCTTATAATCTTCTTTAGAATCGTCGCCATACTTCTTAATGTATTTAGCTTTACTTTTGTTCGCGCCTTTAATAACTTTTTTACTCATTGGGTTATTAAAGATATTACTTGTTCTATCAATCATTTATGGAGTACTCCCTTCTTAATGTTATAAGTGAAATGTTTAAGTTCACCATTTAATTCATAACTGATGTGGATAAGATTACCTTTGGTAATATATCGACGGTTATGCGCATTTTCGAATATTTCGAATGTCTCTTGTAAGAGTTTCTTCTTAGTGTCATCGTAATTAGCGATGTCATCACTAGTCATAAGCACGCTACCAAATAAAGCGTTAATCTTGCTTAAAGCTTCTCTTTGAGGAAGTGTTAACTTAATGTTTTCATCTCTTAATAAGAAGACATCTGGATCATTACCGAATAAGTGGTTGTTCATGAATGAACGGTAAATAGTGTTTTGAATTGTGACTTTCGTAGACACTCTTTCTCTATGGAATAAACGCATATAGAAGACGTCATCGAAGTCTAAACTCACATCTGGACCCACTCGTAAGTAATCGAAATGCTCGTAGGAGTTAATAATATTAGCACCACAGCCTAAGATGAGATGGTCACCTAAGATGTCTCTTAATAACTGATAAGCTGCATCTTGGACCATACATCTAGTCTTATTTTCATACTCTGGTAGTGCCGCCGCATACAAGAAGTCAAGCTTAAAGAAGTCTACCCCCATGTCCATATAATGGACTAAGCATTCCTTGATATAAGCAATGACTTCTTGATTGTCGAGGTCAAGGGCATAAAACCCTGACCAGTTTCCTCCCGCTTTGATCGGTCTCCCTCTTCGATCTTTCCTAATCCAGTCTGGATGTTCGGAAAACAAGCGAGATTTGGTTTCCGCGGCAAACGGAGCGAGCCAAAGGCCCGCCTTGAACCCTTTTTTGTGAATCTTATCGATAATTGGCTTTAAGCCATTTGGGAACTTCTTTGGGTCAACATCCAACCAGTCACCGACAAATGTTTCGTAACCGTCATCGATTTGGAAGAGATTGAAGCGTTCATCTAAAGCTTCTAAATCTCTTAAGATTATTTCTTCGTTAATGTTTTGATAGTAGTTATACCAACTGGTATAGCCAAACAATTTCTTAACGTTTCTTTTTGGGAAAGCATCCCAGAAGGCCATTAAACCTTTTTCAAAGTTATCGTAGTAGCAGTAGTCAAAGATATTAACACTTTGTCCTTTTGTTACTTTAAGACCTTTTACATCACTAATAAGATGGATTGAACTTCTATCTTTGATTAATTCAATAATTAAGTAGGCAGTCTTATAGTTGAGGTTGAAGATGAATGATTCATATTTACCTTTACTATAGAAGACATCATAGCCATGGCTCTTTCTAATTGAATATTTATAGAAAGTTGCATCCCCATATTTATCCATCGCATACATATGCGAGATGATGTGTGGACTCTTTTTAATGTCTCTGAGTCTTTCTCTTAATCTATATTCCCTGGTGTCAGTCCAAGACTGATAACCATTGAGGAAATACATATCTTTATAGTTGATGTGGCATGGATAAGAGACATCCGCTTTATCGAGGATGATCTCTTCATTAGCGGTAATACTAACGATAGTTCTATTACCATTTCTAATTTCGTTAATTGTTACATCAGCATTAGAGGATGTAATAGTATGTTTTTGACCATTCTTAAAATAGATGAGTCGCATATTATTACCTATAATTATTCGGCTTTTTCACCGACATCTTTTTCGTTTTCGATTGCTTTTAAGAAAGCTTCATCGCCTTCTTTAGCGATAGTTTTCATAACTTTCTTTTCTCTATAGAAGACGAGAATAATCGCACCCGCAACACAGAAGGCTGCCGCCACAATAGCGACGACCACTAAACCAATGTTAGATGGAACGATATCATTACTTTCTGTCGCTTGAGTGGTGCCCATGATGGCTAATGAGGTAAATAAGATCATCGCTAAGGATTGACCGAACTTCATCGCAAATGTACGAGCGGCGAAGAACATACCTTCTCTATTTTGACCAGTAGTGACGGCTTCAGCTTCGGCAACGTCAGCAACGATAGATTGAGGAATGATACCTAATAAGGCCATTGGTAAAGCAGAAATAATCATAATAGCGATACCGAATGCCCATGAGATAGCGCCGCCATCACAAATACCTTCAATACTACAAACAGCGGCAATTGCATAGCAAACTGCTAAACCTAAGAAACCGGCAATAACAAGTTTCTTTTTGCCAAATTTCTTCACTAACTTAGTGACGAATGGATAGAACACAGCGCTTAAGACTGTCATACCACCCATGAAGACCATGACTAAACCTTCATCAAATGCCATAGAGACTTTAACAAAGAATGGTAAACCTGTTTGGAACATGGTTAAACCAACCCAGTACATGATGTCAGAGAGTGAGAATGTGGTGAAATCTCTATTTTTAAATGTTGAAACAAGTGATCTAATAACGTTTTCTTCACTTGGTTTGGTATCAACAAATTCTTTTTCTTTTAACAAGAATGTTGGTAATAACATACATACACAAGCGATAACCGCTAAAACGATGAAGCAAATTCTATAGCTCCAAGCAAAACCCACTGCGCCTCTGATTAATCCCGCAAAGACGAATGGTGTATAAGCAAGTAATGTACCCGCAAAGAATGTTAATGAGATAGAAGTGGAAATAAACATTCTATCTTCTTGAGTTTTACCAAATTCTGAAATAAGAGCGTTATAAGGCGTGCAATACATTGTCATGAATAAATAGAATAAGACAATGGCCACACTAATCCAGACGATATTCCATGGACTCTTTTCTGCGATAGGAGCGCAGAATAATAAGACAGTCACGATTGATAATGGAATCGCGGCAATTTGCATAAATGGAATTCTTCTACCTCTTGGATTTTTGCTTCTATCAGATAAAGAAGCAATAAGTGGGTCAGTAACAGCGTCAAAAATACGGCTTAAAGCTGTGATTAAACCTAAAACTGTCATGAAACCACCGATGGCTAAACCAGGAACGATATATTGAATCGCACCTGCATCAATATCACCTTTAGTTGGTAAATAGAATGTCACTAACCAAGCACTAATGATACCAGAAAGCATCGACCAACCTAATTGACCGATAGCAAAAATGATCATTTGCTTTTTAGATAATCTTTTCATAATTTGTCTCCCTTTTTAAATTATGTCCCCGATTAATTGTTGTTGAGTGTTGATAGAACGATATCAATCATGCATTCAACTTGTGACTGTTTCTCAATAACTTTATCTTGATTGAGCACAGCCGCTTTGATGGAAAGTTTCTTACAAAGCTCTAGTAAGGCGTGAGTGGTGGCAAAGTAGAACGTCGATATGTCTCTTTGTTCCTTAACGGACCCATCTTTAATACCTTCCTCGTAGGCTTTCATGTAAACCTTCTCATATTGACCAACGACCGATTCATATGGGTCGATGACATCACTGCTTGTAGGATCCTCGCTACTAATGAATGAATCAAACTCATTAATAAACTTGTAGAATTCTGGATGATGGATGAAGATTTGCAAGTAACTGAGATAGAAAATCTTTAATTTTTCAAATCCAGTCCTGCCTTCGCTTAGTTTGAAGTATAAGGTGTTAACTTCTTTTTGTAATTTCATCGCGGCATAAACAACGATGGCTTGCTTTTTACCAAAATAACGGTAAATGGTGGCTTCACCCACCTGAGCGGACACCGCGATATCCTTGATGGTGACATCTTGGATAGAACGACAGATAAATAAATCTGTTGCGATGTCGACTAAAAAATTCATTTTTACATCTTTTAAACTCATAACACTATGATAGATTACCTCTCAAAACGATAATCTTTCTATCAACAATATATCTTTAATATAAAAATAAAGCAAATAAAAAATGCAAAATAATCAAAAAATGTGTGTTTTTATTTATAAAGATGTAATGTATAATGTTTTTGCTCAAACAAAATAGGAGATGTAATGATGAAATTACAAAAGAGAATTTTATTTTTAAGCGCCTTAGTCGCTACTTCTTTAGTGGCTTGTAATAACGCTAAACCAGAACCACAACCAGAACCAGACAATACGCACGTTGATGTCTTCGTTCTTTCTGGTCAATCCAATATGGAAGGTAGTACTTATTGGACACATCCAACAAGTAAGAAAGAATTATTAAAAGAATACTTTGAACAAGAAGGTATGGATTTCACTCCTGTTTCTGAAGGTATTCCATCAGTTAAGACTTCTTTCTATGGTTTCTATCATCCAAGTGGCTGGACACAAGCCCATACCGCTAGCCCAGACAAATCCACACCTGAAGCGAGATTAACTCCTAACTTCCAACCAACAAAAGTTGGTATGGGTGTTGGTGATAAAGGTGATAATCCAAACCCATTCTTTGGTCCTGAATTAGGCATTGCTAATACCATTGCTGAATACGCCACAGAAGAAAACCCAGTTCACTTGGTGAAATGCGCCTTCTCCGGTAGTGGTTTTGAAAATGGTAACTATAGAAACGGTGACCCAGACTGGGGTAGCCGTAATGATGATCCAAAAGAATCATTATTCTATTTATTAAAGACATATACACATAACTGTTTAGAAGCGATTGAACAAACAGGTAAAGTTCCAGTCTTAAAAGGCTTCATTTGGCACCAAGGTGAATCCGATGGTGGTAACGCTAAATATGAAACACATATGAGAACTCTTCTCAATGACTTCAAAGAAGAATTCAAGAGTTATGCTTTAGATGAAGATCCAGATAAGATCGCTTTCTTAGATTGCACCATCTATGATGGTAAGGGCAAGAGCTCAATGAGTTATGGTACCGCCGCTAATAATGCTAAATTAGCGATTGCTAATGAATCAGAAGATGACTTAAACTTCTGCATTGATGCTAGCCATGGTGAAGGTGGTTTAGGCTTAGAAATCGGCGATGATGCCGCTGGTGGTTATAACACATATCACTACAACACCAAAGACGCTTACATCCTTGGTAAGGCCTATGGTGAACTCATCATTAATAACAATTTATTAAGAGAAAAATAATTAAATCTTAAATAAAAGGAGATGCGCTATAATAGATACTGCGCTTGTAGCTCAGTTGAATTAGAGTGCAACCCTCCGAAGGTTGAGGTCACGCGTTTAAATCGCGTCAAGCGCACCAAAATGAATTAATAGTCCTGATTAATTTCAGGACTTTTTGCTTAAAAATATTTGATAAAATCTCACTAAAAAATAATGGCCAAAAATTATCTAAAATTCTTTCTTTACTAAAGTAAAAGAATAATGTAAGATATTGCTTTCTTTTGGACCGAAAAGAAAAGAGAAAGGAGAGGAAGATAAATGAAAACAAAAAAGAGCAAGTATTTCAAAGCCGCGAAAGAAAACACTGACAAATTAGTGGTCTATTTCTCCGCTAAAGGGTTTCAAGCTAATGGTATGCTAACTAAAGGCAATACCGCTATTTTAGCGGAAATCATCAGAGATGAACTTCACGCGGACTTATTCGAACTTGTTTCTAATGATGAACATTATCCAAATGATTATCGCCCACTTCTTGAGATATCCAAAAAGGATATCGACAGTAACGCCCGTCCTATGTATCAAGAAGATGTGCCAGACTTTGCCAAATATAAATATATATTTATCGGTGGACCTGCTTGGTTCTTCTATTGGCCAATGATCAACTACACATTCTTAGATAACCATGATTTAACTGATAAGACTCTCATTCCTTTCGCCACACACGCTGGCTCTGGTCTAAAAGGAATTGACGATCATTTAATTGAAATGTATCCAAACAACAAAGTCTTAAAAGGTGTTTCTATCAACGGTAGTGATACACAAACGGATAAAGATCATGTCAAAAAAGTGATCAAGAATTGGCTTACAAGTATACTATAGGATACGCGTACACGAGGATGGCGCTCCCAAAATTATGGGCAGCGCTTTTTTCTTGCAAAAATCTATAAAAAGGTCTTGACACTTATATACCTCGTGATATGATGTATACCGTGAAAAGAGGTATGCTATGGATGCTCAATTAAAAAGAGGTGTACTAGATGTCTGTGTCTTAGCGGCTATTAAGAACGAAGATTCCTATGGCTATAAGATTATTAAAGACTTAAAACCTATTCTTGAATTATCTGAATCCACACTCTATACCATTTTGAAGCGTTTGGAAGAAGCCAACATGCTAGTGGTGCGCTCCGCGGAATACGAAGGCCGGCTTCGTAAGTATTATCACATCACACCGAATGGCTTAAGAAGAATTGAAGACTTCAAAAACGAATGGAAAGAAATTATGGAGATTTACGCCTTCATAGAAAGGGAGGAAAGATATTAATGAACAAACAACAATTCTTAGATGAACTTAGAAGTAAATTAGTCGGTCTTCCCGATGAGGAAATTGAAAACCGCGTTAGCTTCTATGAAGAAATGATCAATGACCGTATCGATGAAGGTAAAAGCGAAGAAGAAGCGATTAACGAAATCGGTACAGTGGACGAAGTAGTCAGAGAAATCGCTAAAGATACACCGCTTGTGAGCTTAGTGAAGCACAAGATGAAACCAAAGAGAAGACTCAGAGGTTGGGAAGTATTAATTATTATCTTCTCATTCCCATTCTGGCTTCCACTTGTGATTACCGCTATTGCATTAACGTTTGCCGCAATCGTCGTGATGTGGAGTGGTGCAATTGCGGTCTATGCAATTGAAACAAGTATGATTGCAACATCAATCTGGGGCATCATGGGATACATCGGTACTGGTTTTGCGGATTCATACTACCTAGGCGCCATGTTAGTGGGTTTCGGTGGTAGCATCCTGATGGCATTTGCCTGTTATGGCGTGACCAAAGGTATGTTCCGTTTAACTAGATTTATGATAATCGGCATCAAGAGTGCCTTTATCAGAAAGAAAAGGAGATAAGGATTATTATGAAAGGTATATTTGTTGCATTAATCGTCGTCGGCAGTGTTGCTTTAGGCGCTGGTGCGGTAATCGTGGGATATAACGTAGTTAAAGGTAGAAGAAGTGATACATATATCACTAATAGACATGACATCAATGAAGAAGTCAAAAGCTTCGATATCCATACCGCTACTGCAGACGTTGAATTAGTTAAAGCAAACGATGGCAAAGGCTTAGTCGTTTGTGAAGAAAAAGAAAAAGTTTATCACGAAGTCACTGTTCAAGATGGCTTATTAAAAATCAAAACAATTGATAATCGTAGATGGTTTGAAAAATGGTTCTTCAACTTTGATTTTAGACCAATGAAAGTCACTGTTTATTTACCAGAAACCGCTTGTGAATCTTTAAATTATGATTCATCCACTGGTAGCTTAGATGTTGCTAGTGACTATACATTCACTAGTGTGAAAGCTGTTGCTAGTACTGGTAGCATTAAACTTAATAACAAAGTTACTGGTGATATCGAGGCTAGAGCATCTACAGGTAGTGTCACTATTAAAAATGCTACCGCTAATAAATTATATGCAAAGGCCTCTACAGGTAGCGTCTTAGTGGAAAACACTGAAGTAGTGGGCGAAGCTAAAGTTGAAGCCTCTACAGGTGCAGTTAAAATCGATGGCTTAAAGTGTGCTAGTTTCTATGGTAAAACAAGCACAGGTAGCTTCAATGGTACAGAAATTGAAGCTACAGGTGATGTTTATATTGAAGGATCAACAGGTTCTTCAACAGCAAAAACCATCAAGTGCCAAAAGCTCACGTTGAAACATTCTGTTGGATCTACAAGTTTAGAAGATGTCCAATGTGAAGACTTAAATGTTAGAGCAAGCACAGGTGGAGTTAAACTCACTAGCACAATCGCTAACAATCATATGGACATTAAAACCACAACTGGTGATGTCATCTTCAACGATAGTGATGCCGCTAGCTTAAAGATTGAAACAGATACTGGTGATGTTAGAGGTAACTTCTTATCACCAAAAGTTGTCTTCTTTGATTCCGATACAGGACATGGAACATTCCCAAAAGAAACAACTGGTGGTGTGTGTGATATTAAAACTGATACCGGTAACGCAAACCTCACTTGGTAATTAAATGAAGACGCTCAGACGAGCGTTTTCTTTTATTTATTTGTAAAAATAAAAAAATGTATTACAATTACCACATATATGAAGAAATCTTTAGCAACTATCTTTAGCACTTTATTTGTCTTATTCTCTTTAGCGGGATGTGGGGCGAATAATCCCGCCAACTCTGAATCCTATGAAGGTCATCCACGAATTGTCACTCTTCAAATCGTGGGTTTTAATGATTTCCATGGCAATACTTTAGATAGTGAAACAGGTTTAGGTATTTCTAAAACCGCTTCTGTTATTAATGAAGTGACTAATAATAAATTAAACACTATCATCCTATCACAAGGTGATATGTGGCAAGGTTCTGCGGAAAGTAACTTAACAAAAGGCTTTATCGTCACTGATTGGATGAGCGAACAAGGCTTTGTGTCAATGACCTTAGGCAATCATGAATTTGACTGGGGCGAAGACCGCATTAAAGAAAATGCTGAAATTGCTAATTTTCCATTCCTTGGTATTAATGTCTATAATCGTTCCACGAATGAAAGACCTGATTACTGTAAACCATCAGTCATAGTGCAAAAGAATGGTGTTAAAGTTGGTATTATTGGGGCCATAGGAGATTGCTATTCCTCAATCGCCGCATCTAAAGTAAAAGATGTTTATTTTAAAACAGGTACAGAATTAGATTCATTGGTGAAATATGAGGCTAAATCATTAAAAGAGCAGGGATGTGATATAGTTATCTATTCCGTTCACGATGATGATAGTGCGTATAATACTGAACTAAGTAAAGACTATGTTGATATCGTTTTTGAAGGACATACCCACAAAAATTACATTAGAAAAGATGATAAAGGTGTTTATCACTTACAAGGTGCTGGTTATAACAATAGCTTCTCTTACGCTAAGTTAGAAGTTGACACTAAAAACGATACATTTAAAGTCACAGATATTAAAAGTATCTTTACCCAAGACTACACAAAGAAAGTCGAACCTGAAGTAAGATCAGAAGCTTTATTTGAAAAATATAAAAGTATCATTGGTAATGTTAGACAACCAATCGCTGAATTAACGAAACGCTATTATTCCGAAGATTTAAGACAATTAGTGAGCCAGTTATATTTAGAAACTGGTTTAGAAGAATGGAAAGAAAAATATAACATCTTCTTAGGTGGAGGATATCTTTCTTGCCGCTCCCCATATCATTTAGGAGCGGGTGAAGTCAGCTATGCTGATATATTTAATCTCTTCCCATTTGATAACACAATACAGTTATGTTCTTTAAAGGGTAGTGATCTAAAAACACGCTTTATGGAAACTGATAATGAAAATTATTTCATCACTTATTCTGATTATGGCAGAGCCAATCAAGAGAATGTCAATTTAAACGATACTTATTACATCGTTTGTGATAATTATTGTTCTGATTATGCCCCAAATAAGTTAACGGTCGTGGAAGAATATTCTGATCCATTCCTCTTTGCGCGTGATTTGCTATTAAACTATGTAAGCGCGGGCAATCTTGCGTAGAGATTACGTAGTAATCTATCAATTCAAATTATCCGAGTAGAGTAAAGATTATTCCTAATAGAGTAATCTTTTTTATTAATAGATTTATTAATGAACTTTCTTTTCTTACTATATTGACGGCTGAAAAAGGAGGAACGCTTATGGCAATTAAAATTTACGCTGATGCGGGTAGCAATCTATTCAAAGACATTATCGAAAAAAGAAACGCTGAAATCAAAGTGGTCAATATGTCGTTAACAATCGATGAAAAAATCTATCAATGCTATGAAGATGATATTAACGTTGACCAATTCTCTCACTCTTTTTATCAAAAGATGCGTGAAGGCAGTAGTATTAATACTTCTCAAGTCACTCCTTATACATATGAAGAAGCATTTAGAAAAGATGTAGAAGATGGTCATCAAATTATCTGCTTTGTGATGGCTAAAGGTATTTCAGGCACATATAACTCAGCATGTATCGCTAGAGACACGATTAACAAAGAACAAGGTAAAGAAGTGGTCTATATCGTTGATAGCGCTACTGCGGGCTTTGGTGAAGGTCTTCAAGCTCTCCACGCTTATGAATTAGCGAAGAAGGGTATGTCTTTTAAAGATCTTTGCTATGAATGTGAAAAGTTCAAATTCCAGGTGAGAAGTGAGTTCACCGTCGGTGATATTAAATACTTAATCAAGAAAGGTAGAGTATCCGCTTTACTTGCAAAGTTCATCAATTTCTTAAGAATCAAATTCATCTTAAAAGGTAGTAATAAATCCAAGATTGAGGTCACGGGTAAAGTAAGTGGCCGAAAAATGGCGTTAAAAAGACTCGCTGAAACTTGCTTAGCTAAAATCAGACATCCAGAAAAACAAACAGTCTATATCTCTCACTGCGATGCCTATGATGATGCTTTATCACTTAAAAATTATTTAACCGACCATGGTGTGAGTAATGTTGAAATTTATTTCTATGACCTTATTACAGGAGCGCACATTGGTCCTGATTCATTAGCCATCTTCTATGTTGGCGAAAATCGTGATTAATTAACGTAAAAATTAGTGTTTATATT
This sequence comes from Bacilli bacterium, assembly GCA_017940265.1. Taxonomy (GTDB): domain Bacteria; phylum Bacillota_I; class Bacilli_A; order RFN20; family CAG-826; genus RUG14515. Next base: position 9,693 of record JAGAYY010000013.1, on the reverse strand, counting down.
TTATCGCTAGCATCAACAATGCTTTTTAAACAATGATCTTAATAATGTAACTACCTAAATCTTGATAAAATATTAAACCATAATATAATAAAATTAGAAATGGTCTTAATTTATGAAGTGTTCTAAATATCTGAAACTGCCTTTATTCCTTTTCCCGTTTTTACTGATAGGATGCACAGAACGAAAAACTACAACAATCGAAAAAAAGATAAATATTACCTTCATTCAGCGTCCGTTTTTAGATTTCTCTTATGATGAAAACGGCGAAAGAAATGGATATTTTTTAAAAAACGAAACAATCGCGACAACAGTCATTGAATTCGAAATGGGCTATTTTTTATCAGAAAATGATATTAAAGATATCTCAAAAAACAGGCTGAATTATAAAGTACCAGAACTAAATGGTGATGGATATTGGTCGTTCACATTTTTCGTTGTTGATTATGATCCTGAAAGTTTTTTAGCAAATAACTATTTAGAACCACAAAAACTAAATAAAGACTTCAATGTTTATTTTGCCATTTATGGTTAGGAGTGCATATGCTTACAAAAAGATTGGTGTTTTTAATGTGCGTTTTTAGTGTTTGCTCATTCTATGAACAACAAAACAAATTCGTTGCGCCATATTTTCCATCTTCTAATAAAGAAACTGCTGATACAAGCCACAAAGATGGTTATTTTTACGCAACAATCTCATCTGATAATCAAATAATAAATCCTGAAAATTTCACCCCAAGATTAGCACAGTCTAGTATAATTGCGCCAACAAGCGATCCGTTCGAAGATGATACTTTTGCTCCAAATAACGATTATCTATTCACATATTATTACCATCTAATAGAGAACATGCCTAGGAATAATATAGGCATTTGTGGATATACCGGAATATCTATGCTTCTATCTTTTTATGATTCTTATTGGTACGACTATTTCGTTACAGAGCAATATGATTCTGAAACGACTTTTCTTGACAGTTCTCTTTTGCGTTCTTCTATCGCTGATAGTTATAATTCTCCAGGGGTTAAAAATAATATCACTTCTTCAGGACCTTCTATCGATACTTTTAAAACTGAAATAAGGAAAATGGGCATAACTGATGAGCAATCAATAGCATTTAAAGATGAACTTGATAAGAGAATTTCTGGGTTTGTTAATGACCAAATCAATTCCAATACGTTTTTAGGAAAACTATTCCAGGTTGCTATTGACAACGGAATTATCAAATCACGTTATATCCCTGGTTGCTCTGTAAACGATGATTACTATTTAGGTGGCATAGGTGTCAATAATGACATTATGAACGGCATTCTTAATGGTTATATCAATTCAAATAATTCTATTAAGAATAGAGTATCGATTATTACTTCGGAACTTAAAAATGATTCACAGAATGAGAAAGTAAGAATTCGTTCTGAAATAATCGATATTGTAAAAAGCGGTCGTCCTGTTTTAATGGGTGGTAATGGATATGATGATAAAAATCATAATGGTGTGCAGGATTTGACTAATAATCCTAACACCAACGAAGGAACCTTTGGCCATGTTGTTGTTGCGTATGATTATGACGAAGCAAACGATATTTTGTATGGCAATATGGGTTGGAGTGATAAATACCAAGTTCATCGTAATCTTGATGAATTCTTTAATATTCAAATGTCTGACTATTGGGCTATAAAAATTCTAAACATACCTGTTGATAGACCAAACAATTACATATTTACTGATAAACATGCATATTACTCTCCTTACTATGATTCTATTTATAACATTATGACAGCAATACATCACGGTTTTGCCCCTTCTTATGGACCAGCAAACTCTTCAATTAGCCAAAATGTTGTCATCCCATACTCAATGGATACTATTTATACAACTAGACAAAGATGTGGATTAATTGAAGGCAAGTGTGTTAATTTATCGCCGAAACGATACGCTCCAGGAATTTCTTTTCTGGAATATACATTCGATAAGGATGTAAAACGATTTGAGGTTGGATTATCTTGGTGGAGCAAAAATGAAATGGTTGGTGTTACTAACTCGACATATATTATTGAGTATTCTTCAGATGGGATAGACTATGTTACAGCTGTAGATCTGTGGCGGGATGTTACTCTTCCTAAGGATAAAAATAGCCCTAAACAAGTAATTATCAGTTTTCCTAGAAATGTTAGAAAAATTAGATACTTTTCAAAGTCGTTTGATCCTATAAACGATAGAAACAAAGGAAGATTGTCGATACACAAAACACTCATTGAATATTATGAATAAAGTGCTTGCTTTAGCTAAAAAATAACTATTTCTACTTTTTTCATCACTGTTATATAATTAACTCACTGCCCGAGTGGTGAAACTGGTAGACGCACTGGACTCAAAATCCAGCGGTAGCGATACCGTGCCGGTTCGATTCCGGCCTCGGGCACCACTAGAAAAATACGAGATAACTCAAAATATCTCGTTTTTTATTTTTCGCACATGCTATTCTAATTCTATGAAAGTCTACGAATTATCATTTCAAAAGAATATCCGTGATATCGGTGGTATGGTCACTAAAGATGGTCATCATATTAAGTATGGTCGATTAATTAGAGGGAGTGTTTTAACTAAGATTGATGAAAACGATGAACAAATCATCAAAGGTTTAAACATCACTGATATTATCGACTTTAGATCCCCTGATGAATTTGAATATTATCCTGATTTCCACCTTGATGGTGTAAGAATGCATAACCTTCCAGTTTTAAGCAAGAAAACAAACGATGAAGTCAAAGCAAGAATGAAAAGTTCTGATGGTAATCTCTTATGGTTTTTAGAAGACAACACTAGTGGTTTTAATCATTTAGTTAAAGTTTATAGTGAATTCACTACCACTCAAGACGGTATTGGTGCTTATAAGAAGTTCTTTGAAATTATCTTAAACGATAATAGAGTGACATATTTCCATTGCTCTCAAGGTAAAGATAGAACAGGCTTTGCAGCCTATCTTGTTGAAATAGCCTTAGGCGTTAGTGAAGAAGACGCAATGAATGATTATTTATATTCAAATATCGCGATGGAAAAGCGCGCTGAGATGATGCTTAGAAGAGTGGAATATCTTCCTTTCTATAATGAAGAATATAAACAAAGTTTAATTGATGTTTTCTCCACGAGAGTGGAATATATGAATTCTGCGATTAACGCTATGAAAGAACACTATGGTGGCACTCTCAATTACATCAAACAAGCACTAGGTGTTGATATCGACAAACTTAAATCCTTATATTTGGAATAATAATTTACTTTTAAGTAATACTCATATAACATTATTAATGTGCTTAGCACAAAACATATTAAATATATAAGCGGGAGTAGCGAAGTTAGAATCTCGTCAACACGGTGAATAACCCGGGACTAACCAGTGTATGAGCAAGACGCTAGAAACTTTTTGGAGGACAAGTATATGTTTGAAACAAAAAGCGCAAAGGAAGTCTTGCAAGAACTCGATAGTAATGTTGAGCAAGGTTTAACTAGCCAAGAAGCTGGTGAAAGACTCATTAAATATGGGCCTAACAAATTACCAGAGAAAAAGAAAACCCCGCTTTTTTTAGTGTTCTTAGGTCAGTTCAATGACCCAATGATCTTCATCCTTTTAGCGGCAGCACTCTTAAGTGTAGCGATTTCTATTTTTAATTCAGTTAAAAAGGGTGAACCATTTGATTTTGCTGATCCTGTCATTATCTTAGGTGTCTGTGTACTCAATGCGATTATTGGTACTGTTCAAGAAAACAAAGCGGAAAAATCATTAGAAGCTTTAAAGAAAATGTCTTCACCAACATGTGTGGTTAGACGTGATGGTAAACTTGTTGAATTAAAAGCGGAAGAACTCGTTGTCGGTGATATCGTCATCTTAGAAGAAGGTAGAACCGTTCCAGCAGATCTTCGCTTAACTGAAGCTATTAACTTAAAAACCGATGAATCATCTTTAACTGGTGAATCTTTACCAGTCGAAAAAGACGCTAATATTGTCTTCAGCGATGAAGTTGGTGTTGGTGATAGAGTTAATATGGTCTATATGTCAACTCCAGTAGTGTACGGTCGTGGTGAAGGTATTGTTGTTAGAACTGGTATTGATACTGAAACAGGTAAGATTGCTAAATTACTTTCTGAAGGTGACGATGATACAACGCCATTACAAAAACAACTCGCTAAGTTATCTAAATTCTTAGGTCTTTTAACAATTATCATTGTTGTTATCTTATTTGGTATTCAATTAATTGACTTATTTAGAGCCAACGCTCGTGTACCTTTAGACACTGAAGGCTGGCTTGATGGCATTATTGAAAACTTCATGTTTGCTATCTCTTTAGCGGTCGCTGCTGTCCCAGAAGGCTTACCTGCTGTTGTTACAATCGTCTTAGCGTTAGGTGTCCAAAAGATGGTCAAAGCTAATACCATTGTGCGTAAATTACCATCTGTTGAAACATTAGGTGCTGTTAGTGTGGTCTGCTCTGATAAGACTGGTACATTAACACAAAACAAGATGACAGTAGTGCGTGCTTACTTAAACGAACAACTCGTTGGTGGGGATGAAATCTTCACTGATGATTATAAATTCTTATCCATGGGTTTATCCCTTTGTTCTAATGCCTCTGTTGATGACGGGGTGTACGGCGACCCAACTGAAATCGCTTTAGTGGAATACGCTAATAAGATGAATCAACATAAAGGTGATTTAGAAAAGATCGCTCCACGTATTAATGAATATCCATTTGATTCTGTTCGTAAGATGATGTCCACTCAACACGCTTATGAAGGTAAAAAGATTATCTTCACCAAAGGTGCGATTGACTCAATCTTAAAAGTCGCTGATCGAATCTTAATCAATGGTAAAGAAAGAAAGATTACCAAAGAAGATAAAGAAAACATTATGAAAGCCTCTGATACAATGGCAGTGGATGCCCTTCGTGTTTTAGGCCTTGCTTATACATACGCTGATGAATTAAAAGAAGAAAACTTAGTCTTCGTTGGTTTAGTGGGCATGATTGACCCACCAAGACCAGAATGTAAGAACGCTGTTTCTATCTTCAAAAAAGCAGGTATTACAACCATCATGATTACTGGTGACCACAAGACAACCGCTTTAGCGATTGCTAAAGAATTAGGCATCGCTGATGAAAATGGTGAAGCCTTAAGCGGTGATGAAATTGATGCCTTAACACCAGAACAATTACAAGAAAAGGTTAAGACTGTGCATGTCTTTGCTCGTGTCTCTCCTGAAAACAAAGTCCAAATCGTGACCGCGATTAAAGCAAATGGCAATATCGCTGCGATGACTGGCGATGGTGTTAACGACGCACCAAGCTTAAAAGCCGCTGATATTGGTATCGCTATGGGTATCACCGGTACCGACGTTGCTAAAGGTGCCGCTGATATGGTCTTAACTGATGATAACTTTGCTTCCATTGAAAAAGCAGTGGAAGAAGGCCGTGGTATTTATACCAACATCAAGAAAACAGTCTTATTCTTATTATCCACAAATATTGCGGAAGTCTTAGCGATGTTCGCGGTTGTTATTATGTCTCTCTTCTTAGTGGAACATAATTTACCAACGCCATTACTCGCTATCCATATCTTATGGGTTAACTTAATTACTGACTCCTTACCAGCGGTAGCCCTCGGCGCTGATGAAAAAGAAAGTGGCATCATGGATGATAAGCCACGTAATCCTAAAGAATCATTATTCTCTAGAGGTGGTTATTGGGTGACATTTGGTTATGGTCTATTAATTACCATTACCACAGTCTTTGCCTTCTTAATGATCCCAATCTTTGAAGGTCATGCTACATCTTTAGAACAAATCGCAGAAGTGTTAACAACTAATGATGCTATCCGTATGCAATCACAAACTGCAGCGTTCTGTGTCTTATCCTTATCAGAACTCTTCCATATGTTAGGTATGACTTCCATTAAGAAGTCCTTTGTCCATAACTTCTGGAGCAAGAACTGGTTATTATGGTTATCCTTCGCTTTAGGCGTTGGTTTACAAGTCGCAGTAGTCAATATTCCAGGCTTAAATAGCTTCTTCTCATGCGCGCCATTAGACATTGCGCACTGGGGTATCGTGCTCGCATTAAGCATCGCGCCTGTCATTGTTCACGAGATTGTTGTCCTTATTCTCTTTATAAAGAGAAAAGTTAGTAGATAATAGTCTCTCCTGTCAGTAGAGTTAGATATTTTTATAGTAGTGTGCTTAAATTTTGATTAACTATTATCATTTAAGCATGCAAAACGAAAAACGCATTGTTATTATCGGTGCCGGTGTGGCTGGTTTATCTGCAGGTATTTATGCAGAACAGCACGGTTTTCACGCTATCTTATTAGAAAAGAACCCATCAGTCGGTGGTATGTGTACGGGCTGGTATAGAAAAGGTTTCTATCTTGATGGCTGTGTTCACTGGCTAACAGGCACTAAAGAAGGCACATTCTTAAACGAGATGTGGAAGAATGTAGATGCCTTTAGAAGCCAAGATGATATTTTATATCTTCCATCTTGGGGTACTTTTGAATATGAAGGTCAAAAGGTTACCTTATGGAGAGATTTAGACCGCGCTGAAAAAGAGTGGAAAGAAATCTCACCAGTTGACTCCAAGATGATCCATAAATTCTTTAAGATGGTCAAAGACTTCACTAAAGTGGAACTTCCTTTAGACTTGCCTTTAAGTATGATTCCATTAAATCGTAAGATTGGCTTAGGTATGAAAGTCTTATCAGTCTGGCCGTCCTATTTAAAGACCATGTTTATTTCATGCGAAGAATTCGCTGCGAAATTTAAATCACCCGCTATTAGATTTGCTTTAACTAAAGCTCAAATCGGTGAAGGTAACTTATTCTCCATGATCTATAGCTATGCCACTGTAGTTATGGGTGATGGTGGCATTCCAGTTGGTGCATCTAAACCAATGGTGGAACGTATGAAAGAAAAGTTCATCTCTTTAGGCGGTACTTTAAAATTGAACGCTAATGTCGACAGTGTCATTATCGATAATGGTGTGGCTAAAGGAGTTAAACTTATCAACGGTGAAGAATATCAAGCGGACTATGTTGTTTCTTGCTTAGATACAAACTACACCTTAAAGAGATTATTAAGAGATCAATATAAGTTCCCAGCTTTCCAAAAACGCTTTGATGATCCAGTCAGACACCAAGCTCCAAGCTGCATATTAATGCACTTCTCTGTTAAAAAGAACAATAACTTACCAATTCCATATACTTTTGAATGTGAACCATTTAACGTCGCTGGTAATGATATTAATCACTTAACTATTCGTAGTTATGCTTATGATGAAACATTCACTAGAGGCGATAAAACCGTTCTTTCTGTCATGGTTGATCAAAGTAACGTTGATTATCCATATTGGAGAAAGCTATCTAAGAATAGAGCAATGTATCTAAAGATTAAACAAGAAATCGCTGAAGAAGTGAAATCTAGAATTCTTAAGAAACTTCCAGATATCGGTGAATTAGAAATATTAGATGTTTCCACTCCACACACATTCAATCATTACGTAAATACCTCTAATGGTGTCTATATGAGCTTCTTATTCTCTAAAAGAGATGCGATGTTCGCCCATAGTGGTCTTCTTAGAGGTTTAAAGAACTTCTACTTATCTGGACAATGGTTACAAGGTCCTGGTGGTTTGCCAATCGCCATGACACAAGGTAAATTTGCTATTCAAAGAATATGTAAAAAGGAAAAATTATCCTTTGTCTTTTCTCCGGTTCCGCAAAAGAAAAAGGCGTAATAATAATTTTAAAAAAGAGTATTAATAAAAGTAGCATAATTGCTACTTTTTTGATACAATATATATATAGATAGAATCAAAGAAAATGCTGCTAAATTACAATTTTGAGATAAAGGTAAACAATACTGTTGGAATCATACTTGGTCATTTGACTTATGCTGCTTCTAAGCTTTTCAATGTTGGAAATTATGAGCGAAGAGAATATAAGAAACTTGGATTTGAAAAATCACCAAACTGGTACGATCAAAAGAAGAGATTAAAAGATCACATTTGGTACAAATCACTCATGTCGCAAACTGGCCAAACTGTTCTAGCAACATTAGAACAATCGTGGAAATCGTTTTTTGCTTTGCACAAAAAATGGACTAAAAAGAACGCTTCTGTTCCACCGGAGATGAGACAAAATGAGCCTCATCCGCCACATTATAAGAAAGACGGAAGTCACACCAATATAAAGTATTTACCTGAAAGTTTTAAGGTCATCGGAAACAAAATTCGTTTTGGAATTCCAAGGCTATTAAAGTCGTTTCTCAAGGAAAAATATCAAATAAATGAAGATTTTTTCTATATTGAAATAAAGAGGTCTTTTGATACTATTAAACAAATCGAATTTGCATATATTAGCAAAAACAAATACAAAATTTTTATTAATTTTAAAAAAGAAACGCCGATATCAAAAGAAGACAATAAGCATTATATAAGTATTGATATTGGAACTAAAAACCTGCTAACAGTTTATGATAATAACGGTTCTTCATTTATTATCTCAGGCCATTCGGTTCTCAATACCAGTTATTATTTCTTCAAAAAGATTGCTTATTTTCAATCATTGTTGGATAAATGCTATCCTAACCGCAAGAAAGGAGAGACAACTAAAAGGATAAAGCGTTTATATGAATTAAGAAGAAAAAGAATTAATCTCATCTTACACAGAGCAACAAAAAAAGTGATTGATTATTGCTTTATTCATAATGTTTCAAAGATTATAATTGGTGATTTATCTGGAATATTAAATAGCAAGAAAGAGTTTGCTGATAATAAAGAAAAGCATCGTTACAATCAAAACATTAGAAGCATTTGTTTTAGACGTATTTACGATATGCTTTCATATAAATCCACTTTGGAAGGCATTGAATTGGTAATAATTAAAGAAGCCTATTCTTCTAGTTGTTCACCTTTAAGTCCAGAAGTTTCCGAAAAATACGCCGATAAGAGCAAGCGTCTTTATCGTGGCCTGTTTAACGATGACGGCGCTGTTTATAACGCTGATTCAGTTGGCGCTTACAATATTATGAGATTATATCGTCAAATGGATTCTCAAGATTTTGATTTGCCGATTAAAGGGCTTTCTAATCCAAGAAGAGAATATATTCCTGTAACGGATCAGTTTTTAAATGAAGATTATATTAATTGGAATGGAAAATCTGGTAATGTAGGGATATCGGGTAGGAACTACCCAACAGGATATGAGACTGAGCACTTAGCTAATCAGCTCATAACCAGAATACTCGGCTGTTCAAATGCCGAGTAAGTTCATCGCAACTGGTAGCGCAACTCTCAATGATAAATGTTGAAACTTTTATAAATAAATGTTGAAACTTGTTGTAAAAACACATATTATTATTGAGCGACTTAGTTGCCGACTTAACTCAATTAGGTAGAGTAACTGAATCGTAATCAGTAGGTTGCAGGTTCAATTCCTGTAGTCGGCACCAGCAAAATTGGGTATTTAGCTCAGCTGGGAGAGCATCTGTTTGACGTACAGAAGGTCGGCGGTTCGATCCCGTCAGTACCCACCAAATTAGTGAATAAGCCCTGACAAAGGGCTTTTTTACAAGAAGCACGCGTAGTTTAGTGGTAGAACTTTAGCTTCCCAAGCTAATCGTGCGGGTTCGATTCCCGTCGCGTGCTCCAT
>JAGAYY010000012.1 GCA_017940265.1 Bacilli bacterium | reverse complement strand
TTATTTTGACAAAGTTGCAGTGAACTATAAGCACGATGACTCACGAATCATCGATGAGCTTTTAGATTCTTTGTTCTTGAACAAATGCTCGAGAATAATGGATTTAGGATGCGGCAAAGGAATAATCTCTGAAAAACTCGCCTTAAGAAACCATGGAGAGGTTGTCGCTTTAGACTTATCTCATGAAATGCTTAAATATGCGAAAGAGAAGATAGATGATCCACGAGTCAAATTCGTAAACGCTGATTTTTATGAATATAGCGATGAGAAATTTGATGCGATTGTCTGCTTTGACGCTTTCCCACATTTCATGGATGTCCCGAATTTTGTTAAAAAAGCTGACGAGCTACTTAAAGAAGACGGGCTTCTGGCCATCATTCATGATATCGGTCGAATAACTTTGAATGAACACCATAAACGTTCAGCAGGACGCGTTTCTCGCGTGTTAAAAGAACCAAAAGAAGAAGTAAAACCGTTCTTAGAATTATTCAAACCGATTGAATTAGATGAAAGTGACCACCACTACAAGATGGTCTTAATAAAGAAATAGCCAGAAATTCTGGCTATTTTTCTTTATGGAAATATTCGTAATTTTCTTTAACTGTATCTCTCATATGAGAGTTAATATCTTCTTTTCCCCAGAACACTGAGAGGATTTCTCCAGCGATGGAGATTGCAACTTCTTCAGGGGTATCTCCTCCAGTTTGAAGTCCAATTGGAGAATAGAAGTTATGTAAATCAACATCTTTGCCGTATTTTTCAAATGCTCTATCGAGATAGTCTCTAACTTTCTTTTTAGAACATAGCATTCCGAAATACTTAGGTTTGATATTTAATCTTAAGATTGCGTCTAATACATTGTAGTCATTTTGATGACTTGGAGTACAAACAACGATGTAACGGTTATTTGGAATACGATTTTCTTCAATATATTCCACAAATCCTTTATTGACTTTAACGTTTGCGGAATCATCTAAAGCATCAATCACAGATTTTCTTTCATCAATAATGGTGACATAGAAATTAAGTGGTCTTAATAACTTTGCTAATGCTGCCCCACAATGACCTGCCCCAAAAATATAAACGAATTGTTTAGGACCGACGAATTCGTAGAATAAAGTTACATGACCTCCACAGGCCATATTAAGTTTAACTTCATTACTCGCAACTTTGACTTCACGATCAAATAAGCAATACTTTTCACTAAAAGAAGTTCTATTTTTTATGACTTCTTTACATTTTTCTCTCGCGTAAAATTCGATTGCCCCTCCTCCAACTGTACCAAAAGCTTCATTAGATTCAGTGACCACCATTTTCTTGCCGACATCAGCAGGACCCATTCCTTCTTTTTCGGTAACGGTAACAATTACTAAATCAATGCCTTGGTCTCTTAAGGAAGCAACCTTAGAATAAAAATCCATCATACCCATATATTGTATTTCAAATATAGGTAATTAAGATACATAAAAATTTCTTTTCCGTATGCGCGTCATTCAAGGTTAATGACCGCGCACGCGAGGCTCTTTTTTCTTCTATACACGAAAAGTTATTTTTAATAAAATATTTGAGAAGTAGGTAACAAATATGGAAAAGAAACACGAATCTTTAAAAATCTTCTTTGGAGTACTTCTTTTTGGAGGTCTCTGGGGAATTCTTGAAGCTACATTAGGATCGTTTTTGCATCTCCCATTTATGGAAGCGGCAGGAATGTATGCATGTAGCACCACTATTATGGTTCCATTAGCGTATATGTGTATGGGAACATGCTATAAGAGAACTGGTGTTGCTAGAAGTTCAATCTATATGGGACTTATGGCCGCTGGTATAAAAGCTATTGTCTGTGCAATCTTTGGTCTTAAATTTAATCCAGTTTATTACATCTTAATGGAAGCTCTTGTTGGCGCGATTGCTTTATTCGTAATGAAACCAAAAGAATTAATTTCTTTTAAAGGATTAGGAACATTTATTATTGCTAATACAGTCTACTTAGTTGTTTCTACATTTATTAGAGTCGATCTTGGTATTAAACCAGTCGCTGACTTTGTCGCAAATTTAGAAAAATATGCATTAACTCTTAACTGCATTGCAATCCTTTATGTCTTTATAGCAGGTTTAGCCCTCTATGGATTAAAGAAATTAGCAGAAGTTAAAGAATGGAAATTTGAAGGACTTAAAAAGATTATTTATTCACCAATCACCGCTGCTTCAGTTGCTGCAGTTATGATGGTAGTCACATTTGTTCTTCGATAATTAAAACTATTTAAAGGGCTCTCTAAATTCTAGAGTGGTCTAGAGTGGGATTCTCGAAAAACATCCCAAAATCTATAAAGTTTAGGGTGGTATGTCACGACGACATATCACCTTTGCTTTTTAT
>JAGAYY010000011.1 GCA_017940265.1 Bacilli bacterium | reverse complement strand
TAGGAAAAGAGTATTGCTAGTTTTGGGCAATAGAAAAGACCCCTCACAATAACGCGTGAAGGGTCTCCACTTTTAATGTTGTAGCCTAGGCAGGTAGATTTAGGTGTCCCCACTTAAATCCACTTTAGTTGTCGTAGGCCCTAAAAAGTAAAGGTGATACACCCAACGGATATATCACCTTACACTTTATGTTTTAATTGTGTCTAATTAAGCAATTACTTATTTAACAGTAATTTTAACTGTTGCGGAAAGTTTTTGGTTGTTCCAGTTAGCAACGATTTCCTTTTCGCCAGCTGTGCTCATATCAGGCATTGTGTATGAAACTTCATGTTCGGCATCAAAGATGGAACCAGCTTTGATAACTTCTTTAGCTTCTTCGCCTTCACCGATGATAGCACCACGGACTTGCATAGCAGCCCATTTACCCATATCGATTGTAGCGCCGACTTCGTATTCAAGAGTTTCACCAGCGGTATCAATATACATATCTACTAATGGATAGTATTTTAAGCCGTTAACTTTAATTAAACGGCCACCGTTATATGAAGCTTTCATATCGACGGACCATTCATAGTAGGAAGAAGAACCTGCTAATTTGTTACAGACCATGTTATTGCCGTCTGTCGCAATAAGAGTTAAGCATTCTTCACCAAAGGCATCTCTATTGAACCAATAACCATAAATGTTATTGCCGTTAGATGTACCATTGTAGAGACCGTCTTCCCAAAGGGTTAAGTAACCTTTCTTTAAGGAATAGTCACCTTGCCAACCTTCAGCGGTAGAACCTTCGAAGGTATAAACTTTATGAAGTTCAACGCCATCTTTTGTTCTTGTATTCAAGTTAGAGCCGACTGCGCTTTGAATTTCACTACTTGTAGATTCATGATATGGATTATCTTCTTCGGAGAAAACACAAGAAGTAGGATCGAAATCATAAGCCTCTAATTTTTCTTTATAAGGATCTAATGTATGATCTTCTTCTGGCTGCTCTTCACCACCTTGTTGGCCTTTGGCAGCTTCGGCTTTGATAACGTTAGTGGAAACAATACCGGCAACTAAAGCAGCAACGACTAATGTAGCACATGAACTAGCTTTGATGATTTTTGGAAGACCTGGTTTTTCTTTAAGCATCTTTTCTTCTTCATCTTTATCTTTGAGTAAGCCAATGAAGCAGACTGCAACGCCCATGCCGATAATGGCCATAGCAAGGATTAACCAGAATAAATTGAGTTCAAAATTACCACCTTCGTAAGCAATACCGTTGATTTTACCAACGATGACATCAGGAATGGTGAAAATGATTTTAATCAAAGAAACACCATAGCAAACTAATGCAGCGTAGTGAATTGGTAAGTATTCAGGTAAGACGAGAACTGCGATATCAATAACAGCACCAACAATCATGAAGATGCCAATAACTTCAGGGACTGAAGAATAGGCGTTGTTAGCCATATTTAATTGACCATTGCCATTGTCGCCTTTGTAAGTGGCAAAGAAGACAATAGCGAGAACAACAGCTAGAACAATATTAGCGAGTACTAAATAGAAACCAACACTTTTATTTTTAAAATAGTTTTTCATAATTCGTTCCTCCTATTCATTATTCAGCAGCTGGAGCCGTTTCTTTCTTCTTCAAGAAGAATTCTGTGATGACGTACATTGCAACGCATCCAATTGTTAAGACACCAGTTCCAATTTCAAGTCCTCTTAAAGTGACTTTCCACCATGGATTCTTTAACTTGTTAATATCCTTTTCAAGATCTTCACCAGCTTCACCCATGAAGGAGTGTAATAAGGCATACATGATGTATTTATTGGATTCTTGCATTTTCTTCAATAATCCACCGTCTTTGTTACTTGTAACGTATTGGACTAATTGTCCACCACGGTTACCATCAAGACAGAAGACGTTTGTACCTGCTTCGCACATTAATGGACCATTAGCATATTCATCGGTATTACCACCAGTTTGAGCGTCATCGATGATTAAGCCTTTATAAGCCCATTCTCCTCTCATAACATTCATCATTAAGTTTGAATGGACAGCGGCGTATGTACAACCGATACGGTTATAAGAAGTCATGATACCCATGCCTTCACCTTTTGTTAAAGCGCCTTCGAATGGTCTTAAGTAAATTTCACGAATAGCTTGTTCGTTACAGAATGTTGAAACACCATGTCTATTTGTTTCTTGGTTGTTTAAGAAACAGTGTTTGATGTTCATGATTAAACCTTTTTGTCTAGCAGCGCCAACAACGTTAGAAGCGATGTAGTAATTCATGATACCATCTTCAGACATATATTCAGAAGCACGGGAACCATATGGAGTTCTGTTAATGTTGGCACCTGGAGCGTTAACACTAGCAGCACCACAGAATAATGCTTCTTCACCATAGAATGCACCAAATTTCTTTTGCATTTCGTGATCCCATGTCGCGGAATAAGTTGGACCGGTAGCAAAACCAGTTGCCCATCTCTTATCACCATAGTTGAATTGAGCTAATAAGCCTTCTGGACCTTCAGCAATAGAGTTGGATGGTTTAGCAACAGAGGCAACGGCTAAGATACCACGGTTATCAGACATTGAGATAGCTAAGTCATTGATGGACATTTGAGAAATAAATTCATTCCATGTATCTTCACCACGTTTAACATTGCCATCTTTATCAGTGTATTCACCTTCGAGTGGTACGCCAGCCATTTCAGAGAATTTAATACGTCTTGGGTTACCTTCTGAGTCTTCTAATTTGACTGAGTAATTAACGCCTTCACCCTCGGTATAGTATTCAGTATCAGTGGCTTTATGTCTATTGTTACCTAATTCATTATTCATTTCGGTAGTAACTGTTAACTTTGTCATCTTTGTTGGGAAAGTATTCCAGTCACTTCTTGTTAAGTATTCAATAGCTTCATTTGTGCCGCCCTTCCAGTAATTGAGGTCAGCGTTATCGAATTGGTTTTGAATTTCGACATCTTTGTTGTAATGAGATTTCTTATATGTTGAGAAATCATCATCAGCGAGGTTGATCTTTTCAGCTGTTTTGGCAGGAGCTGTGTAAGCATCGCCATTATGGTCGACTAATGAAGC
Source organism: Bacilli bacterium (assembly GCA_017940265.1). Lineage (GTDB taxonomy): Bacteria > Bacillota_I > Bacilli_A > RFN20 > CAG-826 > RUG14515. The sequence continues at coordinate 31,793 of JAGAYY010000011.1, read as the reverse complement.
GGATGGTTGTTTCAAAGCAATAATGTTATTTAAAGCTTCGTGAGCACCATTACCGATTGCAAAGTAATAATCGCCAGCTTCAAGAACATATGATTGAATGTCATCAGCGTTGTTGTAAGAGCAGAGGAAGTATTTATCAAATGAAACTTTAACTTCTTTTGTCTTTCCTGCTTCCACTAAAACTTTTTCATAACCGGCTAAGTTAATAGCGGATTTTTCAAGACCACCAGCGGTATATGGCGCTTGGAAATAAACTTGAACAGATGCTCTACCATCAAGTTCGCCGGTATTCTTAACTGAGACAGTGACAGTATATTGGTCTGTCTTAGCATCATATTTAACATTCTTAATTTCTTGTTCGAAAGTTGTATAGCTTAAGCCATAACCGAATGGATAACCCATTTCAGCAGCGTAGTCCCAATTGGTTGTGCCAGCATAAACACCTTTGTTAACATCAGCGTTGCCTTGGCCTAAAACACAGTCTTCATAACGTGTTTCATAGTATTTATAGCCAACATAAATACCTTCTTTGTAAACAACGTAACTGCCGCCTCTACCTTTAGCACTACCACTCATTGAGAAGTTACCAAAGTTTTGGTAAGCAGCAGAACTTCTGGAGTAATTAGCAAATGTGTCAGGAGCATGGCCTGAAGGATTTGCTTTACCTGTTAAGATGTTACAAACACCTTCGAGTGAGTAATAACCTGGAACGCCCATCCAAATAACAGCATCAACGCCATATTCTGGATTGTTTGCAAATTCCATGCCCATTGCGGATGGTGAGTTAAGAAGAACGATAATCTTATCGAATTTACCGGAATTCTTAATCATCTTTAATAATTCTTTTTCGTTAGTTTGGAGATCTAAAATACCATCACTTGGGTCAGTATCTTCGGTACCAAATCTTGCGAATGTGACGATAGCGGCATCATTATAATCATCAAATGTTGCCTTCACACCATCTGTGTAAACACTTTGTGCAGATTCTAAGTTTTGGCTAACAGATTGGTTGCCACCACTCTTGTATAAATCCCAAACAGTTTTGTTGATTTCAAAGCCTGTTTTTTCAAAAGCTTCATCTAGATGGACAACGAACTTTTCGTTTGGGGCTGCACCACCGGCACCAGAACGAAGCATTAAGTGTGCACTGTTTCTACCGAATAAAGTGACCTTTCTTTCGTTTTGTGCTAATGGTAAGACACCATCGTTTTTGAACATGACGGCACCTTGTTCTTCTTCTTCAACACAGAATTTGTATGAATCAGCGATTAATTTCCAATAACCTTTATCGGTTAAGGAACCATCGGCTTCAGCATAATCAGATCCTTGTGCGGCTTTTAAATTGGCACGAGAAAGACCAAGAACGTCATTAATGATGCCTTCTCTTGATATAGCGACTTGAGTACCACCGATGACAATTGAGCTAACCAAAACACCGATAGCACTAAGGCCTAACCAAAATTTACCTTTTTTCATATTATTCCTTTCTACGCGTATGCGCGACGAAGACAGTTAAAAATATATCGATAATATAATGACTATCTTCTAATACATCTAATATCTTACTTTATATCTTTTCAAATGAAAAGACTATATTGCGAAAACAAAGTGACAAGTAACTTATTGAATCAGAGCTAGATAACACTAATGCGAATAATAAAAACATCGGTAAACCAATGCTCTTTGGCTATTATTTAACTTATTTAGCGTGGCTTTTTTGATATTCTTCAAGAGCGCCGACGGATTCACTTAAGGAGTAGATTGTTTCAAACTCATGAGTGATTTGGCTAATCTCTTTTTGTTCCATGCCAAGTCTCTTACGATATTCCTTTGGGGTATAGCCGAAATGTTTGATAAACATTCTATTCATATATTTAGGGTCAGAGAAGCCTGATTCATAAGAGATTTCTAATAAGGTCTTTTCTTTATTAGGCATTAAACGGATACATTGTTCCATTCTCTTGATATTCACATAGTTTTGGAAAGTAACACCAAATAAGGATGTGAATAAATGAGAGAAGTGAGTTGGAGATAAGTTTTCTTGTTCGGCTAAATCTTGCAAACGGATTTGTGTTTCAAAATTAGCGTCAATATAAGAGATAATACGTTCAACGCGTAAGTTCTTTTGTTTTAAGTTTGTCTTTTGGGCTTCAGAAATGATTTCATGAGGCACTTCTTTATAGCAAGACACTAAGACTTTAGCGATATTAGAAAGAACATTTAGTTGATATAAAGGTTCTTCCATGAAATAAATCTTCGCGGATTGAACGAGTAAGTTAATCATGGAATTAGCTTCTTCATCACTTAAATAATCTTTTAGATTATAGGAATTAAAAACTGTGGTTCTAATCTGTGGGAAATATTCTCTTAAACAGTGATTAGAGATTTGGACAAATAAGAATAACGGGACATCATTTGTATCATCAACATCAAGGGTGTATAAAGGATCTCTCATATATGAATGGACTTCACCAGAGTTAATTAAGAAAATGTCACCCTCTTTTAAAGAGTAAGATTTGTTCTTAATCTTAGCGATACCACTACCTTTGAGAACGATGAAAATCTCAAATTCGTTATGGATATGTTCTTTTCTAAATTGAATACGGTTTACTAAAAATTTAACATGCTTAAGTTTTTCGTAGCGAATTAGTTCGACATCTAATTGTTTCATGGCCAATTATCATCTCCTATCTAAGCTGTTTTCTAAATCGCCATTATCTTATCATTTAGCAACTTTGACTACAATACTATTATGCTATTTATTAGCCATTAACTTGCGCACCTACAAAAATACACATAGTGTATAAAAAATAGTCTTTTTTGCGCTTTCATTTTTATATTGCAACTATCAAAGTGAGAGTAAATTTTCTAATCGCAATTTCCTCCTGTTTAGGGCAAAAGAAAAAGCGGTGTTTTAATAAACACCGCTTATTTTTGCTTGATTTGGATTAGGCAGCTCTTTTGTAACCTTCGACGAATTTTTCTCTGATTGTTTCGAGTGTATCAGCTTCGATACCGAAGTCTTCGTTTAAGTGTTTATATGTTTTGTCAGCCCATGTTTCACCTTCTAAAGCTTCAGTTTTTGCATTCCATTTAGCAATTTCAGATTTGCCACTGCTGTCATCAACTGCTAAAACAGCTCTTTCACCAGCAAATCTTGTCATGACATAGTCTCTAGCGCAATCTTCTTTACTAACGCCTAATAAACCTAATAAGAACCAAGAAACGATACCTGTACGGTCAGCACCGTGTGTGCAGTGTAAAGCGATTGGCTTTTCATCAGCGACAGCGATAGCTTCGAAAATCTTCTTATATGTGGCAGCGATGTTGGTATCTTGTCTATGTGTACCTTCCCAACGACCATCTTCTGTGCCAGAAGCAACAGATGCTTTTAAGATTTCAACTGGGTGATCTTCTGTATTAATTGGAGATGTGGATGGGACATTGTAACTATCTCTCATATCGATATCAACTTTGATATTGAGTTCTTTAATAGCTTTCATGCCTTCTTCAGTAATGTTCTTTGTGTTGCCATTATTGAATTGAGCACAACGATAGTACATACCTTGTTTGGTGACACCGTTTGGCACTAATGATGATTTCCAACCACCACTATCACGGAAGTTAATAACACCATCAACGTGAATGAAACGTGGAGCGGTTTCATCAACTTTGAACTTGTAGACTTTAGCAGCGGCTAAAGCTTCTTCGCTAACAGCAGCTCTGTAGTAGTATTCTTGACCTAATTCAGAATTGTAGAAGTTGTAAGCTTTTGTATCAGCTTCCACTAATTTAGCGTCTTTGAATTCAACATCCTTTGCAATTTGAACAACATATTTCTCAGCATCTTCAACTTCATCAAATTTTAATTCGATTGGGTTTGGTTGAGATTGGTCGTTGTGGTAGCTTCTATCTTCAGCGTTGACCTTTGGGACGTATGTTTTAATGCTTGTCCAATCTGGGTCTGCTAAATATTGCTTCATTAAATCTGTATGTGTTTCTTTAACACCAAGATCTTCAACTTCAGGACCTTTGGATGATGGATCAGCACTGTTGCTATTGCCGCCATTATTACATCCGGTAGCCACTAAAGAACCGAGCAATAAAAATAATAATGCTTGTTTTTTCATTTTTAAAAAAATCCTCTCTTTGCTCTAATATTCTCACATTATCATAATTATTAAAATAGGATTATTATATTTTTTGCGCTAGTTAATCATGTGCATGTGCGCGAGTGTGATAAAAAGAAAGGATCCTTATGGACCCTTTCATTTATTTTGCTTTAGCGATTATTTTTCGTAAACAGCTAAGTTGCCCTTATAGTGTAAACGATAGGAAGCACATGTAATTTCGATTGTGTTTTCACCTTCGTTTAATGCGATAGCGGAGCAGAGTTGGACGCTTACAGCTTGAGTTGCAGACATACCGAGAGCGTCTGGTGTTTTTGTACCATCAAGGTCGACTGTCGCAGCGTTACCATTAACTTTAACAGAGAATTTTCTTTGTGACATTGCAACACCACCATTGCTCTTACAGAACATGCTGAATTCTAAGGAGTATGTACCGGCTTTAGAAACGACGATCTTGTAAGAAATAGCCTTGTTTTGAGATGGTCTAATAGCATCTGCTACTTTATCATCATCCTTATCGAATGAGGCATCAGAGTAGTCATTTTCATTAATCTTAGCACCAACGTGGTGGCAGCCAGAGCATTCCATTGGAATGACATCTTTATCATCGCTGTTCTTAACGGCTTCTTTATCTACCCAAACGTGAGCAACTGTGGATGGAGTTTTCACTTCTCTTGTAGCACCACAAACGGAGCAAACTTCGTAATGGATGTTTTCATCAGCACAAGATTCAGCTTCGTGATCTGTCTTGGATGTATCAGCAACCCATGTGTGTTCAGCATAATCCATTTTGATATCTGGAAGTGGGCAGTTGGCATCGTTACAAGCATGCCAGTGACCATTTTCATCAGATTGCCATGCTGTAGCAGCAGCGTGAGCGTGTTCATAGAAAACGATGACTAATTTGGAGAATGAGTAGTTGTAACTACCTAATCTTTCGTATGTGACTGTGTTATCACCAGCGGCAATAGCGGCTTGACCCATTGGTAATAATGTGAGGTTGGAGTAGTTCTTGCTTTCTTCAAAAGCGGCTTCACCATCTTTTGTTAAATCTTCAGCTCTGATGTTGAGGTAAGCAGATTTATCAACTTTAGCTTCGTTGACTGTTAATCTGAAGTTACCTTCAGCTGTTGGAGCATGGTCGCCAGATGTTCTTGTCCAAGCATATAAGACGTCCTTATTGGCGGAATAGGAATCCATGAAACCGAGATGGTAGAACATGGCGGTGCCAGCTTTACCGAAGTCGAATTTCCAGGAGATCTTGTTACCGTTCTTATCGAGTTTGACGTAACCTTCTTCAGTACCAGATTTGATAGCAGAACCTTCTGCGAGTGTGCCATCTAAACCTCTGATTTCAATCTTCTTGGAACCATTGAAGTTGTTGGTGTATAAGTTGTAGCCAACATAGCCTTCACCTTTAGCGGCGACTGCTTCTGGGGCACTCCATTCTTGGGCTTCTTCAACGATGAAGACGAAGTCCTTAATGAGCATGTTTTGAGTTTGAACTCTGGTGTATTTAACTTCATTAATGCCTTTCTTTAAGATAACTGGAGCAAATGGAGCATAACCTTCGACAGAGAGGTGGTCACTTGGACTTTCTAAACCTGTGTCGATTTGTTCTTCACCAAAGTAATCTCTATATTTCTTATCTTGTTGAGCAGAAGCATCTAATGCAGCACCATTGATTTCAACTTTCGCGCTTGGTGTGCCTTGACGATAGAAACCTGCATCCCTGTTACCTTCTGTTGACCAACCGTCCATACAGCCGAAGAAGTATAACTTACCAGTGTAGTTCTTGTCAGCGTTGAACTTGAAGGAGAAGGATTGGTTATTACTTGTTAATTTTACGTAGCCTTCTGGTGTACCAGCTTTTCTTGTGGAACCAGCAGCTAAAGTAACGACGGATTGATTGACTTTTAATCTGATAGCACCGTCGTTGTCTTCACAAGCGGCTTTCTTATAAGCGACTGTACCGGCTTCGGCATCTGCAGCGATGTCTTCGTCAGCACCAAATTTGTGACCTTCTGGATCAGCAGCTGGAGCTGGAGCTGGAGTGCTGGATGTTGATGATGGAGTGGATGATGTTTTATCACCACCGGATGATTGTGATGGTTGTGGTTGTGATGATGGATTAGCGCTTGGTTTACTATCGGAAGGATTAGTTGTACCTGAACAAGCGGTAATACCCATCGCAAGCATAACACCAAATAATGTTAAGAGTTTTGATTTTTTCATAAAACCTTTCTTGCAACGGAATTCGTTGCGTTTCCTTTCTTTAAGGGTTTTTCATTATGTACGTTAAAGGGGCCCTTAAAACCATATAACGCAAAAGAAATAAAAACAAACTATAGGTCTAAATTGTTGTTTCTTTACACTTTATCGTAAGTGATACGAGTGCGTACCTGTATGACAATCTTGCTATTTTATATCTATTAACTTTAATATGATTAGAAATTTATTTATCTAAATAAGAAATAGGCAATTGATTTTATAAGTCTTGATTTTTCCAAGTTTTATTTAAGTTTAGGCAAGAAAAAACCACCGATTTTTCACCGGTGGTTTGTTTTCAATTTCTTGTTAAGAATTACTTACCGAATAAGACGTCGTTAACGATGGCTTCGAGCATTTCTTGACGACCACTACCAGGAAGTTCTGGAGCACCCATCTTGCAAGCGTAATCGGATAATTCTTTTAAGCTTGTCTTGTTGTTTAAGATCTTTTGACCGATTTCTGTTTCACGGAAGGAAGAATACTTCTTTTCGATGAATTGATCAATACGGCCATCTTCGATGATTTGAGCAGCTTTGATTAAACCTAAAGCGAATGTATCCATACCTAAGATATAGGCTAAGAACATATCTTCCATTGTGTAGGATGGACGACGTGTTTTGGAGTCAAAGTTGAAACCACCTGTAAGACCACCATTCTTTAAGACTTCGTACATACATTGTGTCGCACTGTAGACATCGAATGGGAATTCGTCTGTATCCCAACCTAAGAGCATATCGCCTTGGTTAGCATCGATACTACCTAACATGCCATTGATGGCGGAGATTCTTAAATCGTGTTGGAATGTATGACCAGCTAATGTAGCGTGGTTAGCTTCAATGTTCAACTTGAAGTCTTTGTCTAAGCCGTGGGCTCTTAAGAAGCCAATAGCTGTAGCGGCGTCGAAGTCATATTGGTGTTTCATTGGTTCTTTTGGTTTTGGTTCAATATAGAAGTCACCTTTGAAACCGATGGAACGGCCATATTCAACAGCCATCTTCATTAAACGAGCAATGTTTTCTTGTTCGAATTTAACGTCTGTATTGAGTAATGTTTCGTAACCTTCACGACCACCCCAGAAGACGTAACCTCTACCACCTAATTTAACGGTGATATCTAAGGCTTTCTTAACTTGAGCAGCGGCGAAAGCGAAGACATCCGCACTGTTTGTGGAACCCGCGCCATTGCAGAAACGTGGGTTAGAGAACATATTGGCGGTGCCCCATAAACACTTGATATCTGTGCCTTTCATCTTTTCTAAGATGTAGTCACTGATTTCATCTAATTCTTTGTTTGTATCTTTGATATCTGCGCATTCTGGAACTAAGTCAACATCATGGAAGCAGAAATATTTGATACCAAGTTTCTTCATGAATTCGAAACCGGCATCGACTTTGGCCTTAGCGTGTTCCATTGTGCCAACTTTAGCACCGAAACTCTTATCTGCTGGGCCGGCACCAAACATATCAACACCTGTTGCACCGAGATTGTGCCACCATGCCATAGCGAATGGGAGGTGTTCTTTCATTGGTTTGCCTAAAATGATTTGGTCTGGGTTGTAGTAATGGAAAGCAAAAGGATTCTTGCTCTCTTTTCCTTCGAATTTAATCTCAGGAATATTTGGGAAAATTTCTTTCATATGTATACCTCTACGATATGATATTGACATATACGCAGTATAAATAAATTGACTTTCTTGCGCTGACTATAGTTATATTGTTATGTGGCGAAAATAGGCAAATAATATTTTATATTATTTAGGTATTATTATTTATGTGATTAATCATAGGCAAAAAATAAATAATATTATTTATCGGTAAAATTGTTTTAATGCATTTTAAGCAATTTGTGTTTACTCTTTCAAACAATATTTGTAAAATAGTTTGACTGCGAGGTTAGCAAAATGAAAGAAAGAACTAAAGAAGTATTAAGAGATGGGTTCGGCGTATTAGTGAATAACGCCGCGGCAATTAGAGGGGCAAAGAATGGTCCATTATGGTTAACAATTGTTTTCTTTGTCTTATCTTTATTCTTGCCAGTCCTTCCTATCTTTATCGCTCAAATTAATGTCAATGGTTCCACTTTTTTAAATAGATATTCTTATGGTTTAGAAAAAACCATCACTGCGATGGCCATTGATTTAAAAGATAATCACAATGTTGAATTTGATTTAGGTGTTGATCACCTCTTAACCATTAAAGAAGATGGTAACGCTATTGCGTATAGCACCTATGGTGCTGAAAAGCCATTTGCGGCTTATGAAAATGACGCGACAAAACAATATGACTTCATGCTTTATGCTAGTGATGTCATGACCGCTAATGAAAAGAAAATGGTTAATACCGCTATCGCTGCTAAAACATATAAGTTAGGTACAAAAGATGCATCCTCTGAAAAAGAAGGTATTTATACACCTAGTTACATGATCGTCTTTAAAGATTCTTTCTATATAGCGATTTATGGTAACAACACCACAAAGATTATCACCTCATCTTACACTGGTGATTACAAGACCATGAAAGCCACTACTACTGGTTTAAAAGAATTATTAACAGTCACTGATAAAGACGGTAATGCAGTTGCCCAAAACATCTTAAATGATGACTACACAAACGGTGTTTTAAAGAACTTTAAGAAAGTCTTAGATAAATCTTATGAATCAAGTAAGGTTGTTAATGTTTGGGGTACAAGTGGTATCTATTTAGCAATCTTCTTTGGTTTAAGTGTGGTGATGGGCTTCTTAATGTGGATCTTAACTCGTGGTAAGAATAATCCAAACAATTACTTCACACCATGGTTAACACAAAAGATTGAAGCTAGATTAGCGTTATCTCCTGCTATCATTACATTGATTGCTGGATTCTTCTTAGTTAACCAAGCTCCACTCATCTTCATCTTAACTTTAGGTTTAAGAGTGATGTGGATTTCTATGAAGGAATTAAGACCACAACAAGCTTAATCCCCATAGTCACTACCGCGTGACTTATCTTCAGCGTAAATCTGTAAGGCATCAGTCACGTCAGTAACTTCCAAATAAATATAGTTGTCGACTTCCGTTAATGGGTTCTCAAAGTTACCGGTAAAGACAACTTTTTTATTTCTCTTTACGAGTTCAATCATCTTATCGATGATAAGGGGATATTTATCCGCGAAATGATCTTTAAAGCCCATTAATTGGGTATAAAATACTGGTTCTAAATAGAATGATTCACCACTTTCAAGGAAGTATAAAGCGCAGAATGGATTATTCTCATCCTTTTCTTTTCTTAGATTTTTAAATTCTTCATAGTCTTTCATTTGTGGTATACCTCATTTCTATTGATTTTAAACGCGCGATAGATTTGTTCTAACAAGATTAATCTTGTCATCTGATGTAAGAATGTCATATTTGACAATGATAACCTGTCGTTGCAGCGGTTCTTTAACTCTTCGCTAAGACCATAAGAACCACCGATAACAAAGGAGATATTAGAACCTCCTAAAACAAATTTATCTTCGATATATTTAGCGAATTCTTCGCTTGTTAACTGTTTCTTAACTAAATCTAGGCCAATCAAATATTCATTATTTTTTAACAATTTAATAATCTTTTGTCCTTCTTTATTTTTAACATTTTCAATATCTTTTTGACTTGGATTGTTATTGACGGGTTCATCATCCACTTCAATAACTTCGATTTGAGTGTATGGTTCAAGTCTTTTGAGATATTCATTAATGCCTTGTTTTAAATAGGCTTCTTTTAAGTGCCCAATCGCGTAAATCTTAATCTTCATGAGGTAAATCTCCTCCCGAAAGTGATGTCCACTGGTTCGCGCACCTGATAATATATTTATCCTTATTAATATGGAAGTGATTAAAGATTTTATCGTAAGCCTCTAACGCCACTTCTGGAGTATTAGCCTCTTCTGAAAGGTGGGCCAAGGTAATCTCTTTAGTGTTATCTCCGATAATAGATATCGCCGCAATCGCACTATCTTCATTACATAAATGACCATATTCTGAAAGAATTCTGTTCTTTAATTCAAATGGTCTATTCGTATGTAAAAGCATCTTTATATCATGATTAGATTCAATGATTAAATATGTTGGGTTTTTAACGATTGGTAAGTTATCTTCTAAGAAGACACCTGTATCAGTCATATAGAATAAAGATTGTTCCTTATCCTTAATGAAAAAGCCACATGGATTAATCGCATCATGGCTAGTTTTAACTGGGGTAATAATAAAGTCCCCAATAGTAAATGGTTCGTTTAAATTAACAACATTAGAAAGAGATGTTGGTAATGTTCCCTCTAATGCATACATAATCTTTGGGGAAATGAATTTTAAGCCAGAGATATGATCAGTGTGATTATGGGTAAATAAGGCACCTGTGATGTCTTTTACGCTTAAATTTATTTCTTCTAGTCCTTCAGTTAAACGGGTTAAAGAAATACCCATATCAATTAATAATACGGTCTTATTAGAGACAATAATGGTCGCATTACCTTTCGAACCAGAAGCAATGATATGGTAGTACATTAGTTCGCTGCGTTTTCCGCGATCTCTCTCATTTGTTTGAGCCATTCTTCACTTGGTTCGTCAAAACGACCAAAGCTCTTATAGAAGAAGAGATAAGCATTACCGGTTTGACCGTTTCTGTTTTTAGCGACGTTTACTTCAACATAAGAAACGTCACCACCCATTGGCTCACCAGTAAGCTTTTCTTTTTGTTCTTTCACCATTTCAAAACGTTCACTACCACTTAAGTTACCTAACTTCTTATTACCGGCGTTGTTACTAGGCGCTTTACTATTTTTATAATAGTCTTCACGGTAAAGGAGCATGACGACGTCAGCGTCTTGTTCAATAGAACCAGAGTCACGTAAGTCAGAGAGGATAGGACGTTTATTTTCACCACGTTTTTCAACGTCACGGGATAATTGTGAGACGACAATAATTGGGACTTGAAGTTCTCTTGCTAAAGCTTTAAGTGCTAAAGAGGTTTTACGGACTTCTTCTTGACGGGAATCCGCACCTTTTGAGGAATTACTTGTGGTAACTAAACCTAAGTAGTCGATGATAATCATGCCTAAATCAGGTTCATTAGCTTGGAGTTTTCTACTCTTAGCGATGATATCCATTAACTTGCCGTTTGGGGAGTCATCAATATAAAGTGGTAAACTACCGATTTTATAAATCGCATTAGCGACTTTCGCTCTATCAACACCAACAAGGTTACCTGTGGTAATCTTGGTTAATGAGACAGATGATTCAACACCGATAAGACGTTTAATAAGTGCTTCCGCTGGCATTTCCAAAGAGAAGATAGCAATAGGCTTATTAGTACGACTTGCCGCTCTATAGGCGAAATTAAGGGCCAAAGCGGTTTTACCAACAGAAGGACGAGCGGCGACAATGATCATGTCACCTGGATGGAAGCCTTGTGTAATGTTATTTAATCTATCAAAGCCAGTGGTAAGACCACTAACACCATCAGTTTTCACTTCTTGTGGTGTTTCAATATTTAATTTCACTTCTTCAGCGACATCTTTGGCTTTTTTAAATTCCGCGACTCTTCTTTTTTCAACCGCATCTTTTAAAGTTGTTTCACTATTTGCGATGAATTCATTGACATCGTTAATTTCTTCGCTTAAATAAGCAGCATCAATGTCACGGCATGTTTGAATAAGTCTTCTTAAGACGGCTTGGTCATTAACGATATTGACATAGTAATCAATACTAGAAAGAGCGACCATCGCATCGGAACATTGTTGAAGGTATTCAACACCACCGATGGTTTCGAGTTCTTTCATATTCATAAGTTCTTCAGTGACAGTTAAAACATCGACTGGAGTTTGCTTATCAAATAAGTTCTTAATTGCGCGGTAAATGAGTTGGTGTCTACCAAGGAAAAAGTCTTCTTCATTTAATCTACTGAAGACAGTATATAAGCATTCTCTAGACAGTAAGGCTGAGCCTAGGACCGCTTGCTCCGCTTGCGCATTGTAAGGGAGTTCGCGACTATTTTTACTAACGGCCATATCATTTCTCCTCCCCTTCTATATGCACATGAACTTTGGCGATAACGCCTTTATGTAATTCCACTTTGAGGTCCCAATAACCAAGGACATCAAGTGGTCCTTTATCAATGAATTTTCTTTTATCGATAGTAATCTTGTATTGTTTTTCAAGTTCATCAGTCACTTGTTTTAAAGAGATAGCACCGAAGAGTTTACCTTCTCTACCTGTTTTGACTTTGAAAGGTAAGGTGATTTCATCTAAACGTTTAGCGAGTTCTTGTGCTTCCGCTTTTGCTTTGGCTTCATTCTCTTTACGTTCTTCTTGTTGATTTTCTAAAACTTCGACACTTTTCTTAGTGACTTGGACAGCGAGTTTACGTGGGAATAAGAAATTGACGGCATAGCCATCGCTGACTTCGATTGTTTGATCTTTTTTGCCGAGTTTTTTAACATCTGCTAATAAAATGACTTTCATATCGTTAATCCTCCTCACTGTTCTTTGGTAAGCCTTTATTTGTGGCTTCGGTTAATGATGATTCTAAGACCGCTAGAATAGCGTTCTTAACTTCTCTTGGGTCGCTTGTATTAAAGGTGACGGCTGCGGAAGTGAAGTGACCACCACCTCCGAGTCGTTCGGCAAGTAATGAGACATTGATTGTGCCATCACTACGAGCTGAGACACGCATTTCACGGTTACTAACTTTACCCATAACGAAGGCAGCGTGTACGCCTTTAAATGTTAAGCAGAGGTTAGCAGCTTTCGCAATTGTTGCATGGTCGTATAAACGATCTGGATTAGCGGTAGCGATAACCACACCATAATATGGGGTATCTAAGTTAGTGGTAATATCAGTAACTTCCTTATGCTCTTCATAGTCATCTTTTAAGAAGTCATCCGCTAAGGAGTTATCAGCGCCATATTCTTTAAGAATAGTGGCTGCTTCAAATGTTCTAATACCAGTACTTCTACTCTTGAAGTAACCAGAATCTAAGAAGATACCAGAAAGCATGATGGTTGCATATGTACTTGGAAGTTCAATTCTTGGGTTGATAGATGAGAATCTGATGAATTCAGAGATTAATTCACAAGCGGAAGATGCCGCTGGGTCGATATGGTTAAAGACTGGGGAATCAATATATTCTTCCGCACGTCTGTGGTGGTCGATAACAACGATTTTAGCGGCTTTATCAATGAGTTTAGGCGCCATAACCATATTTGGAGTGTGGACGTCAACAACGATTAATAATGTATTACCATTGATTAAGTCTTCAGCTTCTTTAGAAGTCACAACTAATTTATCTAATTCATCTTTGCCAAATGAGGATGTCATCGCTGATCTGGTCTTGAATTCAGTGTTCTTTAAATCAACAACGATACGAGAGTTCTTCTTTAAACGATTACAAATGGCTTTCATACCTAAACAGGCACCAAAAGCATCCATATCCATCATCGCATGGCCCATAATAAGGACACGGTCAGAAGCATTGATTAAAGAGATGAGAGAGTCGGCTAAAACACGAGTCTTAACTCTGTTACGTTTTTCTTGAGCTTCAGATTTGCCACCATAGAACTTCATTTCTTGACCATAAGTAGAAACAACGGCTTGGTCACCACCACGAGACATAGCGATATCTAAAGCATCATTAGCGAGGTCATTTAATTTAATAACATCTGGGAAGTCATGCGCAAAACCCATAGAAAGAGTTAATGGGATTTCACCACGGATAGATTCACCACGTACCTTATCAATAATGGAGAATTTATCATCAAGCATCTTAGTGAATGCTTCATAGTTACATAACATGGAATAACTATCATCTTTAATTCTTCTAAGAAGAACACCATATTCTTTCGCGTAGCCAAAGATGTCGTTTTTAACTTTAGTGACAACGTCATTGAAGTCATCATCACCACGGACAACGTCATCATAGTTATCAATAGTTAAAATGCCAACGACAGGTGCTTGGTCTTTAGAATAGTTATAGATAGATTCATAATCAGTGATATCTTTAAAGATCCATAAGCCCGCTTCGGAAAGGAGCTTAACTTGATATGTTCTTGAGTTAACAACGATTTTAGCGACTTGGTCACCATTAGCAATATCTCTTAATGTCGCTAGTTCTGGTTGCCATTCAATGATATCCATATCCATGATTTCAATATGCCTAGATTTGAATAAGTCGTTGGTCCATAAGACAACGTTTTGGTCATCAGTAATGGCTAAGCCAATCATCGCAAAGTTATAGGCTTCTTGGACGTCACTACCAATAATTGTGGCCGCTTTTAAGTCGGTTTTTTGTCTTAATGAAGAGAGCACTAAAATGATGATCCAAACAAATAAACAGTCAACCGCAATAATGATGGCCATTGTAATGGCGATATATTCTGGTTTTACCTTATCGTAGAAGTTAAAGAAGTTATTGAAATAGATGATGGAAAAGACACCACCAAGGAGAACTTCGATGGCGATGATGATAAAAGAGATAAGTTTGATAATTCTAATCGTTTTTCCCATAGTGCCTACATTATATATAATGTGCGTAAAATAATAAATACGGAAGTTTTAATTCTTCACGTATTTATTAACCTATTATTTATGCCATTTCTCTTAAATTAAGAGGCTAGTGCTTGTATTATAAACCTATTTCGTGGCAAAAAAATATTTTTATTAAAAATTTTTATAACTTGAACTCTTTAGCGATATCCCAGACTCTACCAGCGACATATTGAGCGGCCGCTTTAGTGAAGTGGACGTTGTCGTTGTTTGGTCTTAAATATTCAGTGGCATAATTTGGATTTGCTTCAAATTCTTCTCTTAAGTCGAGTGTAGCAAAACCATACTCTTCAGCGAGTTCTCTTTGAATAGGATTAACATAATTTTTAATCTCTTCATTTGGAATATCAAATTGATTTGGATAAACAACTGGTGGGGAAACCATCATAATGAATTTCGCTCTTGGGAATTGTTCGATAAATGAATCAAGAAGAATCTTATATTCACTTAAGAATGTTGGTTCCGCTTTTGACCATTCTGTAGCATCGTTAGTGCCTAACATAATGGCAAAGACATCTGGTTCATAATTGATACAATTCTTATACACGTCTTGCTTAATATAGCGTTTTTCTGGGTCTTTCCAAGAACCACCATAACCAGTGATAGAGATGCCATTAACACCATAATTTCCAACTTTATAGTGTTCGCTAACATTACCGCTTAAATACGTTGGGTATGATTCATGGGCCCACATATGACCAGCGGTAAGTGAATCACCAACACAAGCAATGTGATATTCTTTCTTCACAGTGATTGGGTATTCAGCGGAATATTCTCCATATTTAATAGTGACACTAGTTTGATCAGCAGTGAGGTTTTCACCATTTTCCACTTCAAACTCAACAGGTTTTAATTTTCCGGATTTAGCGCCTTTTAAATAAGCCCCTAAACCATCAGAGTTGAAATTATCGCCTTCGATGAATGTGTGCCAGGCATCAGAATCATCAATGTAAAAATCGTATTCTTCATTTTGATTACAGCCGGTTGATAAAACCGCAAAAAGCGCGACGCTTAACAAAGTTAATTTTTTCATAATTACGCTCCTACTTTACTAAAGTGATATGTAGTTTTAGAGGTGAACGTTTCACCTGCTTTTAGAATAGTTGTACCGTATTTATCAAATTCTGGATGATTAATTGCGTCAGGCATCATCTGTGTTTCTAAACAGATATTGCCATTACCATCTTTATAAAGTTGTAAACCTGGTCTATCAGTATAGACATCGACTTTATATTGTGTACCAGTTAAAGTTGCAGCCTTACCATAAGTATCTTTAGTCTTATCTAAAACATAGTTATCATCATAGCTCTCACTACTCTTGAAAGCTTTTTCATCAATATAATCAAACTTTGTGCCAGAAACTGATTTAACTTCACCTGTTGGTAGTTGATTTTGTAATGGAGTGTAATTACTACCCGCAACTTGTAATTTGACGTTGGAATAACTACGATTACCATTGATATCAATGAATAGGTGATTGGTTGGATTGCAGAGTGTATCTTGGGTTGTTGTCGCACTATATTCAATTGATAATTCACCAGTCTCAGAAAGTGTATATGTCACAAACATCTTCAATTCACCTGGGTAACCATTATCTTTATCTTGTGAAACGATAGAATACTTAATTGAATTAATTGTTTGTTCTTCTTTCTTCCAGTTTGATGTGGCGAATGGTCCTTGCCATGATCTACCACCACCATGGAGAGAATTATTACCATCGTTTTTGGTAACACTATATTGAGTGCCATTTAAGGTAAATTTGCCACCGGCAATACGATTAGCAACTCTACCAACGGTAAAACCATCTTTTGCGATTTGTTTTCCATCAAATTCAATTTTATCGATTCTAGCGCCTTGATCTTTAAAGTAAACTTTAAGTCCGTTTGCCGCGGATAATTGATTATCAACAATCTTAGGATCAGAACTAGATGGAGCTAAGCTATTTGAACTTGGTGTAGAAGTATTAGAAGAAATAGATGGTTCCACTGAAGAAGAAGTCTCAGATGATGAACCTTTATTACCACAGGCTGCAGTAATGAGCGCAAAAGAAATAAGCGCTAAACGAGCTAATATTTTTTTCATTGATTAAATCCTCGTTAATAGTTTCCCACTTTGTAAACGCGTATGCAACAAAAAGGACTACCGAAGTAGCCCTCTTTGAAAGGATTTTGTTTTATGAAAACTATTTTGCCTCTAGGAACATGTGAGGATATTTTTCTAGCATGAAATCCATATCCTTATCACCACGACCACTTAAATTAACAAGAATTGATCCACTCTTCATGTTTCTTGCACATTTGATGGCATATGCTAAAGCATGACTTGATTCGATAGCAGGAATAATGCCTTCTAATCTTGATAATAGGAAGAATGCTTCTGCGGCTTCATCATCAGTAATTGATTCATATTTAACACGGCCAATATCTTTTAAGAAAGCATGTTCTGGACCAACACCTGGATAATCTAGACCACTAGCGATGGAATAGGCATCACCCGCTGTACCATCTTCGTTTTGAAGAACATATGAATTAAAGCCATGTAAGACCATTTCTTTGCCTAAGGTCATAGTGGCACTGTTTTTACCAATTTCTTTACCAGTACCCATGGCTTCAACACCAACGATATTAACTGGTTCATCTAAGAAGGCTTCAAACATACCAATAGCGTTAGAACCACCACCGACACAAGCGGTAACGATATCTGGTAATTCGCCTGTCATTTCTAAGAATTGTTCTTTAGCTTCTCTACCAATAACTTCTTGGAAGTCTCTGACCATTAATGGATATGGATGAGGACCAACGGCACTACCGATGACATAGAAAGCATCTTTATATTCTTTCATATAGGCTTCAAAAGCGGCATCCACTGCTTCTTTTAATGTTCTTGTACCAAAGCTTACTGGCACCACTCTTGCGCCCAACACTTCAATACGCTTAACGTTAGGGGCTTGTTTTTCCATATCTACTTCACCCATATAGATATCACACTTCAAACCAAAATATGCTGCCGCCATTGCAACTGCGGAACCATGGCTACCTGCGCCTGTTTCAGCAATGAGTTTTTTCTTACCTAAATATTTAGCTAATAAGGCTTGACCCATCGCATTATTTAGTTTGTGTGCACCACCATGATTGAGATCTTCTCTTTTAAGGTAAATTTGTACACGTCCTAGGTAATTTGATAAGTTTTGGCAGTGATAGACTGGTGTTGGACGACCTTGATAATTCTTTCTAATCTCTCTAAGTTCAGCGATGAATTTAGATGATTTAGCGATTGTTTGATAGCCATAGTAAATCTCATCCATGGCCTTTTGTAATTTAGGAGGGACAAAGCTACCACCGTAACGACCAAAGTATCCATCATCTGTTGGAAATTGTTTACGGTAATTCTTGAAGTCAAAATTGATATCTTTTAAAGGAGAATCTTCGAAAAGCCTTTGCCCCTTGATTCTGCGGTCTAATGGCTTTGGTGCATTTTCCGGTATAAAGTACTTATGACCTTTAAGAATTGCACCTTCAATTCTCTGCTCTTTTAAAAGAGCACGAACTCTTCTTTCATTAATTCCCCATTTTTCACTAGCTTCTAATACGGTAATATATTTCATACCTTTTACTTCCTTTCGGTATATTCTTTATGCCTATTATTATAAGGTATTAATTTTATATGTAAATAAAAACCACTCGCGTGAGTGATTATTTTAAGATTCTTAACAAAACTAATTATTGCACGTAGAAAATTGTATTCTTGTAAACATGCCAAAAGCGAATGCGTAATTATAAAATAATGGCATTCCTTAGCATTATTCCATAAATGAACGAATGACTTTTTCACATTCTTTTTCATCCATGATTCTTGGTACTGGATAACCTGGATTCCCTTCTTTAAGTGCACGCTTAACAAGTGTTGGCATATCTTCTTCTTTAATGAAGTCAAACTTCTCTGGAATATTCATTGCCTTATTCATTCTTTTAAGCTCAGCGATAAAGGCTTTAGCCTTTTCTTCATTGTTCATTCCTTCTTTAGTGATACCGATGATATCAGCGAGTTTCGCTAATTTCTTATAGACTGATGAGCCATACCAATCTAGAACATATGGGAGGATAACTGCGTTAGCTAAACCATGGGGAGTGTTATATAAACCACCTAAGTTATGTGCGATAGCGTGCACATAGCCAACGAACGCTCTAGTGAAAGCACTACCAGCATAGAAAGAGGCTTTAAGCATGTTCTCTCTAGCTTCCATATCTTTACCATTGTTATAGGCCTTTTCTAAATTATCATGAATTAGTTTAGCAGCATCTTCGGCATGTCTAATTGTAGACTTCACATTACTTTTACCAATATAGGCTTCAACAGCGTGAGTCATCGCATCCATGCCTGTTGTGGATGTGATATGTGGAGGTAAGCCTATTGTTAAAGCGGGATCTAAAACTGCATACTTTGGTCTTAAGCATGGATCAGAAATGGCATTCTTTTCATGAGTTTCTGGATCAGTCACCACTGCGGCCACTGTTGTTTCAGAACCAGTACCTGCGGTTGTAGGAACAGCGAAGAATGGAGGAAGCTTTTTGTTAACTTTTAAATAGCCTCTCATTTTACGGACTGATTTCTTAGGCTTGACCACTCTTGCAGCCGCGGCTTTAGCGCAATCCATTGGTGAACCACCACCAAAGGCAATAATACCTTCGCAGTTATTATCTAAATACATATCTCTACAATGTTCGATATTAGGAATTGTGGGGTTTGGTTGCACGCCATCATAGACGAAATATTCAATACCGTGTGCCTTAAGTTGCTCAAATAATGGATCTAGTAAGTGAATACTCATTAAGCCTTTATCAGTGACCACTAAAACTCTATTTATTCCTTTTTCCTTAATTAATATAGGTAACTTCAAAACAGCGCCTTCACCTTCTAAAAGTTGAGGCTCTTTCCAGTCCATAAAACACATCGCAATTTTTAAAACTTTTTGGTAAATGCGATAATACCATTTCTTTATGAAAAGCATATTTATTCCTCTTATTTATTTGTTATCGATTTGTTTCTTTAAATAGATGAAGACATCTCTTCTTTTAACGATGCCGATAAAGACTTCTCTATCATCCACAACTGGGATGAAGTTTTGTGATAATGCTAAAGCGTAGAGCTCATCTAAAGTGGCATCCACTGAGACAGCGTTATATGGACGATATCTTTCGATTTCTAAGATGTTTGTTTGTTCCGCTAAAGCGAGATTAAAACCACCACTTGCGTGGATGAATCTTAAAATATCACCTTCTGAAAGGGAGGTAACATAATGACCTTTTTCATCTAGAACAGGGACAACAGTGAACTTATGATAAGCAAATTTTTCGAATGCTTGTCTAACAGTCATTGTATTGTCTAAATAAAAAGTTGCACCTTTAAGTGTAGTGATCTGTAATAAATTGAAGTTTTCCATCTTTGATTTCATTATAGAAAACTTTTTATTAGAGTTAAATAAAAAGCCATCCAGATTTAGGATGACTTTATTGATAATCGCTTATCTTATTTATTGTTGAGCACTTTTTTATGATATGACCTTTTGCCACAATGTGGGCATTTCATATATCTACTTCTACCCATATGAGGCGCCATCATGACGGCTTTATATGTTGGGACATATTTGTAGCCACACTCTTTGCATTCATAGTAACCAGCCTTTTGCTCAATTCTTAAGGCGAAGAAACATCCACCAAAGAAGATGATAGCCGCTACTACTAACATAACAATCATTGCCCACAATGGTAAGTTAGCGTATTTAAATGTAAATATTGAAGTAAATACTAAGGCTAAGAAAATTAATGTGGCGGCAATGCCAATCACAATTTCAGCATGAAGTAGTCTTTTATCTGCTTCTTCTTTTTCTTTTGTAATTTGAAGTAAGTTTAATTCGGCTTGTTTATTATAGTTTTCCATTTCTAATTCCTCCCCGGTTAACAATTCGTTAACACTAATTCCAAGCGCTTCGCATAGTTCTAACATGATAGATGAATCTGGCATAGAACGGCCACATTCCCATTTAGATACCGCTCGATCAGTCACATGTAGAAGTTCTGCTAATTGAAGCTGAGTGAGCTTCTTTTCTTTTCTTTTTTCCGCAATGAATGAACCAATCTTTAGTAAATCCATATCCACTACCTCCTTCGCTTAAAACTTTAAATTAGAAAGAATAAATAATATACATACCGTTAGTTGAGTTATGGAAAACTGGGGAAAATCAACTAATAGTAGACCTCATTTGACTATAGATTATCAAATTTTTAACTTATTTTTGACTTTTAACGTAAGCGCGTGTTGTAATAGAAATATAAAGTTTTTTATAAAAAGGGAGAAAATTTTATGAACGTTACAAAACAACTTTCAGGTGCCGAACTTTTTGTTGTGGTCGAAGGAAATATCGATAGCACATCCGCACCTGAATTAAACAACCAAATCTGTGATTCTTTAAAAGGTATTCAATCCTTAGTTTTTGATTTCCAGAAAGTGAACTACATCTCATCCGCTGGTTTACGTGTCTTATTAGCAGCACGTAAAGCTTTAGGTAACGAAGGTGAAGTCATCATCCGCAAACCAAACCAAAACGTGTTAGACGTTTTTGAAATGTCTGGTTTCGACAATATTCTCAAAATCGAAAAATAGGAGTTACCTATGTATATCATTGAACAATTAGCGGCTTTTACCGCTGAATCGCCAAATAACGCGATTCTATTTGACGAAGCCCACAATAAGGGTATTACTTACGCTCAATTAGATGACCTATCTGGTCGTATTTACGCATACTTAAAAAAGAATAATATTGGCAAAGAAGACTTTGTCTTAATTAATCTTCCTCGTGGTGTCATGCCAATTATTACCATGATTGGTGTTTGGAAAAGCGGCGCTGCTTGGGCATTAGTGGAAGATACCTATGCTCCAGAACGTATTAACTATATCCGTGAAGACTGTGGCTGTAAGATTGAAATCTCTTCTAAGAACTGGGATGAAATTATGCATATCGAGCCACTTCAAGGTTATGAACAAGTTGGTATGCACGATGCCGCTTACGCAATCTACACTTCTGGCACTACTGGTAATCCAAAAGGTGTCTTACATGAATACGGCAATTTAGAAAGAGCGATTGATTCCATTAGAATTAAAGGTCAAACACCATTTGATGGTAAAGATCGTTTAGCCTTATTAGCGCCCCTCAACTTCGTGGCCTCTGTTATCGTTATTCTTAAAGCACTTAGTGTGCATAACGGTAAGACTTTCGTTGTTAGTTACGCCACAATTAAGAATCCAATGGCGTTAAAGATGTTCTTCTTTGAAAAGCGCATCTCTATTACATTCTTAACTCCTTCTTACGTTAGAATGCTTGGTAACACTACCGGACCATTCTTGAGAATGCTCTTTGTGGGTAGCGAACCTGCTAATAACGTCTATAACAAAAACCTAGAATTAATTAATATTTATGCCTGCTCTGAAAGTGGCTTTGCTGTTGGTGTTTTCTTAATTGATAAATCATATGAAGTTTGTCCAATTGGTAAACCTGAAGTTGAAACCAAAATCGTCTTATTAGACGAAGATGGTAAAGAAGTCCCAGAAGGCGAAATCGGTGAATTATGTTTTGAAAACCCATATGTGAGAGGTTATATCAATCTTCCTGAAGAAAGTAAGAAAGCCTTCACTGATGGTTTTTATCATTCAGGTGACTTAGCTAGAAGAGATGAAAATGGTAACTATGTCTTATTAGGTCGTTCTGGTGACATGATTAAGATTAATGGTAACCGTATTGAACCAGCGGAAATTGAAGCCGCGGTTAAAGCCGCTTTAAAGGTTTCTTGGGCTGCTGCTCGTGGCTTTGAAGAAGGTGGTAAGAGCTATTTATGCGCTTACTATTTAGATGATGTGCAATTCGATCCTAATGAAATTAGACAAGAATTAATGAAGAGACTTCCATACTACATGATTCCTGCTTTCTTTATGAAGATTGATTCAGTACCACTTAAGGCAAACGGCAAATTCGATAGAAAAGCTTTACCAAAGCCAGATGCTGAAAACTTTAGAACAGAATACGTTGCCCCTACTAATGAAACTGAAGAAAAACTATGTAACGCGATGGCGGCCGTTCTTAAAGTTGATAAAGTTGGTATTCACGATGACTTCTATGAACTAGGTGGTGACTCTCTTGGTTCTATTCAAGTCATTGTTAACGCTGAATTACCAGGATTAAACGCTAGTGAAATTTTCCGTGGTAGAACACCAGAAAAGATTGCTAAGTTATATGAAGAAAATCACGCTAATGATGATGGAGAATCTCCAGAAGCAAAGAATGCTGCTAGTTTGAAACTCGATCATCCATTAACCGCTGAACAACTATACATGGTTGACTATCAGTTATATACACCAAAATCAACAATGTATAACTTATTCTCCATGCTTAAAGTCGATAAAGAAATGTTCGATATGGAGAAATTAGCGGGCACAATGAAGACTGTGATTAAGAATCACCCTGCCTTATTAACCACATTCCAT
Organism: Bacilli bacterium; assembly: GCA_017940265.1. Classification (GTDB taxonomy): domain Bacteria; phylum Bacillota_I; class Bacilli_A; order RFN20; family CAG-826; genus RUG14515. The sequence continues at coordinate 8,303 of JAGAYY010000011.1, read as the reverse complement.
TTCAATGATGATGGTGAAATTATTCAAAGATATACACCTGATATCATTGAAGATATTAGAGTGGAAAAACTTTCTGAATTTGAATTTGAACTCTTAAAAGATAACTTGGTTATGCCATTTAAGATTATCGGTGGAAGATTATACCGCTGCCGTGTTTTTGAAACCGAAAAAGCGGGTTATGTCTTCTTTGACGTCCACCACACTGTCTTTGATGGTACATCCTTAAAGGTCTTCATGGGTAATATTGGTAAAGCCTATATGGGCATGATGCCAGATCCAGACTTCTATTACTTAATGCTCGCGAATAGAGAAGAAGCCATTAAGACTTCTTTCTATGAAGAATCTAAGAAATATTTCGAAGATTTATATGATGGTGTTGAATGGTCTAGTTATCCTGCTATCAACCATCAATCTCGTGAAAACGAATTAGGTGAATTATTCGTGCCACTTGGTATTGAACAAGCACAAATGAATGCGATGGAAAGACAATACCGCATTAGTAGAAACGAATTTTTCATCGCTGTCGCGATTTTAGCGATCTCTATTTATAACAAGAAAAACGATATTAAGATTTCTTGGATTTATAACGGCCGTGAAGACATGCAGATGATGTCCACTGTTGGTTTATTATTCCGTGATTTACCAGTTGGTATTCGTTTACATGATAAAGATACAATTCGTGATATCTTTGCAGAAATCCATAAACAAGTCCAAGGTGGCATTGAACATAGCTGCTATGAATATGTCGATAGACATAATCAAGTTGGTAATGAAGAATGTGCCTATTTGTTATATCAACAAGATATCCGTGATATGGGTGGAGCGGAAGGTATGAATATTGAAACAATTGATATTCGTCAAAACCAAGCTGCTTCTCAAACCATTCTTGATATGGAAATCTTAGATGGTAAAGAAGGTTTAATCTTAATGATTGACTACGCTGCTTCTAGATACAATCAAGAAAGCATGGAAAAATTCCGTGATTTATTCGTCATGACCGCGCAAGCACTAGTGACACATAATTCGCAAAAGGACGTCACTGTTGCTGAACTTAAGAATAAGTTAAGTGATAAGAGTAACTTCTTTGCGAAGATTATTGGTATTTTCAGAAGGAAGAAATAGTGAGTAAGGATAAAATCTCATTAGAAAAAGAAAGATTAAGGGCTTTATTTGGCGAAAATAAAGAACTTCAAGAAGACCCAGATAAAGCCCATTCTATTAAATGCCATAACGGGGTATTCGTACCAAAAGTAATTGATACGGTATCTATTTTTAGGGGTATTCCTTTTGCTTTGCCCCCAATTAATGAAAGAAGATGGAAGAAACCTGTTCCTGTCAGTAAGAGCGATAAGATTTATGAGGCTTATTATAACGGTAAGTCCCCCATTCAAACTGTCATTGATTCTGAAAGAGCGTCATATTATCCACAGAGTGAAGATTGTCTATATTTGAATGTGTGGGTGAATGATGCTTGTAAAGATAAGAATAAGCCAATCATGGTCTTTATTCATGGTGGCGCATATGGCTGGGGAGGGACCGCTGACCCATTATATGATGGCTTTAACTTTATTAAGCTTCATCCTGAAGTCATATTGATCACTATTGCTTATCGCGTGGGTTTATTTGGTTTTATTGATTTAAGTTATCTAAAAGGTGGAGAAGAATTTAAGGACGCTCCTAATTTAGGTATTTATGACCAAATAGAAGCTTTACGTTGGATTCATAGTAATGGTGAAGCCTTTGGTGGTGATATTAATAATGTCACGATATTTGGTGAATCCGCAGGCGGAGGATCTGTTTCTATCCTTCCTTTAGTTAAGGAAGCTAAAGGATTATTCCATAGAGTAATTGCGGAAAGTGGCTCATTAGCGCTTACTTACGCAAAAGATGAGTGTAAGTCATTTACTGATAAGCTTATTAAGGCCGCTAAAACGGATTCTATGGATGATTTAATGAAATTAAGCACCGAACAATTAGCGAAGTTAAATGAAGACCTTAATGAGGCTAATAACTTCCCAATGAGAGATGGAGAACTTATTCCTCTTAATCCATATGAACCATATCTTAAAGGTGAAACTAAAGATATCGATATGATGATGGGTAGTAACGCTAATGAAATCAATTATTGGATTGGAGAATTAGGGGGTTTATTTAATTACTGTGCTGGTATGCCTTTTAAATATAAAAATGACATCTCTAAACTCAGTAAAGAAGATAAACAATTTGTTAAAGAATTTATGAGAAACACTAAAGGTAATAAGATTACAAGAATTAGTGAATTCTATAATGAAATGATGTTCCGTTTACCAATGATTTATCAAGCAGAAGGTCATTCCTCTAATAATGGTAATTTCTATATGTATTATTGGAAGGAAGAAAGTAAGATTCCTTTATACAAAGCGTGTCACGCAGTTGAACTTGCCTATGTCTTCTATAACATTGATGAAACTATCTATATTGGAGAGAAGGCTGATGAAGAATTGGCGAGGACGGTATCTAATATGTGGGTGGAATTCGCTAAAACAGGTAATCCATCATTAGAAGGTATTTCTTGGAGTAAATATGATATTAAGAATAGAAAAACTATGACCTTTAAGAAAGGTGAAGTTAAGGAAGAAAATGATATCTTAAATAAGCAAAGAGAAACACTATTCCCAATTGTTAAATATATGATTAATCCTGGCTACGCTGATATTGCTGAAAACTTATCGGTATTAGATAAAACAGGGGCGGCAATAAACGCCGCACTTAGTTGTATATCAACCTTAGTGCAAGAAAACATAATCAAGTAAAAGGAACAAAGAAAAGGGCCGCGAGTGAGTGAGAGCAGCCCTTTCTTAATGATTGAATTATTGTGCTAAAGCAACGTCAGTAATGAATGTGACAGCGGCGATAGCTGGCATAATGAAGTTATTTGCGTTACTTCCATCACTAACGGAAGTGGCAAATTCTAATGTGTTTTCACCTTTAATGAGGTTGGTGTTTTTAAGCACTAATTGTTGTAATTCACCACTACTTGGAAGGTCAAAGTCAACAGTCTTAACGGCTAAACCATTAATTTTAATGGTGATGAAGTCGATAAGGTTATCGATTGGAACGTTTTTAACTTCGCCTATGGCTAAATAAACGTCAACATCAGATTTACCATTAGAAGCGGTATTAATTGTGTAGGTCATAGAACCACCACTCTTGAAGCCAGTGGCGACTTCCCAAGAAGTGCTACCGAGAGTAACAAATTCTGGATCGCCTTTATCGAGATCGATTGCGGCATCATGAGCGGTATATAAATATGTATTTGCATATGATGATTTAGTATCACTAACGCTCTTCGCGGCATCATCATAAGTCACATAATTATTGTCTCTAAAGACTTCTTCAGGAAGTTGAGGCATATTAGCAAGGAGGGTTTCCTTTTTCGCTTCATATTCCTTGCCATATTGATCATATTGAACAGCACTGACAATGAATAATGTGCCAGACACTATGAGAGCAACTGCTCCAAGGCAAATTGCAAGAGAGGCGATGATGTGTTTTTTGATAAAACCAAATAACTTACTCATTGACACTTTCCTCCTTTCTTGAAGAAGTGAAGAATTTGAAGATTGTTAGACCAGCGGCTGCAGCGGCTACGAGGAGACCACTATAGACCATTACATCAAGTGAGATAACGGCTGGTTTCCACCATAAGTAAGGTTCTTTTGGTGGAATTGACACAATCATTTCTGATGGGTCACTAGCGGCATTATATGTCGCGTTTCTCCACATCGCGTGGCAATACGCATAAGCGATTTCGTGCATAGCTTCACGTAAACGAAGTTGGACACGAACTGGTGTATTACTGGCAGTACCGATTGCGTTAGCAACAGTATTACCACCACCAAGGTTAAGGTTACCACCATGACGGAAGGAAAAACCGATATCCATGTTTGTCTTATTTTCAGTCATATCGGTAATGATTTGACCACGGAAGCCCCATTCTTTACGGAGAACACCTTGGATAAGAGCTTCGTTACCACCAGTCCAAATGCCACCGATACGGTTGAAGGATGTCATAATACCAACGGTGCCACCGTTTTTAACTGCTTCTTCGAATGAACGGAGATAGAGTTCACGGAATGTTTGTTCGGTCATCCAAGCCATATTAGCCATACGGTTGAAGTCTTGGTCATTAGCGACAAAGTGTTTAACGAAAGTCATACGACCATAAATGCTGATGCCTTTAATAATTTCAGAAACATAACGGCCAGAAAGGATTGGGTCTTCAGATTGATAACCACAGTTTCTGCCACCATATGTTGAACGGTGTAAGTTACAGTTTGGTGAGAAGATGCCATCAGCGCCAGAAGCGTTCATGTCATTACCCATTGATTTACCAAGTTTTAATGTAAGAGCTCTGTTCCAAGCTTGGCAGCCCATTGTAGGACCTGGGTAAGCTGGGCAGTTGATTTCATCGTTTTGACCTAAGCCACCGCCGATCATAGCGGCACCTTCTTCAAATTTGAAAGCACTAGCGTTATTGGAATCACGTAAACCGATTTCGCTCATACCACGACCAGCGTAGTTGGAGTTTTCAGTAACGATCTTCTTGGAGTTATCAAAGCTAAGTTGATCAAGGACGGAATCCCATTCTGGAGCATCATAGTTTTCGCCACAGATCATACCAAGTTCGGTAAGTTGGCCGTCTTCCATGAGTTTTTGTGAACCACCACTACTCCATGTTGGAGCTTGTTGTGGAATTGGGTTATCCCAATAGTCTTCAGTAACGTTATCCCAAGCATCAGACATTGCTTTACTATAAGAATAGTTAGCAACAGGATTTGGGTCTGAAGCACGTTCCATTAACTTATCAGTCCATGGCTTATTTGGTTCACATTCTGTAAGAAGTTCTGGGAAATTATTACGGTGAACGAATTCGATGTTTTGATCAACAGAAGAACCATCAATTGGCATACCTTCATAAGCGGTATCGCCTGTGAAACGGTTTTTAACTTCTTCACCAGTGACTTCATCTTTATCAATCATGACATCATGAACGACTCTATAAGTCATTGGACTCATGTTTTCTTTAACATGGTGAGCATCGGTCATGAAGTTGAGGATGTAATTGCCAGCTTCTAATTCATAACCAGTGTGGCTATTGTTATTGGCGTCATAATCGTCATATGATTTGAAATCTTTTGTATCGACTTCGATATCAATGATGCATTTTTCTCCAGGTTCAAGTAATTTGGTTTTTTCATAACCGACTAATTTACGGAATGATTTTTCAATACCACCTGGGGTATATGGAGCGGTGAGATAAACTTGAACAACATCTTTACCTTTGTATTCACCAGTATTAGTAACTTCAACTTGTAAAGTGAGTTTTTCATCGGCTTCAATTGAACTACCGGTGAGTTTATTAGCGCTAACGAATTTCCAATCAAATGTTGTGTAAGACATACCATATCCGAATGGATATTGAACAACGTTATCATAACCATTGTATGGTTCACGATCCCAGAAGCCTTCAGCATCAGCGGTCTCAAACCAACGATAGCCCATATAAATACCTTCAGTATATTCGGTGTAACAAGCGAAATTGTAGAAAGCCGCACCACCAGAACCTTTACCAGCTTTACTGAAGAAGTCAGCGGACTTACCACCTTCATAGTGGCGGGTGTGCTTTGCACAAGAACGATAATATGTAATGTTATATTCTGGGCGATATGGAGTTGTATCTGTCATATGACCAGAAGGTGTGACGTCACCAAAGACGACATCTGGAATAGCAAGAGCGCCTTGACCACCAGTAACGCCAACATTAAGGACAGCATCGATACCGTTAGGAATTTCTTCGTTGATATACTTAACGAAATCGAGAGTCATATTGTTAGTGCTGTTTTCAATAACGATAACGTTTTCGAAATCTCTAGCAATCTCTTTGAGTGCGTATTCTTCTTCTTCTGATATTTCAAGATAGTCGCGTTCCATGTCTTGAACTTTACTTCCGCTCTTGTGAGTAGAAGTGTTTGTTGTAAGTTTGTTCTGATAATGTGGACAGTCACTGTTTTCACCAGCGTGACGAGAGATAACGAAGAAAGCTGTGTTACTATAACCTTTTGCATCTTCATAAATTCTTTGATATTCGCTATCATCCTTTAAAGATGGTTCGCGGATGACAAAGTATGTGTCAAGAGCAGTGAAAATGGTATTGGCATCGCCTTCAGCTGCATGCCAATTGGTGTAATAGGCTGGAATGTCTGGGTTGACTTCAATGCCTCTTTTTTCAAGAGCACTATTGAGGTCATAAGACTTGTGGCCTTTTGTTCCGACCATTTCAGAACCAGAAGACATAATGTACCAGTCAACGGAACCGTGACCGAAAACATTAACTTTTTGGACATCGTCTTTGTTGAGCGGAAGTATTCCATTATTCTCTAACATAACAATGCCTTCGCCTTCAACTTCGATGGCGAGTTCATCACCCATACCAGACACGGAACGTGTCATAGCACTTTTGTCGACTGGAACTGGAGTTGTGAGGTATGTGGTCATGGTTGAAGAGCCATCACCAAAAGCCCATGAATTACCAATCCCAAGGGCGACGCCAGTGGTGATGATGACAGGTAATGAAACAATCGAAGCGATAAGTCTGACTTTTCCTTTACCTGACGAAAAATTAGATTTTCCCATGTGGATTTCCCTTTCTTATTTTTATGTATGTTTGATAAACCAAAAATGGCTTATCTTTTATCTCTTTTATAATATGAATTAGACGCGTGCAAAAATAGGATTTTGTTGCTATTGCTTAGTGTCAATTATCACTCTTATTTTTTTAGGTGTTGTTTCAATGAGGAATGTTTGATGATGTAAATTAGTATTCCTTTTCTTTTACACTTAATATATTCTAACCTTGTCCTCCTCTAATTGTTGTCTAAAATAATCGTGCATTTGGGATCCGATAGTAACAACATCAACTTTTTTGCCTAAAGCTTCTTCCAATTCATCACAAAAAGAAGAAAATTTCCACAAAGTGTCGACATCACCCTGTTCACAATAAATATCAACATCACTATTTCTATTAGCTTCGCCTCTGGAATAACTACCAAACAAATACACTTCTTTGACATTATGCTTTGCCATAATTGGTTTGATTCGCTCCTTAATTTGCTTGATAGTTAAAACACTTGGATTGATATCTTCCATAATTAAATTGGTAATATATCCATTTCTATTAGAAATATTATCCAGTTTTTCAATCATTTCTTTATCGTTTTTCTTTACGCGAAACTGATACATTTTGTAATTCTTTTTGTTGTAATCAGAAATATAATCAAGTTGATTATTAGCCATTACTATCTCACCTCTGATTATATGATATCATATATATATAATCGTATCTAAATGTTTTATAAAAAAGTCGCCCTTATTGGACGACTTTTTTCTTACTTTTTTGAAGACCGTATCCCGGTGCGAGGTCGTTTATCGCAGTTGGTACAGTTTTGGCTATTCTCATTATGTCGTGGTTGGGGGCATTTGCGAGCGGCCTTTTTGCATTAAGTTAGGTGAGACGTGGCTGTTTTGCGGAAGGCGAGTTGTGGCAGACGTTTTGCTGTGCGGTGGGCGTTTGCTTGAGCTGGTCGATTCGGTGCGATGTGAAGCTTGTTTGGAGCTGTTATGTGAGTTGTATGGCGTGGGCGGTCGGCGGCGTATTAATTGTGTTGAGGTGGAAGCTATATTATATATAGATATGGGTGGAAGGTTGGTATGGGAAGCTATAAATAGATGTTGGGGCGGTAGGTAATGTAGAAGTGGTATTAATTGTTATGGGGGAAGGTATTGGAAAGAAGGCAATAAAAAAGATCTATGGGTTAGATAGATCTTGTTTTTTATTGTTGTGATTAATTGTTGTGTAATGTATCTAAAGTTAATTATTGAGAATAATTGAAATTAGATTATTACAGGTGATGTAACCGCCCAGCCCCAATGTTTAAAAAATAGACAAAAATCTTTGCAAAAATCTCAAGCTCAACCACCAAAGCTCAAAATAGCAAGCCATACACAAGCCGTGTCGCACGAAACCGCCCTACCTAAGCAAAATACTAATACTATGTATTAAAGCTAATAAAAAGCCGCCCAGGCAGGCAGCTCTATTTCTCGTTAATTTCTCACTCTTTAGGAGCTTTATCTTCCAAATTGTATTCTCTTCTCAAAATGAATTTGTTTTTACCATCTGGAAGCTCTTGAATAGCTAATTTAATAGTTAGTTTTTATGTTTTTTCCTCCTTGAGCCTACAAAACATAAGGCAAAACTAGTGATT
>JAGAYY010000010.1 GCA_017940265.1 Bacilli bacterium | reverse complement strand
TGTTGAAGAAGAATTCGGTGTCACCGCCGCTGCACCAGTTGCAGTTGCTGCTGCACCAGCTGAAGAAGAAGAAGCAAAAGGACCATCAGAAGTTACCTTATTCTTAAAGAGCTGTGGTGCTCAAAAGGTCCAAGTTATCAAGGCTGTTCAAGCAATTACCGGTTTAGGCTTAATGGATGCAAAGAAATTAGTCGATTCCGCTCCAGTTGCTGTTAAAGAACACTTAAGCGAAGCTGAAGCCAACGCACACAAAGAAGCACTCGTTGCTGCTGGTGCTGAAGTCGAAGTTAAGTAATTCAGTTTACTTCTTCTTATTTACTCTGAGGTGTAAATGGGTCACTATTTTGACGAAAATCCTGAGATTAGCTCGCATATCCGCGAAATTAGTTTCACGCTTTTTGGTAAGGAATATACCTATTACACTGATAACGGAGTATTTTCTAAGTCTCGGATAGATGAGGGGTCATATATCTTTCTTAAGGTATTACTACCCCTCTCATTAACCGGGAGAATATTAGATTTAGGGTGTGGTTATGGACCGATTGGTCTAACTATCGCTCAAAATTCTAAAGAGGCAAGAGTTGATCTTGCCGATATTAATTCGCGCGCACTCGCTCTAGCGTCAAGGAGCGGGGAACGGCTGAATTTAAATAATCGAGTCACCTTCCTTCATAGTGACATCTTCGAAAAGATTGAAGGACCATATGATTCAATTGTTGTGAATCCCCCAATACGAGCTGGTAAAGTCGTTACCTATCAAATGTATAGTGGGGCCAAGCAATTCTTAATTGATGGCGGTTCGCTATATGTGGTCATCCGAAAGAAACAAGGAGCCGAGAGCGCTTTCAAATATCTCGAAACAATATTTGAAAACGTTACCGTGCTTCACAAAGAAAAAGGCTATTGGATTATCAAGGCTACAAAAGTGAACTAGAAAAATTTTATTGAAAAAGGAGCCATTAGAATGTCTAGAAATATTACTGAACTTAGACAAATTAACAACAATCGCTATGATTACTCCAAAATTTCTGGTGACCTTCCTCTTCCAAATTTAGTGGAAATTCAAACAAAGAGTTACGCTGAATTCTTAGAGAAAGGATTAAATGAAGTTTTCCAAGAATCATTCCCAATTGAGAACTATGTCGGTACATTAACTATCGAATACTTATCAATTAGATTAGGCGAACCAAAACATTCTTACTTAGAATGCAAAGAAAAAGATTTAACTTATAACGTACCAATGTACATCACAGTACGTTTAATTCATAAAGAAACAGGCGAAATTCAAGAGAGCGAAGTCTTTATGGGCGATCTTCCACTTATGACAAGTAGTGGAACATTTATCGTTAATGGTGCTGAAAGAGTTATCGTTAGCCAACTCGTTAGATCTCCGGGTGCTTACTTATCCAAAGAATTCAAAGCTGGTAAATATTTATATGAAGCAGATTTAATTCCAGGAAGAGGTACATGGTTACAATTCGAAAGCGATGCGAAAGACTTATTATCAGTTCGTATTGATCGTCAAAGAAAGATTCATGCCACAACACTTTTAAGAGCCTTAGGCCTTGAAACAAGTGAAGACATCGAAAAACTCTTTGGTGAAAACGCCGCTTTAAAGAACACTCTTGAAAAAGAAGAGAGCAAGATTAAAACAAGCAAAGCTGCTCTCGTTGATATCTTTAGAAAGATGAAACCAGGTGAACCAGTTACTGAAGAAGGAACTGTTAACTTCTTAGTCCAAAGATTCTTTGATGAAAAGAGATATGACTTAGGAAGAGCTGGTAGATATAAATTTATTAAGAAATTAGGTATCTACAACCGTTTACCAGGTAGAATCCTCGCTGAAAATTTAGTTTCCGCTGAAGGTGAAATTAGATTTAAGAAAGGATATCAATTAACTAACGAAGATGTTGAAGCCTTAAGAAATGAAGAATTCTTCGAACAAGGCGCTCACCTCAAAGAAGTTAAGATTAACAAGAACCTTAACGACAATGGTAGAGTCAACATCGTCAAAGTTTATAACAACGATAAAGATAAGAAAGTATCCGTTATTATCGGTACTGACTTAAAGAATACTTCTACTTACGTAAACATTTGTGACATTATTGCCGTATTTTCATACTTCCTTAACGTCATGGATGGTTTCGGTGACACCGATGATATCGATCACTTAGGTAATAGAAGAATTAGATGTGTTGGTGAACTTATTCAAAACCAATTCCGTGTTGGTTTAGCTAAGATGCTCAAAACTGTCCAACAAAAGATGTCTATTTCTGATTTAGGCAATGTCAAACCAAAAGCCTTAATCAATCCACGTCCTTTAGTGGCCTCCATTAGAGAATTCTTCGCAAGTTCCCAATTATCCCAATTCATGGATCAAACCAACCCTCTTGCTGAATTAACAAACAAGAGAAGATTATCTGCTTTAGGTCCTGGTGGATTAACTAGAGACCGTGCTTCTACCGAAGTTCGTGACGTTCACGTTTCTCACTACGGACGTATTTGTCCAATTGAAACACCTGAAGGTCAAAACATCGGTCTTATTAACAACCTCGCCTCATACGCGAAAGTAAATGAATATGGATTTATAGAGACTCCATATCGTCCAGTTGATAAGAAAACACTCAGAGTTTTAAACAAAGCAGAAGATTCAGTGTATTTAACCGCTGATGAAGAATGGGACTATGTTATTGCTGAAGCAAACATCAACCTTTCTGATAAAGGTGAAATTTTAGATGATGTTGTTGTCGCCCGTCATAAAGGTGAAAACGTCTTAGCAAGAAAAGAAGATGTCGACTTTGTCGACGTTAGCCCAAAACAAGTTGTTTCGATTGCTGCTGGTAGCATTCCATTCCTTGAGAATGATGATACTATGCGTGCTCTTATGGGTTCCAACATGCAACGTCAAGCTTTACCACTCCTTAAGCCACACGCTCCACTTGTCGGAACAGGACTTGAACATCAAGTTGCTCGTGACTCTGGTCTTGCAGTTGTTGCTGCTCATGACGGTATTGTCACTTATACCGATAGCAGAACAATTGAAGTATTAGAAGAAGGTAAGAGTGAACCTGTCACATATCACTTACAAAAATTCGAAAGAAGTAACCAAGGTACTTGTATCAACCAAGTCTCCATCGTCAAAGTTGGCGATAGAGTGAAGAAAGGACAAATCATCGCTGATGGTCCTGCTATGCAAAATGGTGACCTCGCCCTTGGTCAAAACGTTACCATCGCCTTCATGACATGGAACGGTTATAACTATGAAGACGCTGTCATCATGTCTGAAAGACTTGTCAAAGATGACGTCTATACTTCAATTCATATTGAAAAATATGATTGTGAATGCCGTAGCATTCCAAAATTAGGTGATGAAGAAATCACCGCTGATGTACCAAACGTTTCAGCAGAGAACAAGGCTCACTTAGATAGCCGTGGTATCGTTGTTGTTGGTACTGAAGTTAAAGAAGGAGATATCCTTGTTGGTAAAGTTACTCCAAGAGGACAAACAGAACCAACTCCAGAAGAAAAACTCTTAATGGCCATTTTCGGAGAAAAGACCAACGAAGGCAAAGATGCTTCCTTACGTGTCCCACATGGTGGAGCAGGTATTGTTCTCGATGTTAAGATTCGTAAAAGAGAAGAAAAGGCCAAGGATAACATTCTCCCACCAGGAGTTAATGAAATCGTCACTGTCTACATCGTTCAAAAGAGAAAGATCAGTGAAGGTGATAAGATGTCTGGCCGTCACGGTAATAAGGGTGTTATTTCCCGTATCTTACCAGAATGTGATATGCCATTCTTACCAGATGGTACTCCAGTTGATATCATGCTTAACCCATTAGGCGTTCCATCTCGTATGAACATCGGTCAAATTCTTGAAGTCCATTTAGGTATGGCATTAAAGAAACTTGGCTACAAGATTGCTACCCCAGTCTTTGATGGAATTACAAACGAAGAAATCTTCGAATTAATGAATCAAGCTGGTATGGCAAAAGACGGTAAAACCGTCTTATACGATGGCCGTACAGGTGAACCATTTGATGAAAGAATCAATGTTGGTGTCATGTATATGATTAAACTTGTCCACATGGTCGATGATAAATTACACGCCCGTGCGACAGGACCATATAGCTTAGTCACACAACAACCATTAGGTGGTAAAGCTCAAAACGGTGGTCAAAGATTTGGTGAAATGGAAGTTTGGGCTCTTGAAGCTTATGGCGCTGCCCACATCTTACAAGAAATTATCACCGTTAAGTCTGATGACCGTGTCGGTAGAAGAAAGACCTACGAAGCTATTATTAAGGATCAACCATTACCAAAAGCTGGTATCCCAGAAGCCTTCAAGGTTTTAGTTAAAGAATTACAATCCTTATCTATGGACGTCAAACTCCTTGATAACGAAGGTAATAATATTGATATGGACGCGCTCGCGAAAGAAGCTGACAAAGAAGAGAGAAAGATTAACACTGCTCTCCGTAATCTTGTCGGTGAAGAAAGCGGCAACGTTCAAACAGGTGTTGATGAGGATGTCTCAATGACCACCCTTGTCAATGGCGATTAATGAAAGGAGGATATAACAATGTTTGATGTAAAGAAATTATCTGCAATTAAAGTTGGCTTAGCCTCCCCAGAAACAATTAGAAAATGGTCTCATGGTGAAGTTTTAAAACCAGAAACCATTAACTATCGTAGTCAAAAACCAGAAATGCAAGGTTTATACTGCGAAAAAATCTTTGGTCCTAGCAAGGACTATGAATGTCACTGTGGTAGATATAAGAAAATTAGATACTCCGGTGTCGTTTGTGAAAAGTGTGGAGTTGAAGTTATCTCCAAAGAAGTTCGTAGAGAAAGAATGGGTCATATTGAACTCGCTTCTCCATGTACTCATATTTGGTATTTAAAGGGTATTCCATCAAGAATTGGCTTACTCCTTGATGTTTCTCCAAAACACTTAGAAGAAGTCGCTTACTACGCTGCTCATATCTGCTTAAACCCAGGTAAGAGTGAAATCCTCACCAAGAGTGAATTCATCAATGAGAAAAATGGCCGTGATGCCTTTATCCCAGTGATTAGAGAAATTCAAAAACATGGTGAAGAGTGGGGCTTAATGCCAGATAGTGATGATTACTTACGTTCTGAAGAACTCATCTCTAGACTTGAAAATCACAGCGAAGTCTTTGACTTTGAAACAAACTACAGATTCATTAGAAAATTCACAGGAGCTGAATTCTCTGAAGGTGCTGCCGCGATTAAACGCTTACTTGCTGATGTTGATTTAGACGCAGAAGCAGAAGAAATTAACCGCAAGATGAAAGGTACCTCCGCTTTAAATAGAACAAAGCTCACTAAGAGACTTGAAGTTATTGAAGCTTTCCGTCATAGCGACAATAAACCTGAATGGATGGTCTTGGATGTTATCCCAGTCATACCACCAGATTTAAGACCAATGCTTCAACTCGATGGAGGTAGATTTGCTACTTCCGATTTAAACGATTTATATCGTAGAGTTATTTCTCGTAACAACCGTTTAAAGAAATTAATCGATATGAATTCTCCGGCCGTTCTTCTTTTCAATGAAAAACGTATGCTTCAAGAAGCAGTTGACGCTTTAATTGATAACGGTAGAAGAAATAAGCCAGTTACTGGCCCAGGCGGAAGACCTCTTAAATCCTTAAGTAGTGGTCTTAAAGGTAAACAAGGTAGATTTAGACAAAACTTACTTGGTAAACGTGTCGACTATTCTGGTCGTTCCGTTATTGCTGTTGGACCATTCTTAAAGATGTACCAATGTGGTTTACCAAGAGAAATGGCTGTCCAATTACTCAGACCATTTATCGCATGCGAATTGCTTAAAAGAGGTATCGCTAACGCCCACAAGCAAGCTGACAAGATTATCGATAGATATGATCCACAAGTTCTTGATATTGTTGAAGAAATTATCGGCAAACACCCAGTGTTACTTAACCGTGCTCCAACCTTACATAGACTTGGTATTCAAGCCTTCCAACCATGCTTAGTTGATGGAAGAGCTATCCGTTTACACCCACTCGTTTGTACAGGATTTAACGCTGACTTCGATGGTGACCAAATGGCGGTTCACGTGCCACTAAGCAAGGCTGCTCAAGAAGAAGCATTACACTTAATGCTTGCAAGTAATAACATCCTTGGTCCAAAAGATGGAAAACCAATCGTTACTCCATCTCAAGACATGGTTTTAGGTAACTATTACTTAACTCTTGAAAGCACAAAAGAAGACTTCTTAAAGAAAGCTGATGCGATTAGAAGTGTCAACCCAGAATACGCTGAAAGATTAGAATTATATGCTGCATCTGAAGGTAAAGTATTCAGAAGTGTTGATGATGTCTTACTCGCATATCAAACTAGACAAATCCACTTACATAACCGTATTGCCATTATCGGCCGTGCGTTAACTAAGAAAGGGTTTACCGAAGAAATGAATAGAAGTTACTTAATCACCTCTGTTGGTAAAGTAATCTTCAACCAAATCTTCCCAAGTGATTTCCCATATTTGAACGCTGTTAATAGCGAAAATATCTCCCATGATTTACCAGAGTACTTTGTACCAATGGGAACAGATATCAAAGCTTATATCGCTGCTCAACCAATTAGAACCCCAGTTAAGAAGGGTGACCTTGGTAAAATCATTAACGAAATTTTCCAACGTTATGATAGAAAAGGAAATCCAAAGACCAGCGCTGTCCTTGATAAGATGAAAGATCAAGGCTTCCAATACGCTACAGTGGCTGGATTTACCATTTCCATCGACGATATCCATATCGTTGAAGGTAAACAACAAATCTTAGATGAAGGCGATAAGAAAGTCGCTGAAATCGAAGAAATGTACGATCTCGGTATGTTAACTGATGAAGAAAGACACAACAGCATTGTTGAAGTCTGGAACGATGTTAACGCTACTGTCCGTAATAAACTTACTGCCCAAGTCCAAAAAGACCCACGCAACCCAATCTTCATGATGTCTGATTCCGGTGCTCGTGGTAACATCTCTAACATTACCCAATTAGCAGGTATGAGAGGACTTATGGGTAATACCTCTGGTGGAACAATTGAATTACCAGTTAAACGTTGTTTCCGTGAAGGTATGACCGTTTCCGAATTCTTTATTGCGACCCACGGTGCTCGTAAAGGTGGTACCGATACAGCCTTAAAGACTGCTGACTCAGGTTACTTAACAAGAAGACTTGTTGACGTTTCTCAAGACGTTATCGTTAGAGAAGTCGACTGTGGAACAGACCACGGCTTTGTTGTTAAAGAAATTAGAGATACAGCAAGAAACGCAGTTGTCGTTAAATTATATGACCGTTTAGTTGGTAGATACGCTCTTAATGATGTCGTTAATCCAAAGACTGGCGAAGTCATTGTTAAAGGCAACACAATGATTAACGAAGAAAGCGCCAAAGCAATTATTGACGCTGGCATTACCGAAGTTGAAATCAGAAGCTTATTTGGTTGTGAAACCAAAGATGGTGTCTGTGTCCACTGTTATGGACGTAACTTAGCTACTGGTAGAGAAGTTAAAGTCGGTGAAGCTGTTGGTATTATGGCTGCTCAATCCATTGGTGAACCAGGTACTCAATTAACCATGAGAACCTTCCACACTGGTGGTGTTGCTGGTAGCGATATTACTCAAGGTTTACCTCGTGTCCAAGAATTATTTGAAGCACGTAATCCTAAAGGTGAAGCTCTCATTTCCGAAATCCCAGGTGAAATTACCAAGATTGAAGAAAAGAATGGCTGCTACCTCGTTACTGTTAGAAATGATTTAGAAGAAAAGACATATACCACAAGCTTCGGTGCTAAACTCCGTGTTAAGAAGGGCGATATGGTCACTAATGGTGGAAAGATCACCGAAGGTGCTATCGATCCTAAGAAACTTCTCGAAGTTAGCGATGTTAAAGCGGTTGAAAGATACATCGTTAAAGAAGTTCAAAAAGTCTATTCTTCACAATCTATCGGTATTTCTGATAAACACATCGAAGTTATCGTTAGACAAATGTTAAGAAAAGTCTTCGTCATCGACGCAGGTGATACTGACTTAATCGCTGGTACACGTGTATCCTTAAATACATTTACTGCTAAAAATAACGAAGCCATTATCGCTGGCAAACGTCCAGCCGTCTTCTCACCTCTTATCTTAGGTATTACTAAGGCTGCTCTTGAAACTGATAGCTTCTTATCAGCGGCGTCCTTCCAAGAAACCACAAGAGTCCTTACCGATGCTGCTATTAAGGGTAAGACAGACTACTTACATGGCTTAAAAGAAAACGTCATTACAGGTCACTTAATTCCTGCTGGTAGAGGATTACTCTCCGAAGAAGAAAGCGATGAATTACTCAAAGACTTCTCCGTTGAAAAGACCATGCATGATGTTAAAGACAAATACGTCGAAGACCATGACCGTGCAATTAACGAAATTCACGAAAAGATTAGCCGCAAATCTGAAGAAATCCGTTAATTCTATATCAAAAACAAACCTCCTGAATAAAATCGGGAGGTTTTTGCTTTTCATTTATAGATAAAAATAAAAACTTATATATACTATTAACTATGGATATTACAACTGCAATTATTACTTTATTAGTTGGCTCTGCTGTATTTATTACCGGAATGAACATGATGTCTTCTGGATTAAAGAAAGCAACCGGAAAATCTCTTAAAAGAATATTTAAAAAGACCGAGAGCAATTCTTTTGCTTGTTTTGGAATAGGAGCAGGAGTTACTGCTTTAATCCAATCTAGTGCGGCAACATGCGTTTTAGCGGTTGGTTTTATTAACGCGGGCGTTATGAGTTTATTCCAAGGAATGAATATCATGCTTGGTTCGTTTGTAGGAACAACTATAACAGGCCTATTAGTCTCTTTATCTTCCTTTAATATTTCTATTTGGTTTACATTACTTGCCTTTATTGGAGTAGTGATGATGTTCTTTAAAAATGAAAAGATCAAGAATATCGGTCAAATCTCCTGTGGCTTAGGACTTATCTTCTTTGGCTTAAGTTCGATGAGTGGTGCTTTTAAAAACTCTACTGAAATTAATACTTTCTTCCAAAACTTATTCACATCGATTAATTTCCCATTATTACTCTTATTATTTGGAGTGATATTAACCGCTTTAGTGCAATCTAGTAGCGCGACTACTGGTATTGTCATCGTTATGGTTGGTAGTGGAGCGATTAGTTTTGCTAGTGCGATGTATATTGTTTTAGGAGCAACCATTGGAACTTGCGTTACGACTTTAATTGCAACGATTGGTGGATCGATTAATGCGAAACGAAGTGGCGTTATTTCCTTATTTATTAAGCTCATTGCAGCCTTACTTGCGATTGCCATCATTTGGCCATTAGAAGACAAAATAAGCGGTTTCTTTAGTGGTTATTTCGGTTCTGCTGAACTTGGACTCGCAGTGTTTAACATCATTTATGCACTTATCTTCTTTATGGCGATGCTTCCTTTAGTAAGACCATTTATTAAGTTAAGCGAAGTTCTTATCAAAGATAAAGGAGAAGAAAACAAAAAGAAATTACTCCTTTATATTGATGATCGATTATTAAAGACTCCTGACATTGCGTTAATGGAAACAAAAAATGAAATTGTGCATATGTTTAATTTAGCAATGCTTAATTTCAGATATGGATATGATTATCTAGTCAAAAAAGATAAAACAAATATTAACTCTATGACTGATACAGAAGATGATATCGACTACATCAATAACCGAATTACTCAATATCTCATCTCTTTAGCCAATAAAGTTAGTAGTGAAGATTCTAAACTTGTCGGTGCTTATTTCCACGTTATTAACGATATTGAAAGAATTGGAGATCACGCCTATAACTTCTACGAGAACTCTAATCGACTTGAAGAAAATGATTTAGCCTTCTCTAAGACTGCAGTCAAAGAATTGCAAGTGATGTATGACTTAATCATGGATATGAACGATTTAGCGATGGATATCTTTAAAAACGAAGATTCCTCTAAATTAAAAACTCTTCATGAACTTGAGGAGCGTAGTGATTCTTTAGCAAAAGAACTTGAAACTAATCATTATAAGAGAATGACGGCGAATGAATGTTCTGGAGAATTAAGTGATGATTATGCGACTCTCATAAGTGAACTTGAAAGAGTAGCGGACCACTTAACGAACATTGGTTATTCAATAGTAAACCCTACTGGAGACGAATTATAAATAAAGCCCATACAACTGTATGGGTTTTTAGATATATTTAGATAATAGTGCTTATGATTATTCTCTTTCAAAATCATTATCATTATTAGCTTCTTTTGGTAATAGACCGAAAAGATTAACT